>NZ_JBXCJE010000002.1:0-536511 GCF_056786535.1 Sporosarcina sp. Y352
CACCGTCATCTTTTTTAGCTAAGTATCATATGAGTGCTTAGTGGCACGATTTAAGCAATTGTTTCATGTCCATTTTTAAGGGGCTTGACCACAGGTACGGGTTACTAAATTGAAAAACAATACTCACACAGTCGACTAATCGTCAGCCCAGTTTGCTGCCGAATGTTTGCAAGTGTCTTCCTATGATTATCGTCAATAACAATCTGATATCCACTAAGTACTTCTTTACTTTCCAATAACCGATTGAATATCCTGAAAGTTTTATGGATGCACACTATCTGTTGAGAATCGTCAAACAAGTTGTGTAGACCATTCAGTTTTTCATTGATTTCAGATGTTGGTTTCACTAATTTGAACTTAGCCGGTAGGTAAATTGTAGTTCGCTTTGCAATCGGTCGGAGAGGTTGCACAGGCAAAGCTTTTCTGTTCATCGATTCATGCAACCAGGGTGAGACAAGTTGGAGAAAATAGATGATTTGAAACTGGTCATAGAGTAGAATTCGGTTTTGTCCGTCCATAACAAAACGGAGGTTGAATTTCTCAAGAAGCAATTGAATCAACCGGTTATTTTCCTCGTTAGAAAAACTATCAGTCGATAAGATGATTTTATTAACAGTTCCGTTGACTATCTTTAAATGGCCATCATCCTGGTACCACCACGCCAATGCTCGTTCATCCAAATGCTTTTCAAGATAGTCGACTGGAAGGACCTTTCTTCCGTTTGGATACCATTGTATATACAAATTTGTAATCACTTCATCGGTCCGGGATTGCACAATATAGCTTTCAGAATAGCCCTTTTTGATTCGTAAATCCATCACTTTCCGATAGGTCGGGGGAGATAGAGGTATGAAGTTTTTCAAGTGATCATAGCAGTATTCTGTCCATCCAACGTCCTCTGTTCGATGCATAAACTGAAAGCGAGGTTTTCTTCCGTCCTGCTTCGTAATGCAGCCGTCGCCCAACAACTTACCACAGATGTAATTATGAAATCTCCCTGATTCGTTCATCCTATAACTCACCTCCTTCATTTATCTAATCAACAAATTACGGTAGAATACCCTTCCTAAATAACTCCGCCACAGCATGCGTCCGATTTGTTGCGTTTAATTTTTTTAAGCCCATTTTCACATAATCTTTAACGGTATGTTCACTGATTCCTAGAAACACGGCGATTTCTTTCGTTGTTTTGCCTGCAGAAATTTTCGTAAGGACTTGGAGCTCCCGATTGCTTAATAATTGATGGTTTTCATTTTGAAGTGGTGATTGTAATATCAATCCTACCTGCCTGCCGAATGCCGTTATGTTGGATAATAGTTCCTCGTTAAATTCTGCATCTTCCACGGGTCTTTCGCTGTATATTATTCCTATTACTAATGACCTACTAACTATCGGTGTGACCAGGAAAGATGTAATCTCTGAATGAATTACATAATTACTGCTCGTTTTTTCAAATAGTTCACGGTCTCTATAGTGCTTTGCTTCCTTTTCATTTATTGCGGTCATAATCCCGGGTAAAGTTCTGATATCAAATCTTAAGTCATGAATGTATTTAATTTGATTTTGTTCTAAAGAAATAATGCCTTCTGCCAAATATCCAATTGGGGAATAACGGCAAAGTTTAGCATCCAAAACAGGGAAACAATCTCTATATGCCTCAAGTACTGCAATTATTTGCTTTTCTTGTGAAGAAAGGTTCTTAATAGACTCCAACTGTTCATTAATAAGGGAAACTTGAACCACAAAACCACTCCTTTTAGGGGATATAACCCCTGCTAAAATGGGAATATTCCCTCTTCACTAAATAGTGTAACATAAAGTTATGAAAGCGTTTACTATTTTCTGAGAGAGAAAAAGGGGGATAAATTGATGAAGGCATTAGTTATTGAAGGTGTTCAAAAAGCGGTAGTGAAAGAAGTTCCAGTCCCAGAATTTAAGAAAGACGGAATGTTAATTAAGACGATGGCAAACGGTGTTTGTAGAAGTGATTGGCATGTTTGGGTTGGAGACCATGGTATTATCCAACCAATCATTGGTCATGAGTTTTCTGGAGTTGTGGAGGAAGTCGGAAGTGATGTGAAGAATTTCAAGCGAGGAGATCGTGTAATCATTCCGTTTTCAGGAAGTGATGGAACATGTCCATATTGCATAGCGGGTGACACACATCTCTGTGATTCTTTCCTTGTACCTGGAACTGCCTATCAAGGCGGTTATGGTGAATATGTTGCTGTACCTATAGCGGATAGAAATGCGATTCATTTGCCTGAAAATATTGGTTTCGCGGATGCAGCAGCACTAGGCTGCCGATTTATGACCGCATATCATGGAATTATTGACCGCGTACACGTACTTCCTGGGGAAAAGGTTGTCGTTTATGGGTGTGGCGGCATTGGTTTATCTGCCATTCATATCGCTGCATCAATGGGCGCATATGTAATTGGGGTAGATATAAATGATGATAATTTAGAACTTGCAAAGAAACTTGGCGCACATTACACAATCAATAGTAGAAATAACAATCCAGTAGAAGCTGTAAAAGAACTTACGAAAGGTGGAGCCGACGTTTCTGTTGATGCATTAGGGATAACTGAAACATGTTTAAACGGTATCAATAGCTTGAGAAAAGGCGGCCGTCACTTACAGATTGGCGTTACAACGAAAAAAGAGGCTGGCTTTATATCAATCCCAGTAGATGACATGGTACTCAATGAAAAATCATTCATCACAACATTGGGTATCCCTGCAGGTCGATTCACTCCTCTTTTAGAACAAGTAGCCCAAGGGAGTTTACAACCAGGAAAAATGGTGACACGTAACATTAAACTTTCCGAGGTTGAGGGAATTTTTGAAGATATGAGCAATTTCGCTACTAAAGGAACATTTGTGGTTACTGATTTTAACTAAACTATGGGGCAATACACTACAATCTCATAAAGTGAAAAGGGAAGTCGACTGTAACATTTGTCGTCTTCTTTTTTGATTTATTAATCAGTGCCTGGAATTGAAAACGAGCTATTCTTCTTACCTACTTCGTAATGCAGCCGGTTCCTAACAACTTGCCCCAACACCTATTTGAATAACTCATAATTGGGCCGATATAAATGATATAGATACGACACATATTATTAAGAAATGCTGAGGCAATCCCTTCGTATAGGGTACCCGATTTTTAATAGTTACTTAGAAGCTGCTAACTAGGAGGAAACAAGATGGATCAAGCACAACAAGAACAAAAGAAACACCTGGAACAACAACTCCAATGGACGGTGGAACAGGTTCGTATCTTGGATGAGATGAACGTCAAGTTGCATGAAATGAAGAGAATAGCTGAGTACGCTTTAGTAGAAAACCTTTCAGCAATTGAAATTGAGAGGTTGAATGGAGAACTGGATACATTGAAGAATGAATTCAGTTCTCTGGAACGACTGCTGTATCCAATACTCTATTAATTACTTATTGTTCCATTATAGGTAAAATTTCCTGTATACTAGTTTTTCATACGCCGACTTCTTATGGGGTATAGGAATCTGCAGAATCTAAACATATTTAATTTATCACGAATCCACTGGGGGAAAGACAGATGGAATTTATGGAATACCTGAAAATCAGACACACAGTCAAACCAGGAGAACGGCACATCAAGGATCGTTCTGCAATGCAATACAATAACCGTCTCCTTAATCTGCAAAGATACAATATCTATAGCGGTGAACGAGCTGTAACGGATCAGATGCTGCGACAGATTCAAGAGCATTATAAGGATACAACCAATCATTATAAAAGAACGATTACATACTATATAGAGTTTATGGCATATCGCGAACAGCAAACGAATGGGAGTGGCTTATGAGACGGTTGGGTACAACTTTAGTGTTAGCCGGCTTGTTGGTCGGGTGTACTAACGGGATGTATGACAAAGCAATGGAGCAAGGAAAGCTGGCGCTTGCCAATGGAGAATTTCAGAAGGCGTTGGGGTCTTTTGAACTTGCCAAAGATGAAAAACCGAGTGATGATACCGCAAACCAGTACTATAAAGATGTGAATGAGTTATTAGAAGTGAAGCATGACGTTGAAGAAGGCAACTTGGAAGATGCCGAAGAGAAAGCACGCGAACTCTTAAATTCAGAAGATCTAGTAACTGGCCTTCGCAAGGAACTTGAGAGAATCGTTGAAGAAGTTGAGGGAGAACGGGCGTTATTCGATGCAATTGCAAACCAACTCGCGGAAATTAAGAAAACTGCTGATGGAGGAGATGCTAAAGCAGCACAGGCGGCGATTGCTGAGGTAAAGCAAGATGAAGAGAAGAAGGCAATGCTCGACCATTTTTCTACCGAGCTTGCGAGCCTAGAGGAGGATGTTGCAGTCCAGTTGAAAAAACAGCTAGACGCCGCTGCTGCTGAGCAAGAACGCGTTCAAGCTGCAAAGAAGAAGCAACAAGTCGTCGCTGAAAAGAAAAGACAGACACCCTCTGGTAAACGAGATAAGTATTTTCAAAAACTTCACCAAATCGAAGCTAGCTTGTCGGATCTTGATTATCTAATCAAAGACGGTGTCACCTCAGACTTGATTGAAGCAGAATCCGAGAGATACGAACGCTGGGACGATGCACTCAATGAGATTTACGGAGTCTTAAAAACCCAACTCTCCGAAAGTGAAATGAACGCCCTCCGGGAAAAACAACGTTCATGGATTGCCTACCGCGACCGTACCGCAAACGCAGAAAGCGCCAAATTTGCAGGTGGCAGCGCAGAACCCCTTGCATACATAGGCACCATGGCAACCCTTACGGAGGAACGTTGCTATGAATTGGTGGAAGATTATATGAGGTGAATAAATTTCGCGAACCTGTGCAAGAAACTATTCTGTAAATTCACTACAACTGTATAATAATAAAAGAAGGGTCAGACGTATAGGGTGATATCTGACTCTTTTGTATGTTCATTCATATGTGTGAATTGTTCGTCATTGTGTCATGCACTGGTACGGTTTTTAATTGGCCCCTGCAATTCTTCACTTTCTTTTTTGAAATCGCCCGTATTTATCAGGAATATCCATCAGGAAAATCATGAAAATAGATTCTCCATCCCTTGAATCATCGTCTCGTGCGAAAAGACCAAAGGAGGATTTAACATAACAAAAGGATTTAAGACCGATTCAATCTAGTAAAACCGAATATCCCTTCATCACTAAAAAAAAATCACGAATGTTTTATGATTCACGACTTTTTTGGTACCGTACTAAAGTGATTTAGTTTTTTTAACAGCTTGTTATGTAGTTTTGAAAAAATGAGTAACGACAGAATAGAACCAATTAAGGCAAGCGACATATCCCATTGTGCATCCCACACATCGCCTTGCATACCTAAAAAGTCTTTAGTCCCTTCTCCTGCATTTGGTAATTGGGTACTCAACCATTCGATGATTTCGTACAACGCCGCAATGGCAAGCACAATGCTGGTTGCAATGCCAAACAACCAATTGTCTTTGGTTAATGGAGTTTGACGTACCAATAGTTCTCTCACTACAATCACACTTAAACCTTTTAGGAAATGTCCAAATCGATCATAATGATTGCGATTCAAATGAAATTCATCTTTTATCCAATTAAAAAGGGGAACCTCTTCGTATGTGTAGTGACCCCCGATAAACGTAAGAATTGATAATAGGGCAATGATGAAATAAGAGAGAGAAGTGAGTCGAAACTTATTGTAAGTCGCAATGACAATAATCCAAACGACAACGGCAGGGCTAACCTCTGCCAACCACGTCAAAATTTCTGCTGGCTTAAAGGCTGACCATATAAAAACGAGGGTTACAATTAGAAGTAAAAATAAATTAACCTTTGTACCCTTATCTAAAACCAACATTATCACTCCCTCCGCTCAACAGTATGCGAATAAACAGAATGGCATATACATTTTCGTGGTGACCTGCTCTTTCTCTACGAAAATTAATAATTTCTCCTACCTGTGCAAGAAACTATTCAGCAAATTCACTAGAATCGAATAATAATAAAAGTGAAATCAAATATTCGTGTGAAAATCTTTGTACTACGAATACTTATACAGAGGTGCGAATTGTCGTCTTTTTGTCTTTCACAGGTACGGGTTTTCAAACCATATGCTTGCTACATGCATATGGTTTGAATTGAGTATAACGCTTGATTACTCTATAATTAAGTTTGAAGTACAGAATTGTTTGAATTAGAATAGGTGGAATGTAATATGACAACGAATCATGATTTTATGAATTACTGGTTATCCATAGACGCAATACAAAATAAAGTGAAGAAAGAATTGGAAAACGTGTTGCAGGCTGAATACAGTTTATCCCTAAAAGAATTCTACGTGCTTTATCATCTTTCCATGGCGCCTGACAAGAAATTGAGATTACAGCAATTGCAAGAGATGATTGGATTGAGTCAGAGTGCACTTTCCAGATTAGTGGGTAATATGGAAGCGAAGAGCTGCGGTGCTTTAGAAAAGCATGTTTGTACAGATGACCGTAGAGGTACCTATACGCATCTTACAAACCTAGGTGAGCAAAAGCTGCAAAAAAGTCTAGTCTCTTTCCATGAAATACTAAGATTACACCTCTCTGCTATTGATATTGAAGGCATAACAAAACAATTATTGGAAAAGCTATAAGTGCCATGAACTATCAAAGTGCTCAATAGAAGCACTTTGATTTGACATGGAGAATATATAGCTTTAATATAAATGCATGCGTAATGCATATATATTTAAACGAGGGAGTTTTTGCAATGCAAGATTTATTTAGTCCATTCAAAATAAAGAATTTGGAGTTAAAAAACCGAGTTGTCATGCCACCAATGTGTCAATATTCCGTTGACCAGAAAGATGGCATTGCCAATGACTGGCATTATCTGCACTATGTCAACAGAGCAATCGGTGGAGCAGGTTTTATCATGATTGAAATGACGGATGTCGAGCCTGACGGAAGAATTTCGGATTATGATTTGGGTTTATGGTCTGACGATCAAATACCTGCTTTGGCCAAGATAGTGGAAGCTTGTCATCGCTATGGAGCTAAGGTTGGGATTCAGATTGCACATGCTGGTCGTAAAGCAGAAGATGCAACTGTGCCCGTAGCGCCTTCTGCAATAGCATTCGACGAGAAGTCCAAAACACCAAGAGCGCTGTCAACAGTTGAAGTAAAAGATATGGTCGAGAAGTTCCGTAAAGCAGTAAGACGCGCGGTTGAGGCTGGATTTGATTCAATCGAACTCCACGGTGCACATGGTTACCTAATTCATCAATTTCATTCCCCACTTACAAATAAAAGGGAAGATGAATATGGACAGGATCTGACCAAGTTTGGACGCGAAATCATTCAAGCAGCTAAAGCGGAAATGCCTGCTGATATGCCACTAATGATGCGTATCTCTGCAAAGGAATATGTAGAAGGCGGCTATGGAATAAACGAAAGCATTGAGTTCTCTCGCGTTTATCAGGAAGCTGGAGTGGATATGTTTGACGTCTCTTCTGGTGGAGAGGGTCAAATCGCAGCTTGGGGGAGACCTGGAACACATGTAGCTTACCAAGCCCCGTTAGCCAGACAAATCAAAGAAGCGCTTCAGATACCAGTCATGGCCGTCGGTAGATTGGATGATCCAAACCTAGCCAATGCAATCATCGGAAATGAAGAAGCAGACCTAATTGCAGTTGGAAGAGGCATGCTGAGAAATCCTTATTGGACATTGGAAGCTGCTAAGCAATTGAAGAAAGAAACAACAGTGCCGACACAATACTTAGCAGGATTCTAAATAAAAACGAATAAAGGATAGTATCAACACTGAAATACAAAAGCCCTTGGAATAGCTTCCTTGGGCTTTTGTTGCTTCTTCAAGTGATTTGAATACATATTAAGAGGTATGAATTGTTTGTCATTATGTTATGCCGAGTGCTACAGTTCACTAATTCAGCAAAATGGTTCCATGAAAAACTTCCTAAAGGGGCATTTCAACGTATTATAGGATATGGAGGAGAAATTGGATCTGCATTGACTTCTCATCCTGGGATCAATCAAATTACTTTTACAGTTTCGGTTCTAACAGGAATCGAAGTAATGAAATCAACCTCAAACAATGTTGCCATTCAAGTTCGCCTATAAAGTATTAAAATAGGCTCTGAAAAGGAGGCTTAAAATGAAGGCTCTTAACAAAATTAGTATGTTAGCTGGTAAATATTTTGCCCTAATCGTAATCGTGTTTTCAATCCTAGCTTTTATGGTTCCAAGTTTGTTCTCTTCATTTGGTGCGTATATAAGCATCTTACTTGGGGTCGTAATGTTCGGCATGGGCCTTACATTGAAAGCAACCGACTTTAGATTGGTTTTTACAAATCCAATTCCTGTTCTAATAGGAGTAGTTGCACAATTTTCTATTATGCCAACTATTGCATTTGTTATTGCTTATTCGTTAAAATTACCGGCTGAGCTTGCCGCTGGTTTGGTTTTACTTGGCAGCGTTCCCGGAGGTACTTCTTCTAACGTAATGGTCTATTTGGCAAAAGGAAATGTTCCTCTATCCATCACCATGACAACTGTTTCTACATTACTTGCTCCAATTATGACACCATTTCTATTATTCATTTTTGCAGGGCAATGGTTGCCTGTTGATCCAAAGTCTATGTTTATATCAATAATACAGGTGATCATTCTTCCAATTATATTGGGTTTATTAGTTAATAAATTCCTACCTACTGTTACCAGTAAAAGCGAATCTGTTTTACCCCTTGTTTCCATTGTTGCGATTACCATTATTGTATCTGCAATTGTTGCGAACAATAAAGAAAATATTGCAACTGCAGGAATACTAGTATTCGTAGCAGTCTTACTACATAATGGCTTTGGACTTTTATTAGGATACTATGCAGCGAAAGCTTTAAGACTATCCCGCCAAGACCAACGTGCAATATCCATTGAAGTGGGAATGCAGAACTCCGGTCTTGGTGTAGCTTTAGCTGCTGCTTATTTCACACCACTAGCTACATTACCAAGTGCATTCGCGTCTGCATGGCAAGTAATAACGGGAACTTTTCTCGCTTCCTACTGGGCAAAACATGGAGTACCAAATGAACCTAATTCTACTATAGAAGGACAACAACTTCATGATCCTATCTTAGATGCAGAAGAACTATCGAAATAATATATAAAAGAGTGCTTTATGATTATGTATCAAACAAAAGGGCTGTCCCAAAAGTCATCAAGAATGACTTTGAGGGCAGTCCTTTTTTTAAGTTTTGCGTACCTGTGCAGGGACTATTCTGCGAATTCACTACAACTGTATAATAATAAAAGAAGGGTTAGACGTCTAGGCGGATATCTGATTCTTATTTATGTTTATTCATATACGTTATTTGTTTGTCATTGTGTCATGCACAGATGCGGGTCACTTAACAAAAGAAGTCAAACAAAAAAATAAGAGGAGATAGAAGGTACGTATTCCGATAGTAGTACCCCTCTTATCCTCATTTTGAATTTAGAATGCTCTCTTTTTCTGATGGAATGTAATCAAACTAACTTCCTCTGCCAGAAACGGTGGGCAGCAATCGCCTCAATAAATTCTGTCACAAAATCTGTAATGTCAGTATCCGAAATTACTCCTGGTTCACCTTCAAAATCATTTACTTCCAGCCATTGGATGCCTTCACCGGTCGCACCAATCGGTTTATAGTGTGAAAATGCCTCATCAATGAAGTAGGCTGCATCCTTGTTGAACATTTTACTTTTGTTACTTCCCCTTATCATATAGACAGCATCAAATAACACCGACTTCGCAGTTAGAAAGGTATGTTCCGCTTTTACCTTAACTCCATTTGTACCCTGCACTGGTCCAATGTTTTCACTGATAATTTCCGGCATAAGGCCTTCGTTAATCAATCTGTCGAGTACATATTGAACCTCTGGACCATTGAAGCCCTCCGTCAGTATCACAGCGACCTTACGTGTTTTTTCTGATTTTGTTGTATTTTCCTGGCTGAGGGCTGGGGAAGATTTTGTTATGGTCGAACCGCCCCCAATAGGCGGATTTACCCCGATATTTACCGCGAAGGCGGTCGCTAATTCAAGACTCACATTGGCAAACATATCCACCACCTGCTGTTTGACCGAATCACTTTTGACTTTCTCTAGTTCGAAGCTGAAGGCATCAATGATATGCATTTTTTCAGGTGGGCTCATACTGTTCCAAAAAAGGGTGGCCTGAGAAAAATGGTCCGCAAAACTGTCACTTCGGGCACGGATTTTAACGCCTTCCACCTTTTCCTGATAGGAGGCATATCCCCCTTCCTCCACACTTGCAGGCGCCGGGGTGTCACCAGCCAAAGAGTTTCGGTGATAACTCACCTTCCCGAGATTGATGGTCTGGCGATGGAAGCCCTCCCGTTGATTGTTATGGAACGGTACAACCGGTCTATTAATTGGTATTTCATGAAAGTTAGGTCCACCCAGACGGAGTAATTGCGTATCTAAGTACGAAAACAGGCGCCCCTGTAATAATGGATCATTCGTAAAATCAATTCCAGGTACAACATTGCCCAAATGAAACGCAACCTGTTCCGTTTCAGCAAAGAAATTGTCTACATTCCGATTCAGGGTCATCTTTCCAATGAGGGTTACTGGAATGTCTTCTTCCGGCCAAATCTTTGTCGCATCCAGTATATCGAAATCCAGACTGAATTCATCCTCTTCGGCAAGAATCTGAACGCCTAATTCGTATTCCGGGTACACCCCTTTTTCAATGGCATCCCATAAGTCATTACGATGAAAGTCAGGATCGATGCCTGTCAGTTTACGAGCCTCGTCCCAGACAAAAGAATGAACTCCTAATGCAGGCTTCCAATGGAATTTCACAAAATGGGCTTTTCCTTGATCATTGACAAAGCGAAACGTATGGACACCAAATCCTTCCATCATCCTAAAGCTACGTGGAATGGCGCGGTCTGACATAATCCACATAATCATATGTGCAGATTCCTGGTTATTAGCGACAAAATCCCAAAACGTGTCGTGGGCGGTAGAGGCTTGCGGGATATCATTATTAGGCTCCGGTTTGAAGGCATGTACGAGATCTGGGAATTTAATAGCATCTTGGATGAAAAACACAGGGATATTATTCCCAACTAGATCATAGTTTCCTTCTTCTGTATAGAATTTAGTCGCAAATCCTCTGGCATCCCGAACCGTATCCGCAGAACCACGGGCTCCATTTACAGTAGAAAATCGGACAAATACGGGCGTCTTTTTGGAAGTGTCTTGCAAGAATTTCGCCCTTGTATACTTTTCCATGTTTTTGTATAACTGAAATTCTCCGTGCGCGGCAAAACCACGTGCATGAACAACCCTTTCTGGAATTCGTTCGTGGTCAAAGTGCGTTACTTTTTCGCGAAAATGAAAATCCTCCATTATAGTCGGCCCCCGCACGCCCGCTTTTAATGAAAATTCATCTTCTGACACTTTTAACCCTTGATTGGTTGTAAGTGTCTTGCCTTTATCATCAACCCGAAAAAATTCTAATTGCTCGTCTTTGCTGTTCTTCCCATCATCGCGCTTATTCATATAAGATCACTCCCTATCAATAAATGGTATGAGGCACTCTCGAATCTTATGATGAAAATCCACGGTTTCCCGTTCATCTATAAAAGGTAGCTAAACTTCGTCTACCTGTGCAAGAAGCTATTATGTAAATTCACTGCAATTGAGTAATATTAAAAGAAAAATCAGATATTCATGTTAGAATCTTATTACGTTGACTACGTATCCAAAGGTGTGAATTGTTCATCATTGTGTAATTCACAGATATGGTTTTTAACTACAAAAAAAGCAAATAAAGGAGTGTATGGAAAGTGAATATTTTACGGAATGAACAAGCTAATTCAAACGGTAGAGGTCCTTTTTCTCTACAAATTCGTCGACCCGGTTTAATCGATGGGAATTTGGAAAAAGAGGATTATGCATTTGGTCCACTTAGCCGAATTGATCATGCAAATATCGGAAAAGGTATAACGATAAAGATGCATGAACACATAAATGATGAAATTATAAGTTATATGTGGCAAGGCGAAATGCTACATGAAGATTCAACAGGCTTGAAAGAATCTTGCTCACCCACAAAGCAAATGCTAATGGGGGCTGGGAAAAGCTTCTTCCATCAGGAATCAACACCAACAGGTCCGGTTGAAATGCTCCAAATAATTATACGTCCGTCGGAAAAGGATTTTGAGCCACGCGTTCAATTTGCGGAAATGCAACTACCTGAAGTCAGTGATTGGCGTTTAATTGCAGGACCAACAGAATCAAATGCCCCACTTGAACTTCGTCAGCAAATCATTGTTTACGATGTGCATGGAAAGACAGACGAAGCCTTTATATTACCGTTTGTGGCTGGCTATACACCTTGGCTGTATGTAATGGCCGGCGAAATTGCTGCACATGGGGAAATCCTACGTAAAGGTGATGCAATTTCAGATACTGCGGAAGAGTTAACCAAAATCCAAATGACAAAGGATACAACCGTTGTGTTATTCCTAGTCGACCTAGAGGCACCAATGACACTTGCTGGTAATTTCAGTGGCGTCAAACGCTAATAAATTGTTTCCAACGAACTTCTCGAAGTCTCCAACAAAAGCTGAGATTTGTCCAACCAACTCGGTATGGTGTCCAACTAACGCGGTACAGTGTCCAACGAAAGTATCAAAGTGTCCAACCAACAGGTAGGTTTCCAACGAACTCTTCGAAGTGTCCAACAAAAGCCGAGAGCTGTCCAACCAACTCGGCATAGTGTCCAACGAAAGCATCAAAGTGTCCAACAAACAGGGAGGTTTCCAACCAACCCTATTTAATTACTTATCTAGAGGTGTGGATTGTTCGTTGTTGTGTCATGCAGTTTGGGTCACTAAAAACGCAAATCAACTACTTTATTTCATCGGTAGAAAAATCCCTCAAATGGCACGTCATAATCCATAAATGCCTCGCTGAATAAAGCCTTGTCGATGAGCTCGCGCAAAACACCTGAATAATAACCAGGCAGATTCCGGATAGTTTTCGATTTGGTTGTTTGAATTGAAATACGAAGTGCTTGCATCGCCAATTGCTCGAACAGCTCTACTTTTTCTTCGTGGATGCTAAACTTAAGCATTTGCAGGGACTGTTTTCGGTAGACACCATAAAAATTACGTGCCAATTTACTTTCTCCGATTGTTGAAGAAAGAAGAGATTTCATTTTACCGAAAAGTGTAGTGGGCACAATTTCCGTAGGAGACGTTCTTTTAAGATCTTTATTACTTAACGCTTTAGAAAGAAAAGCTTCGTTTTGCGGTTTAGCAGGTTCAACTTTACTGACAGAAGGCTTTTCGTCTATTGCTGGGGTGTTCAATTTCGACTGGTCACTAGTAGGTTTAATGACATAAATGTTAGCGCCTAGACCGCTCATGACGGGACGAATATAGTGAATGCGTTCGATGATTTCGAGCTTATCTAACTTGCGAATGGCGCGTCGTACCGTTGCATTGGATTTCTTAATGGCCTTTTCTATTGTTTCGTGTTTCAAATGTGCAGCGCCATATTTGACGGAGTAACGGCGAATCATATCAAGAACAGCCCTCTCTGTTTGGTTCATTTCATTCCAGTTTGTGAGTACATGTTGTCTTGTCGCAGCGTCCAAATCGTGTTTGTTTGTGAAGTGTGCGTATTCAGAAAGGTAAGTTGTCATAAAGAATATCCCCTTTATTCTTTATATAGAAGAAAAGTGGGAGAAAGGAGACAACAATGTGAAAAAAGTTTTTCATTCGACAATTCTGGGAAACGACAATTGCGTAGAAAAGAAGGCAACCAGTTCAATATTTGGTTGCCTTTTATTTTTGTCTTATGCCTGTCGGAACGAGGCCACTGAAAAAATAACATTTAAAAGTTGACCGCAAATATAGCCATCGTAGCACATTGCATTTGCATACCACTAAAAGATTCTGACCAAATTTTCTGTGGGAATGCGAAATGAGGTTAGTGGGCGTCCTTGGACAGGAAGTATGGAACAATGGGGAGTTTTTAGAAAGTGGCAATGTAATTTCAATTTTTGAAGGCTTTACCACACGATAAGATTCTGTTCAGGTGTTCTATGATATAAAAATATGCAACGATATTGCAACCAAAGCGTTGCGGTTGAATCTGGTGTTGTTGCACTGCAACGATGAGTGGCTAAAAATAAGATAAGAATGAGCGGTAGTAGGAGTGTTGGTTCATTGGCATGTAACTTGCATATATAGATTGCTACTAACAAATTTCATTATGAGAGGTGAGCAAAGTGAGTCCAAAAACAATTTTCGAAAAGATCTGGAATGACCATATTGTTGAAGAGGAAGAAGGGATACCAAGCCTTCTTTACATTGACTTACATTTAATTCATGAAGTAACAACACCACAAGCGTTTGAAGGGCTAAGACTGGCTGGGAGAAAAGTACGCCGACCTGATTTAACGTTCGGGACAATGGACCACAATGTTCCAACAAAAGATCGTTTCAATATTACTGACCCAATTGCAAAAAAACAAATTGATGCACTTTATGAAAACTGTAAAGAGTTTAATATACCATTAGCGGGTCTTGAGAGTCGAGATCAAGGGATCGTACATATTATTGGTCCTGAACTAGGTTTAACTTTACCAGGTAAAACAATTGTTTGCGGAGATAGCCATACTTCAACTCATGGTGCATTTGGTGCACTAGCTTTTGGAATAGGTACGAGTGAAGTGGAACATGTTTTGGCTACCCAATGTTTGCAACAAGAAAAACCAAAAACATTAGAGATTACTATAAACGGAGACTTGCCTATAGGTACATCCGCAAAAGATTTAATTTTGTCTATCATTTCAAAGTATGGTACCAATTTTGGTGGCGGTTATGTCATCGAATATACGGGAGAAACGATTCGAAACATGACTATGGAAGAGCGTATGACTGTATGCAACATGTCAATTGAAGCGGGGGCTAGAGCGGGATTAATCGCGCCAGATGAAACAACTTTTGCCTATATAGCAGGCCGACGTTATGCGCCTAAAGGGGAGGAGTTGACTAGCGCAATCGCCAAATGGAAGCAACTTGATACTGATCCAGGAGCAACGTACGATAAAACAATTACCGTTCAGGCAAATGAAGTCGTACCACAAGTAACGTGGGGCACAAGCCCAGGGATGGGAACAAATATTATGCAAAGTGTTCCAAACCCAGACGACTTTGCGACGAAAACTGAACAAGAGGCGGCTAGTAGAGCGCTTGATTATATGGGACTTACTGCTGGAACACCAATGCAAGACATTCAAATAGATAAAGTTTTTATTGGTTCCTGTACTAATGGACGAATTGAAGATCTGCATGATGTAGCGAAAGTCGTAAAAGGGTATTCCGTTTCTCCTCTAGTCAATGCACTAATTGTGCCGGGATCCCAATCTGTAAAGGAACAAGCAGAACGAGAAGGACTAGACAAAATCTTTTTAGAGGCAGGTTTTGAATGGCGTGAATCTGGGTGCAGCATGTGCCTAGGTATGAATTCAGATGTACTTGCTCCTAAAGAACGCTGCGCCTCTACTTCGAATCGTAATTTTGAAGGGCGCATGGGTCGTAATAGCAGGACCCACTTACTTAGTCCTGCAATGGCTGCAGCCGCGGCTATCCAAGGCCACTTTACGGATGTACGCGAATGGAAATTTAACTAGGAAGGTGATTAGCGATGGAACCATTTAAAAAGGTAACTAGTGTGGTTACTCCACTAAATCGTCCAAATATAGATACAGATGCGATTATACCTACTGAATTTTTGAAAAGAATCGAACGTACAGGTTTTGGGCAATATCTATTCTATGAATGGCGTTTTGACGAACAAGAGAAGAAAAAGCCAGATTTTGTATTAAATAAACCAGCTTATGCAGGATCTAATATTTTACTAACGGGTTCCAACTTTGGCTGTGGATCCTCTAGGGAGCATGCTCCTTGGGCATTATCCGATTATGGATTTAAAGTTATTATTGCATCTGCATTCGCTGATATCTTTTTCAACAATTGTTTTAAGAATGGAATCTTACCTATTAAGATTTCTGAAGATATTGTACAACAACTTTTTCAAAAAATAAATGAACATGAGAGTTATCAAATAACGGTAGACCTAGAAAAGCAGACGATTATTGACACGCAAGGCTTCCAAGTTCCTTTCGATGTCGATCCTTATCGAAAGGAGTGCTTATTGAAAGGTCTGGATGACATTGGGATAACACTCGAAAAAGAAGAGAAGATTAAGCAATACGAGGGTTCTTATTAAAATGATATGATATAAAAAGTTTAATAGGGGTGATCGTAACATGGGAAAAGTAAAACCTTTTTTATATTCGCTAGGGGACCATATTACCCTGATTGATACGATGGAGGGGGAAAGACGTGGTCGAACAGGTTGTTATGTTATTCAAGAAGAGCAAGTTGCCATTATCGAAACAGGTACCTCCCACGGAATACCATTTATTTTAGAAGGGATTAAAGAATTAAAGGTTAATCCAGAACACGTTCGATACATTGTAGTCACTCACATTCACCTAGATCATTCGGGAGGGGTAGGTTCCATTTTGCCACACTTCCCGAATGCAACGATTGTTGTCCATAAACGGGGGGCAAGACACCTTGTTGATCCGAGTAGACTTATTATTGGTGCACGTTCTATTTACGGTGATGACCTTGAAAAAATATTCGGTGAGATCTTGCCTGTACCAGAAGAGAGAGTGCTAGTTCGCGAGGATGGGGATACACTTACACTTGGGAATGGAAGAGTTTTAACGTTTTATGATACTCCAGGACATGCAAAACATCATTTTTCTATTTTGGACTCTGTTTCGCAAGGGCTATTTACTGGAGATACAGTTGGGAATAGGTATGTAAAAGAATATACTGGACTTGACTTTGAATTTATTTTTCCAGCGACGTCTCCTTCTGATTTTGATAAAAATGCTGTATTATCATCAATTGCTAAGCTTGAGAAACTAGGCGCAAAAAAAATCTTTCATGGACATTTTGGGGTAACAGAGCCAGCTACAGTTGCGTTTGAGAAAGTGAAAGAAACCGTAGAAGCATTTGATACGATTGTGCGTTCCGAATATTCGCAAGAAATAAGTTCAGCAGAGATTAAAAATAGATTAGTCGATTATATGAAACAAGATCTTGAAAAACAAGGGCATTATGTTAACGATTTAAGCTTTCTTGAGCTTGACCTCACGTTAAATTCAGAGGGGCTGCTCTATAGTTTAGAGAAAGAGTATAAAACGGAAAACGTGTGAATTAAGTTGTCGCAATACTCCGAAAATAAAGAGGAGAACTATGCTAATAAGTGTGTATAACACAGCCACAACGGTGCTGCTTATTTTTTAGATGTAGCTGTCTATAGAATAAAGCAAATTTGAAAAGGGGTAGGAAAATGGGAATGAAGATTACAATGACAGAGGTCGTATCAAGGGATGGTCTCCAAATTGAACCGAAGTTCATTGAGACAGAGTATAAAATTTCACTTATAAAAAATTTAATGGATGCAGGGGTGAAAAGGTTTGAAGTCACTTCATTTGTCCATCCAAAATACGTTCCACAAATGAGTGATGCAGAAGAGGTTATGCGTGGACTGCGTGACAGACCAGATGATGTGACATTTTGTACGCTTGCACTAAATGAAAAAGGTGTGGAACGAGCAATTTCCGCAGGGACAGACGAGATTAATTTTACTTTTTCGCTTAGTGAAACGCATAACGGTAAAAATAGCCGCCGCTCTGTTTCAGAAAGCTTGGAAAATATTAAATCCCTAGTGAGGCGTGCAGATGAAGTGAATGTTCCCATAAATGTCGGAATTGCAACGGTTTTCGGCTGTCCTTTTGAGGGGATTTATTCACCTGACCGGTTAATCCCTGTCGTGACACAATTAACTGATTGGGGAATTACGTCTATACTGTTAGCTGACACGACTGGAATGGCTCATCCGAATCAGGTAAAACAAACATGCCAATTAATTCTTGAGCGATTTCCTGGAGTTACATTACAACTTCATCTTCATAATACAAGGGGAATGGGGGCTGCAAATGTACTAGCAGGTATAGAAGCGGGTGTCACTCAATTCGACAGCTCACTTGCGGGAATTGGTGGCTGTCCGTTTGCCCCGGGCGCATCGGGCAATATTTGTACAGAGGATATCGTTCATATGCTTCATTTAATGGGGTATGAAACAAATATGGATATTGATAAATTACTTCTAATCTCCCGGAACTTAGAAGAAAAGTTAGGGAAATCACTTCCGGGACAATTGATGAAAGCGGGTAAAAGTACCGACCTTCATTCAAAAGAGTGGCAAGCAGTAACTTCAAAATGAAGGATATCTACGAAATAAATTGACTGAATATTATATCAAATGGTCTAACATTAAAAAGGGGAGTTGTCTGTTATGAAGAAAATGTTTTTGTTTCCTATTGTGTTTTTATTGATTGTCCTTTCTTTATCGGCTTGTGGTAAGGCTAAATCTGAAACAGCTAGTGAAGTAGAGCGGGATTCAAACTCTGAAGATAGTGAAAAGGAGATTCAAAAAGTAGTGTTTGCAGAAGGGAACACAGGGTTTATGCTTACGCCAATTTATGTTGCATTGGATAATGGCTATTTTGAAGAAGAAGGCTTAGACGTGGAAAGGGTTACACTAAGTGGTGGATCAAAAGCACTTACTGCTGTAATAGGTGGGGGAGCGGATATAGCTACGGTTGCTCTTGTCGATACGATGAAAGCGATTGAAAGTGGTCAAGATGTCAAAGCAATTGGCTCGCTATTTAATCAAATTGGTACAAATATTGTTTTAAATAAAGACATCGCAGCTGAAAAAGGTGTAACAGCAGATTCTTCAATGGAGGAAAAGGTATTAGCTTTAAAAGGACTGAAGATTGGTATTAGTTCGCCCGGAAGCGGTTCAGATCATATTATTCGTAATCTATTAGAATCAGAAGGTGTTAATCCGGATCGAGAGGTAGAACTAATTCCTTTAGGGCAGGCGGATGCTCAGCTTGCTGCGTTTAAAAATAAAGATGTTCAGGCATTCGTATATTCGTCACCAACAACGGATATGGCTACAAAGCTAGATGGGATCATTCTCTTTAACTATAGTAAAGGAGAAGTCGAAGAATATGACGGATTAACTTATTTGACGCTCGTATCGCAAACTAAGGATTTAGAAGAAAATAAAGAGTTATTTCAAAGAGTAACGAACGCGCTAGCAAAGTCAGGTAAATTCATTGAATCGGATAGAGATGGTACGAAGGAGATATTGAAAAAATATATTGAAGGAATCGATCCAGAAATATTCGATATTGCATTTGAAAATAACTATCCAGCATTTGCAAAATCGCCAGTGATCACGAAAGAAGGGTACGAGAAAAATATAAAGTTTGGAGGCATCGACCTGCCTTTTGAGGAAGTAATCAATAATGAGTTTGCAGAAAATACTCAATAAAATAATATAATGGGGGTTAATCATGATTAAGTTTAAGAATGTGTCTAAAGTATTTGAGCGCGATGGTCAACCATTCCTTGCTGCAAGAGATATAAATCTTCATATAGAGCAAGGTGAATTTTTAACTGTGATTGGTCCAAGTGGTTGTGGTAAATCAACTGTTCTTAACATGTGCGCAGGTTTAATGAAACCGAATGGTGGACATGTGGAGTATAAAGGGAAAAATGTAAAGGGAATAAATACTAAAGTAGGTTATATGACCCAAAAAGATAACCTTTTACCTTGGCGGACAGTACAAGGAAATGTCGAAATCTCCCTTGAAATTAGAGGTTTAGGAAAGGAGGAACGAGAAAAGGAGAGTGCTGTCTATATTGAAATGGTAGGACTGAAAGGATTTGAAAAGTACTATCCTTCGGAATTATCTGGGGGGATGAGGAGACGTGTCAGTTTAGCTAGAATGCTTGTTTATAATCCGGAAACCCTTTTGCTAGATGAACCATTTGGTGCATTGGACGCGCAATTGCGTTTGGTTTTGCAAAAAAAATTGCTTGAGATTTGGAAGGAAACGGGGAAAACGATTATCTTTGTCACACATGATCTAGATGAAGCGGTAGCATTAGGTCAGCGGGTTGCTGTCTTCAGTAAAAGCCCAGGGACGATTAAAGTTATTGAAAAGGTAAATCTTCCTGCTCATCGAGACGTTTTCAACCTTCGTAATAATAAAGAATTCATGAATGTGCATGCAAAGCTGTGGAGTTCGTTAAGTGATGAGTTTGTGGAGGAGGTGGGTGCAAAATGAGTTCTCAACCAACTTCTGTCTCTAAAAACGCAAACTCGCAAGCGTTGCTTATAGTAGAGGGCATGATAAACCAGACTGCCTCTCCCTTCATGAAAAAACTAAAAATCAATGGCATTCGTCTAGCAATTCTCGTAAGTTTCATCATTATTTGGGAAGTAGTATCAGGGAGGCTCATCGATAAATTTTGGATTAGTTCACCGATTGATATTATAAGTACATTAAACAAATGGGCAACATCAGGAGATTTGTTTTTCCATCTAAGTATTACGTTACAAGAAACATTTATTGGGTTTTTCTTAGGGGCTTTTGGAGGGATTCTTGTTGGTTTTATATTAGGTCGTTGGGCTTTTGCGGCACAAGTGTTAGATCCTTTTATTACAGCGATTTACAGTTTGCCTAAAATCGCATTAGCACCGTTGTTTATTTTATGGTTTGGTATTGGGATTGAGATGAAGATTATCTTTGCTGGAATGATCGTCTTCTTTCTCGTGTTTTTTAACACATATGCAGGTGTAAAAGACGTAGATAATGACTTGCTTGATGACGTTCGCTTAATGGGTGCCAACAAAAGACAGATTATGTTAAAAGTGATTCTACCTTCTGCAATGACTTGGGTTTTTGTAGGTTTAAAGTTATCTGTTCCTTATGCATTAGTTGGTGCCGTAGTCGGAGAAATTGTTGCCTCTAACAAAGGAATCGGATTTTTAATTCAATACTCGGCAGGGAATTTTGATACTGCAGGTACGTTTGCCGCACTAACGGTTCTTATAATTGTATCTGTATCATTGAATGCAACAATCTCGCTCTTGGAGTCTAGATTGCTTCGATGGAAGAAAACAAATTCGGTATAAAAAGAAACACCGGAAAAAGACTAATCCCATTATTTTGGGATTAGTCTTTTTCCGGTGTTTCCGATTCATTTATCATCTGAAAGTAAGACCTAAATTCTGACTCGTTAGAATTATCGTGCAATTTTTTGAAGGATGAACAGTCTTCCGCCTATTTCTAATTTCTTTAAAAAGGAAAATGACCTATACTAGAGTCAGCGAAGAGTTTAGGAGGGGTCGAAATGAACAATGATATGGAAAAACAAATTCAATTCTATCAATCGATTGTTGACCTTTCCCAGTCCGCAATTACCGGAGTTGATATTGAAGGTCGAATCATAATCTACAATCAGTCAGCGGCAGACTTTCTTGGTGTACCGGTTAAAGAGGCGATTGGCAAGCTACTGTCAGAAGTTAACCCAGTACAGCCAGGGCTATTACGGGTGCTCGCGGAAAAAAGTGTTCAACGTGACCAATTACGTAAAGTAGGACAGCATACAGCCGTTATTAACCGCGCACCAATCTACTATGAGAACGAATTGATCGGTGCTATATCCACGGTCCGTGATATTACAGAATTACAGCAATACGAGGAAAAAATCAGGCGTAAAATAAATCAACTAGGTTTAAATGCGAAGTGGACATTGGAACAAATCATTGCAAAATCACAACCGATGAAAAGGCTCATCGAATTGGCCAAAAAGTACGCCACCGTTGATTCGACTTTACTTTTACAAGGAGAATCGGGAACGGGTAAGGAGATGCTTGCACAAGGGGTTCATATGGCAAGTAATAGGAAAGACGGCCCGTTTGTTGCGTTAAATTGTGCAGCCTTACCTGAAACACTCCTAGAAAGTGAACTTTTCGGCTATGAAGAAGGTGCTTTCACAGGAGCTAGACGAGGGGGTAAACCTGGCCTCTTTGAGCTTGCCCATCATGGGACGATTTTTTTGGACGAGATGGGAGAGTTGCCTCTATTACTTCAAGCGAGATTACTTCGCGTGTTGCAAGAAAGAGAAGTGATGCGAGTTGGGGGCAATAAGGTCATCCCAGTAGATGTAAGAATTATCGCAGCAACAAACCGGGATTTAATTAGGCAAATGAATGAAGGATTATTTCGAGAGGACTTGTATTTCCGGCTTGCTATATTAGTATTAACAATTCCACCGTTACGGGATCGCTTAGATGATATACCACATCTGATTAATGCTTTTTTGCATGATTGGAAAAAAACATACTATGATCAATTGACAAATGAAGACACCCAAAAATTGCAAGCGTACTCGTGGCCAGGAAATGTTCGTGAACTACGTAACTTATTGGAACGTGCAATTGTTTTAGCTGATGCTGGAGAACCGTTTGAATTATTTAGTTCGGATGTATGGGTTTCGACAGAGAAGTCAATAGCTCCACAGACAGATGGAACGGTTGAATCGATTATAAATAAACAAGAAGAAAATGAAGAGGACGAAATTAGGCGCGTGTTACATGAAGAAAGAGGCCATATGGTACGTGCTGCAGACCGATTGGCGATGCACCGTTCAACCCTTTGGAGAAAATTAAAAAAATATTCTATAGATATTTAAACGAGAATCCTGTAAAAGGTTGTTTTTTAAAGCTCTTGAAAAGGCAGAAATGACCTTTTCCAGGAGCTTTTTTAAAAGAGTGGAAGATATTAATTGGATTCATGTAATAAGGATATTACGTTGCATTGTATGTCGCATTGTATGTTGCGTGACGTTGCGTGAGACGTAGATAGCATTTCTTACTAGCTAAATAAGGTACATTTTAAGTATGTTTGTCTCGTTTTTTTGTTGGCATGAAACTTGCATTATTAATAGTGAGGATAAGAAAAGCCACTTATCAACTACTTATCTATCAACAAAATGGGGGTAAATATGATGAGTAAACCACTACAGGGAATACGTGTGATCGAATTGGGAGCTTTCGTAGCTGGTCCATTTGCAACAAGGCTTCTTGGAGAGTTCGGCGCCGATGTTATTAAAGTAGAGTCACTAAAAGGTGACCAGTTAAGACAATGGGGACCACATGCGCCTGGGCAGGATTCTTATTGGAGTTTAGTGCAAACAAGAAATAAACGATCTATTTCCTTAGATTTACGTTCAGTGGAAGGTCAAGATATTGTGAAAGAGTTAATTAAAGAAGCAGACGTTGTTCTAGAGAACTTTAAACCTGGGACACTTGCAAAATGGGGTTTATCTCACGAGGACATGAAAGCGCTAAATCCAAAATTGATTATTACGAGTATTTCTGGTTTCGGTCAGACGGGTCCATATCGAAATTTACCTGGCTTCGGAAACATCGCAGAATCTATGGGAGGGATTCGTTCTGTAACTGGATTTCCCGATAAGCCACCAGTAAGAGTAGGTCTTGCGATCGGAGATTCAATTGCCGCTCTTTACGCAGTCATAGGTACACTACTCTCACTTTATCATAGAGATGCGCAAAATGGTGTAAACGGTCAAATTGTAGATGTAGCATTGACTGAAGCGATTTTTAGTTTTTTGGAAGGGATGGTTCCAGAATATGTACATGCTAACAGTATACGTGAAAGAACGGGGAATCAACATGTATCTACGGCTCCCTCAAATGTCTATCCAACAAGTGATGGCAAGTGGATAGCAATTGGTGCAAATAGTGATTCGCTATTTTCCCGTTTAACAATGGTGATGGAACGTGACGACTTAGCTCAAGATCCACTACTTCAAGACAATAAAGGACGAGTGAGTGAAATGGATCGACTAGATGCTGAAATTGGAGGATGGACGCGTAAATTTACATTGGCTGAGGTGATGGAAAAGTTAAATGAAGGTTCGATTCCAGCCGGGCCAATTTATAATATCGAAGACATCTTGGCTGATCCACAATATCAAGCACGTGACATGTTCTTAACCTTAGCTGATGAGCGCCTTGGGGATATGGTTATGCCTGGAATTGTCCCTAAACTTAGTGAGACACCTGGGGAAGTGAAGTGGGTAGGACCAGATTGTGGGGCGGATACTGAGGATATTCTTTCCGAATTAGGTCATTCACAAGAACAAATTGAATTATTGAAAGATAGCGGAGTAGTAAGATCGACTAATGCAGTTAAAAGTATTTCCTAACATTATTTTGCAAAAATCATATCGTTATCAGCGTCCTCCTAGGACATCATGAAAAGCAACATCATAGAGTAATGCAATCGCCTTCTAAACTCACAGAGTGAAACGTAAGGTAATACGGTCATCTACGTATTATTTCCCATATTTCATTGCAGTTAGGAGGCGTTTTATTACAGTGAAATAATCAACATTTAAAGTTACGATATTTACGTTTGATTTAGGCAAGTTTATTGGCGGTAATAATGGACCAATCCGCGTTGCTCGTTAGAACAAGCGCTCAGTAGTTGCTATGTAACGCTACATCAAGTAGTTGGCAGTCCTGATTTTGGTGAAGAAAAAATAAAGACAATGTGCGTTAAGGCTATTGATTTGTTTAATTGAAATTATGAAAAAGACGAGATAGCCAAGAGTGTTGCAGACATAAGTTTAGTGATTGGGAGACATAGCGATGATTTTAATATATGAGTTTTACTTAAAGCTATGAGACAACTTGTCGGATATGTGATGTCTGTTAAGTAAGGTGGGGGACTCGTGATTGTTGAAAAAATTTCTACGAAGAAAGTGTCTGAATCAGTGACAGAAGAAATTGAAAAGCTAATTGAAATGGGCACGTTTCAGGCAGGTGAGAAGCTACCGTCTGTCCGTGAGCTGTGTGATTTGTTTGGTGTTGGACGATCTGCGGTACGAGATGCAATCACAACGCTAAGTGGAAAGGGAATTGTAAATGTGAAGCAAGGGGAAGGGACATATATTTGTGAATTTGATTCGTCTAAATTGTTTAACTATCATTTATTGCTTCCCAGTTCGAAAGATATAATCGAGCTTTTTCAAGTAAGAAAAATTGTAGAAACTGGAATAGCTGAAGCATCTGCCAGACACCGATCGGAGGAAGACTTGCTGAAGATGGAGGAATGCATTTTTAATCCATCTGTCAACGAATGGGAGTCTGACTACCATTTTCATCTGGCTATGGCAAAGTCGACAGGCAATGCATTTTTGATCCAGTTTATGCTGTTTATTTCAGAAACGACTAAAAAATCAATGATTGATTTTCATCAATACATTAAGAAATATCCTGACACGGTTAAAAAAATCGAAAACCAGCATCATGAAATCTACGAAGCCATTAAAAAAAAGGAATCAACAAATGCGCATAGCATGATGAGCAAGCATTTGAATTTTGTTGAGGAAGAGCTTTTGCACAGTCGTGTTTTACAGCAGTCGTCGCATAAATAAGTAGACTTCAGTAGTATCGCGGTGTTTGTTATGCCAAAACAATTGGAGGGGTTTGCACTTGATCGCTACAGAGCTTGGAAAGGACTTACAATCAGTTATCCCGAAGGAACGAATTAAAGAAGGGGAAAATCTACACCATCCACTTGGTAACAGCGGGCAGCTGAGCGTTTATCCAACTTCAGAAGAGGAAATCGCCGCTATCTTAACATACGCCAATAAGTATGGGAAAAGAGTAACCGTAATGGGAGGGGGAACGAAAAGGGGGTTTGGCGGCGTCACGGAATCTGCGGATATCCTCCTTTCACTGGCGAATTACAAAGGAATTGTCGAGCATACAGTGGGTGACATGACACTTACCGTTAAGGCAGGCACCACCTTTCAAGAGGTGCAAGACTATTTGGCGAAATACAAGCAGAAAATCTCATTGGATCCTGCTTGGCCTGAATTGGCAACGATCGGGGGGATTGTTGTAGCAAATGATAGCGGTCCCAAGCGTCTGGGGTATGGATCTTCACGTGACGTGGTGATAGGACTACGGAACGTCTATCCAGATGGTACCGTCATTCGTTCTGGCGGGAAAGTGGTAAAAAATGTGGCTGGGTATGATATGAACAAGCTATTTATCGGTGCAATGGGAACACTCGGAGTTGTCTCAGAGGTAACTGTGAAGCTTCGTCCACTCGCAAACTATGAAAGTCTTATCCTCGTATGTTTCCCAAAAGGAAATCTTGATGACATTCGAACGTTTTCCAAAACGCTTTTAGATTCAACGATGGAGCCTGTCACGCTTGAAGTTGTGAATCCATCTTTATCCCAAAAGCTTTGTGGTCAATTTACTTATTCGTTAGCAATCTCTTTTGAGGATGTAGAAAGCTCTGTGCGTTATCAAGAGAAATTTGTTCAAAGTATCCAGCCTTTGGGTACAAGCATGAACATTCTTTCACAAACTGAAGCTCAATTATTTTGGCATCGGTTTTATACAATTTGTCCGAATGGTGCAGAAGTGCATACAAGGAAAGAAACAGAGGCATCTCTGAAAATTGGGGTCGTTAATCTCGATGTTCTTACTATGATACGAGAAAGTGAAGCGTTAAAGGACTCATTCAATTTACTAGTTGAGGCGCATGGTGGATTAGGGCATGGATTGTGCCAAGTACATTTAAAAGGCACGAGTGCAGATATCGTAGCAGCCATTCACCACTTGCGAAATATTGCTACGAAGCTTGGCGGTTACTTGGTTGTGAAGCATTTACCGTTATCCCTCCGTCAGAAAGTGGATGTTTGGGGGGAGAAGCCGTCGTATTTCTTCCTATTGGAAGGGATTAAATCAAAAGTTGACCCGAACAAAATTCTTAATCCTAATCGATTCGTAGGAGGGATTTAAACATGGTTTTGAAAGAAGTGGATGTTAGAAAAGACCCAGCCTGTACGACTCAAAAAAGCTTCAGCAATTATCTGTGGAGCGACCACCCAGATGAAAAAAAATGGGCAGATTGTACACATTGTGGAATGTGTTTGGAATCTTGCCCGACCTATGAACTGACTGGACAGGAGCAACATTCACCTCGTGGACGTGTCCACCTCATTAAGTCAGTGGCAGAAGGGAAACTGGAAGTAAATAAGCAGTTTATGGATCCCGTTTTTGCTTGTCTTGACTGCCGTGCATGTACAACGGCATGTCCTGCGGATGTTGATGTCGGTGGTTTAATTGAAGAAGCTCGTGGTCAAATTCGCCAGGCAATCCCATTAACAGGATTGAAAGGAACGGTAAGCAAATTCTTTCTACAAGGACTGTTTCCACATCAAAATCGATTAAATACACTCGGAAACTTTTTGCGGTTTTACCAAAAAAGCGGCATGCAAAAAGTCGTCCAAAAAACGAAGCTAATCAATGTTATGCCACAGCATTTAGTTGATATGGAAGCGGTTATGCCAGAAGTGCAACAATCTGTCCGTAAAAAATTTAAAAATGAAACTGTTATCAAAGCAAAGGGTGAAACAAAGAACGAAGTGGCATTTTTAACGGGTTGTGTAATGGATGTTATGTTCAGTGATATCAATGAATCGACTATCAACGTTTTAACTAGGAACGGAAATGATGTGCATATCCCGAAAACTCAGACTTGCTGTGGCGCACTTCACGTTCATGCTGGAGACCGTGATACAGGAAGAAAGCTTGCCAAGCAGAATATAGAAGCGTTCAAGGATTCTGAAAAAGTAATTGTTAACGCAGCTGGCTGTGGCTGCATGCTAAAGGAATACGCGGAACTGTTCCGGGAAGAAGAACCGGAATGGCACGCAAAAGCAGAAGAGTTTTCCACAAAAGTAGAAGATATTTCAAAATACCTTCATGACACAGGCTATGAAAAACCAAAAGCACAACTAAACAAGCGCATTACCTATCATGATGCTTGCCATTTAGCACATGGACAAGGCGTACGTCAGGAGCCACGCGACATTTTGCTTGCTATTCCAGGTGTCGAAATGATTCATATGCCAAACGCAGATCGCTGTTGTGGAAGTGCCGGTATTTACAATATTACTAATCCCGAAATGGCAGGAGCCGTCCTCGAAAACAAAATGGAGAATGTCCCTGATGATGTAGATATGATTTCAATGGGGAATCCAGGATGTATGCTTCAGATGGCAATTGGAGTCAAGAAATACGGAAGAAATCAAAAAGTAGTTCATACAGTTCAGCTACTGGACTGGGCATATCAAAAAGAGGATGGTTTTGAGGGGGGAGAGAAATGGCAGTAAAAAAGATTGAAACAAAGGATAAACATATTATTAATCTCGCCAATATTGTCGGTGATGCAGGTTCAATCATTTACCACAAAGAAGATTTGCTGGCGTATGATTGCGATGCATTTACGATTCATAAGCATTTGCCGAAAACAGTTGTATTTCCAAAAAATACACAGGAAGTTTCTCTGCTTGTAAAATACTGTTCTGATAATCAGTTACCTTTCCTTGCCCGTGGAGCAGGTACTGGCCTAAGCGGCGGTGCGATTCCAATAAATAATGAGGTGATTATTAGTTTAGTTAAAATGAAGAAGCTAGTCAGTGTCGATCTTGAAAACAGACGTGCAGTTGTGGAGCCTGGTTTTGTCAATCTGAAACTGACAAACTCAATTTCCGATAAAGGGTATTACTATGCACCTGATCCGTCAAGTCAATATTGCTGCACGATTGGTGGAAATGTTGCTGAGAATGCAGGTGGAGCGCACTGCCTTAAATATGGGGTTACAACCAACCATATCCTTGGTCTAGAGGTTGTTTTGCCAAATGGAGACATTATTGAAGTAGGGGAAAATGGAGTTCCAGATGCGCCTGGTTACGATTTGCTTGGTTTGTTAACGGGTTCAGAAGGGACATTGGGAATTGTAACGAAAATAACCGTTCGTATATTGAAAAACCCTGAAAGTAAGAAAACGGTGCTTGCATATTTTGATAGCGTTGCTGATGGAAGTCAGGCGGTATCGGATATTATCTCAGCAGGCATTGTCCCGGCTGCACTTGAAATGATGGATAAAACAGCAATCGAGGGTGTTGAAGCTGCTGCCTTTCCTGTAGGACATCCGAAAGATATTGCGGCGGTATTATTGATAGAAGTAGACGGGATTTCTGCAGGGATTGATGAGCAAATAAATCTAATACTTGAAGTTTGTAAAAATAGAAATGTACGAGAAGTGAGAGCAGCTAAGGATGAGCAGGAAAGAGCGGGATGGTGGGCAAATCGTAAAACTGGATTTGGAGCAATGGGAGCAATCTCTCCAGATTACTTAGTGCAAGACGGTGTGATTCCTCGAAGTAAGCTGCCGGAAGTGTTAAGCCGAATCGATGAAATTAGTCAAGAATCAGGTTTGCGCATCGCCAATATTTTTCACGCAGGAGACGGAAACCTTCACCCGCTTGTCCTTTTTGATGCCAGGATTCCAGGCGAAACCGAAAGGGCAATCATAGCTGGGAGTGCTTGTTTGCAAGCATGTGCCGATGCTGGCGGAACCATTACTGGCGAACATGGGGTCGGGATTGAGAAAAAAGAAGAAATGCGTTTTGTATTTAAGGATGAGGAAATTATTGCTCAGACGAATATTCGCGAAGTGTTCAACCCTGACAATCTATTAAATGCGGGGAAATTGTTTCCGACGCCGGGACGCTGTGCAGAAGTGAAAAAAGAGCTGAAAGAAGCGGTCATTTTATAAATGGAAAAGGTTAATTAAAGGAGGGAATTGTAATATGACAAACTATGTACAAACGAATAATCTTCAAGTTGCATCTGTTCTTTATGAATTTATTAATGTAGAAGCTCTTCCAGGAAGTGGATTGAATCAAGAAAAGTTCTGGTCTGGTTTTTCAGAGCTTGTCCATGACTTAACGCCTAGGAACAAGGAATTGTTAGCTAAACGAGATGAACTACATGACAAAATCAATACATGGCACCGTGAAAATAAGGATCTTGATTTTGGAAAGTATAAATCATTTTTAGAGGAAATTGGCTATCTGGAACCAGAAACGGAAGATTTTCAAGTTCAGTCTGAAGCAGTCGACGATGCAATCGCTATCCAAGCTGGGCCTCAGTTAGTCGTTCCAGTAAATAATGCACGTTATGCGATTAATGCAGCCAATGCCCGCTGGAGTAGCCTATACGATGCTCTATATGGAACGGATGCCATCAGTGAAGAAGGAGGCGCTCATTTAGGTAGGGGCTATAATCCGGTTCGTGGTGACAAGGTTATCCAATTTGCGAAGGCCTTTCTAGATCAAGCCGCACCATTAAATGGTTCTTCTCATAAGGACGCTGTGCACTATAGCATTGTCGGGGGTAAGTTGTCCGTTACTCTTAACGATGGAGAAAAAGCTGTACTGAAAAACGAGGAAAAACTAGTTGGCTATCAGGGACAGCAGGAAAATCCAACAGCTGTGTTGCTGACAAACAATGGCATACATTTTGAAATTCAGGTAGACCGCAATCATTCAATCGGTAAAACGGATGATGCTGGTGTTAAAGACATCCTGATGGAGGCAGCCTTGACAACAATCATGGATTGCGAAGATTCTGTAACGGCGGTAGATGCGGAAGATAAGGTGATCGTGTACAGCAATTGGCTAGGTCTGATGAAAGGAGATTTGACTGCTGAATTCACAAAAAATAAAAAAACAGTAACGCGCACTCTTAATCCTGATCGCAGCTACACTTCCCCACGTGGAGAAATAGTAACACTGTCAGGGCGTTCCCTAATGTTTACCCGAAATGTCGGGCATTTGATGACCAATAATGCGATTTTAGATCACAACGGAGAAGAAATCCAGGAAGGTATTTTGGATGGTGTGATCACGAGCTTGCTAGCGAAGCATTCATTGTTAGGCAATGCCCCCTATCAAAATTCAACTAAGGGTTCAATCTATATCGTGAAACCGAAAATGCATGGCTCACAAGAAGTGGCTTTTGCCAACTTGCTTTTTGACCGAGTTGAAGATTTACTCGGATTGGAAAGGAATACCCTTAAAATCGGTGTAATGGATGAAGAACGCCGGACCTCGTTGAATTTGAAAAATTGTATTCGCGAGGTAAAGGACCGAGTTGTGTTTATCAACACTGGATTCTTAGATCGAACGGGCGATGAAATGCACACTTCAATGGAAGCGGGTCCAATGATTCGCAAACATGAAATGAAATCCTCAAAGTGGCTGCAAGGCTATGAAAAATCGAATGTAAACGTCGGTCTCGCGAGTGGTTTTCAAGGCCGTGCCCAAATTGGCAAAGGAATGTGGGCAATGCCAGACCTGATGGCAGACATGCTTGAGCAAAAGGTTGGTCACTTACAAGCAGGGGCAAACACTGCCTGGGTGCCATCTCCAACAGCAGCGACATTACACGCTTTGCATTATCATCAAGTTGATGTAACACAAGTACAAAATGAGCTTGCGAAAGAAGTGCGAGATTTGCGGAATGATATTTTGCATATTCCAGTTGAAATGAATCCACAGTGGAGTGATGAAGAAATTCAGCAAGAACTGGATAACAATGCACAGGGAATCCTTGGCTATGTTGTTCGCTGGGTTGACCAAGGAATTGGTTGCTCAAAAGTACCAGACATTAACAATGTGGGGCTGATGGAAGACCGTGCTACACTGCGTATTTCGAGTCAACATATGGCAAACTGGCTTCATCATGGAATTTGTACGAAAGACCAGGTAGTGGAGACTTTACAGCGTATGGCGAAAGTAGTAGATGAGCAAAACGCTGGAGACGCTGATTACCTGCCCATGGCTGAGGACTATGACGGTTCGGTGGCGTTCCAGGCAGCATCTGAACTTGTATTCAAAGGCTACGCACAGCCAAGCGGTTACACGGAGCCGATTCTGCACCGTCGACGTCTAGAAGCGAAAGTTAAATTAACAGTAAAACAATAGCCGTTTTACGATGGAATTGCCAAGTTTAAAGTGTTGAATTATGACAGGGTATTCTATCCGATTAGGAGGCCTTGTTATCGCCTATTATTAATAATAGCTGAAAAATCAGCACGAAATGGAACCAATTTGTACCTAAACCAGACTATACGTTCTACAAGAGAATTTAACGTGAGAGGAGTGCTAGAATGAAATTTGCTAGATTTAAAGTAGAGGGTTCTGATGTATACAAAGGCGTTATAACAGAGGATACTGTAAAAGAAATAAAGGGTGATATATTTGGTGATTGGGAGTATACGGGCGAAGCGTTTTCAATGAGTGAGGTGACACTTCTCGCCCCACTAGAGCCAAACCAAATCATTGGCATCGGCGCAAACTACGTAACCCAAAAGGAAAATCTTCCAAGTGAGCTACCGAAAATTCCAGTCTTTTTCTTTAAGTCAACTTCATCTGTCATTGGACCGGAAGAAGACATTGTCATTCCAGAGGGTATTGATCAAGTAAAATTTGAATCAGAATTAGTGATTGTGATTGGAAAAGAAGCAAAAAATGTTCCTGAATCAGAGGTTTTGGATTATATATTTGGTTATACCGTTGGAAACGACGTCACAGCGCCTCAGTTTTTCCATCAAGATGGGCACTGGACAATCGGTAAATCGTTTGACACGTTCACGCCTCTAGGTCCTGTTATTGAAACAGAGCTTGATCCTTTTCAAGTCAAAGTTGAAGCTAGACTGAATGATGTAGAAAAACAAAACAGCGAGACTGAGTTAATGATCATTCCGATTCGCAAAATGGTCTCATATCTTACAGCAGTAATGACACTTAAGCCAGGTGATGTAATCTTATCAGGGAGTCCTGTGGGGGCAGAGTTTGCCGGAGCCGGAGAAGTCATTGAGTGTGAGATTAAGGAGATTGGATTTCTTCGAAATACGTTTGTAGCAGCAAAAGTAGAAGTGAAAATCCATTAACAAATTAAGTAGAAGTAGTTAATTAAGTTTGCGTTGCAATTATTCATTTTGTTTGATAATAGTCCTACGTTTTGCCTGAATCCTTTAAAAAAGGTATTCAGGCTTTTTTTTTAGTGCGAATAGCATGGACTATAACTAGGTGGTGGTATGATATCTACAGGAAATAGTAGGGAATTGTATTTGTACTCTGTAAAATAAAAATTGACCTAAGCTGAAATGTTCGGTCGTCTTTTTGTATTCAGAAGACCTCAAGCTAATTGGACAGGCTTTAACTTGGTCGCCGTCATCCATAAGGACCAGATAAAATGCAGTGAAAACAGGTTTCGGATGGCTAAAGTCATAATGAAAATATAGATAATTGGAAAAAGACTTTAAATTATCCTTAATAAGTAACTTTCGGAAAAATAGCAAGACTGTTAGAATTAACTGAACAGTATAAAAACGGAGTAGGGATATATATTGAAGTAAAGTATTATATTGAAGCCACTGCGATGGTCGGGGACCCTAGCTATAAGCTTAGCCGCTACACTACTCGTGTTTTGCCAGTCGTATCTAACCAAGCGATTTCAACTTTTCTGTAACACTTAGAAAGCACATTCACTTAGTTTGTATTCATTTGTTCAACATATATCGTAAAGTAAAATCAAGTGACGACAACTATTTTAAGGAGGGGAAACATGTCTACCAAACGACTTGATCAGTTTCAAAGTCTTACTGTGGAACTTGTAGATTTGCAACAACAACAAGCGTTAAAGCGTTACATCTCGCGTTCTAGTGAGCGTGAACGAATTGCTGGTGAACTGCAAACTAAAAACCCTATGGAGGTAGATACGCCTGAGCGGGTCGCGCTCCGTAAAGCAATTATTGATCCGCGGGATGGACTTGCAATCGAGCGTATTATTGGTCGGGATGATCTATTTCCAATTTCTTATCTTGAAGCAGGTCTACAAGCAGCCAATTCGGTTTGCAGAATCGAAATCCGTGATCGTATCGGCAGAGTTCTCGGACATGCTACAGGATTTCTTGTCTCACCTTCATTATTGCTTACGAATAATCATGTGTTGGAGAACGTCGATACGGCCCAGTTCAGCGTCGCACAATTCAACTTTGAAGTCGGTCTTGACTTAAAAGAACGTCCGATGAAAAACTTCCGTCTAACACCAAAGCGTTTATTTATAACGGATCAAAATCTTGATTTCACGCTAGTTACGATAGAGGAAGTATCTGCTGACGGCACAAATATAAGTGAATTTGGTTTCTTGCCGCTCATCCCGCAAACGGGCAAAGGGTTGGTTGGTGAATGCGTATCAATCATTCAGCATCCTTCGGGGGCACCGAAAGCTGTAGCAATCAGAGAGAATCAAATTATGGATGTATTTGACGATTATATTCACTACTCAACAGATACCATGCCAGGATCTTCCGGTTCACCTGTCTATAATGACGAATGGATTGTCGTTTCCCTCCACCATGCAGGGGTTCCAGATCCAAAGAACCGGACTGAATTTATTGCCAATGAAGGGATTCGGATCAGCAGTATTATCCAGTTCGTCGTGAAGCAAGGCGCAAATTTTAGTGATGATCAAAAAGTGTTGCTGAATGACATTGTGAAAGAGTGGGGAGTCCTTGACCATACTCCTGAAGAAATGGTCGTTGAGGAGTTAAGCAGTTCGTGGTATGAAGGGGCGACCGGTTATGACACTCAATTTCTCGGTGAAGCCTATGAAGTTCCACATCCGAAATTCCGGTCGGATCTTGAACAGGATATTGCCTTATTAAAGGACGGAAGCAATGTTTTACAGTATACGCATTTTTCAATTGTCATGAGCAAGTCACGCCGTTTAGCGTATTATACGGTGGTGAATATTGATGGCAATCAATTAATGAAGATTGGCCGTAATGACAAATGGTATCTCGATTCCCGTATCGAAACAGAGTACCAGTGTGGCCCAGAATTATATAAAAATAATTCGCTTGATCGGGGGCATCTTGTCCGCAGGCTGGATCCTGTTTGGGGAGATTCGGCGGAAAAGGCGAATAAGGATACGTTCCATTTTACAAATTGTGCGCCCCAGCAAAGTAAATTGAATCAGCAAAGTTGGCTGGATCTGGAGAATTATATTTTAGACAATGCCAAAAACGCGAATCTTAAAGTGACGGTGTTCACTGGGCCTGTTTTTCGGTTGGATGACGTTATTTACAGGGGCGTTCAAATACCGGCAGAGTTTTGGAAAATAGCTGTCATTGTTAAGAAAGATGGAAATCTATCTGCAACCGCATATTTACAAACTCAAAAGAACCTTATTGAGGATTTGGAATTTGCGTATGGAGAATATAAAACATATCAAGTTTCTATTTCAAAAATTGAGGCGATTACAGGTCTTGATTTTGAAGATTTACGTAATCACGACCCACTCAATCAATTAGAATCAACAATAGGATATGTCATTGATGTACCCGGGGATATTAAACTCTGAAAAAAAGCTATTGCTCACCTAAGTGGAAGCACCCTGTCACTGCACCTACTATAATCCTAGAAATATGTAGATACTATTAGGTAGAGGAGCGATTGGTAATGGGGACCGATAAATTTAACGGTATAAACCAAATTTCTTATGAGCAAGCAAAAACTAAAATCAAGACAGGGGACCTCCTTTTCTGTAGCGGTCGTTACTTAGTCAGTGAGATGATAAAAAGACTGTCGAACTCTGAATTTAGTCATATAGCCGTGTTAGTCTATTGGGATGAACATGTACTCGTATTAGAAAGTGTGGAAGACGATGGTATCAGGGTGGTCCCCCTATATCATTATCTTTACAATTATGAAAATAGTATGGAAAAGTATAATGGGGAAATGTATGTAGCCCGACATGAAGTAGTTGATAGTCCTGATTTTGATCGAGAAAAAATAAAGAAAATGTGTGGTAAGGCGATTGATTTACTTAATCGAAATTATGACAAAAACGAGATAGCTAAGATTGTTGCACGTATAAGTTTAGGACTTGGGAGACATAGCGATGATTTTGAATATATGTGTTCGGAGTTTGTTGACAAATGTTTCAAGGAATTGGGAATAGAGCTATTGCGTGATTCAATGGGGTTTATTTTCCCGGAACATGTTGCCGCAGATCCAAATGTCAGACCATTGTTCGAAGTTACTCCGTGAAATCGTTTCAGATATGAGGTAAGCTTCCCAACTAGCGATACCGCCAAAAAAATATAGCCGCACCAGGAATTTAATTTTCCTAGTGCGGCTATCGTTAATTTCTGAATGTTTGAATGCGGTTATATCATTAAATTGAATTATTATGCATTCAAGACCAGTGTTTTGTTTTCTTGCTCAAATACATTCGTCAAATGTTCAAGGACTGTTAAATAAATGAGACCGTTGCCTTCTAGTTTCGGTGAGAATCCTAGCGGAACGGTCCTTTTAATTAATTGGGCATATAGCTCCGGCTCCGAAAGTTGACGCCCGAAACTGTTATTGACCAAATTTTTTATTAGGGCGAGTGCTCCCGATACATGTGGTGCAGCCATTGAAGTTCCACTTAACGTGGCATATTTTCCGTTTAAATACGTAGAAATAATTTTTTCACCCGGAGCGACTAAATCGATTTCATTGTGAGAATTGGTGAAATCGGAAGAGCGTCGTTTTAGGTTAATCGCACCAACGCTTATGACTTCGTTATAACAACCTGGATAGGCAAACTCATCGGTTGAATCGTCGCCGTCACCCTCATTTCCAGCCGCACAAACGACGAGGATATTGTTGGCAATCGCTTTTTTGATCGCCTGATAAAGTTCTGGCATATCATTAGGACCCCCCAATGACATGGAGATGATATCCACTTTTTGTTCAATCGCATAATTGATGCCATTAATGATCCAGTCATATTGTCCCGAGCCTTCTTTATTCAAGACCTTAACAATGAGTAAACTTGCTTCAGGGGCTACTCCAATTACGCCGTTATCGTTCTGTCGAGCAGCAATCGTTCCAGCAACGTGAGTTCCATGTCCATTATAATCAAGAAAAATTTCGGGATTGTTGCCATCGTCGTCCGTAAAGTTCCGACCACCAATGATCTGTTCTTGTAAATCGGAGTGTTCACTATCGCATCCTGTATCCAAGACCGCTACCGTAATACCTTTTCCTTTAGTTTTGTTCCAAATACTTGGTGCTTGAATTAATTCTACACCCGCGGGAATTTCATTTGTATCCGCTACTTGTTCAATCATTTCGTATGGAATTACATGTGCATAGTTCTCCATTTTAAACCTCCTATTAATTGGATTGGATATCTGCATAATTGAGTCAGAAAACTAATCAAAAGCTTTTTTGCGACTAGCCGCCACTGGGAGGAAGGATTTGTTTCTATTAGCAGTACTTGTTGCATATAATGAAAAACTTGAATCGGAATAAATAGGACTGAGTGATAAAAAATCAGTCCTATTTATTGCCGACGGTGTTAATTGCCGGGCTGAAAAAACAGTTTGCCCAGAATGGAAATAGAAGAAGTAATTGTCCACACTTCTGCCGATAGGGGGGCAATTACTCCTTTCTTGATAAGAAAAAGATAGCTGACAACGACACCGACATAAAAGCAATCCATCCACCCGAAAGTGAAATGAGTAAGCTTAGTATTTCGTATGTTGTCACTGGTTTTCACCTCCTTTCATTTGAAAGTGTCCACGTGTATGTTATACCTTTCTTATAACTATACTGAAATTGTAATGTATTTCTTGAAAAGTAAAAAAACAATTAAAGAGTTATCCAATTGTTGTATGTGAACCGTTATGTATATGTAAAATTGTTATGGGAGAGGGGCAGATTTTGGAGAACTAATTCTTACACACTGTAAGAGAAGATACATCTATCTTAGGATTACTTCTATACAAATCGTACCATTATTTAACTATTCAGTCCAATGAATAATGAAAGATTTGAATAATAGATTCAGAAGACTTAGTGAAAAGAAGCGTGCTTTAGCGCTTAGTCACTATTGTAGGGGAAGAAACTAAAAGAAAGATTCCATTTAATAGGACATGCTACATATATAAATAATTATAACTAACATATTGACTCATAGCAGATCCAATATGCACAAAATAATAAAAGTTAAATGAGTCAAGTTGGTTATCGGGACATATTTTGAAGTGGACTATCGCAATTCTGTTGATAGTTCATCAAGTAATGTAAAAGAACTAATTGTTTGAACATTCAGTCCTGCAATGGTAGACTGTAACTACAAAATCCTAATCGGTTTTGTACATCGTACGACGGTGAAAATTGTTGTATGGAAAAGAAGAAGTAATTGTCCACACTTCAGCCGATGGGGGGGCAGTTACTTCTTTCTTGATGAGAAAATGATGGCTTTACATACATAAAATTTATCTAATGGAAATCTAATGCAGCGTGCAATATAAATAAAAAAATCGTTCTGGAGATTTTATTGTCAGAACGGCTTTTTTGATTATTTTGGTACTAACACAAAAGATATGGAAACATTAAAAGAAAATTTTATAGCATTAAGCCAGTTTTATGGGGGATATACTACTAGATTTGTTTCTATTTGTAGTGCTAGTTACATATAATAATTGAACGTTACTTAAAAAGTGCTTTGCAGTAGGTCCTAAATATGCAGACTTTATCATCCACAATTTCACTATGTGTTGCACTACTCTTGAAATCTATCATATTATAAAAAACACGACATAGAATAAAAAGGACTGAGTGTTTGAGCACTCAGCCTGGTTGTAGTAATCTGCAGGGCAAAATCAGTGGCGATTTTGCGCAAAGTAAAATGGTGTAATTAGTTGGTAGAGAAGCATTTGGTCAACAAGAAAGAAGTAATTGTTATTCACACTTCCGTTGATGGAAGGGACGGTTACTTCTTTTTTGATAAGAAAAAGATGACTGACAACGACACCGACATAAAAGCAATCCATCCACCTGATAGTTGGATGAGTAAGCTTAGTAATTCGTATGTTGTCACTGGTTTTCACCTCCATTCATTAGGCACTGTCGAACTGCCCTTGCAATTTTTAAAGGGTTAAAAAACGATATAAGTAACCCTATTACTATGTATATGTGCAATAAATTATGTATATGACCGACTGTTACAGAAAATGCTAGACAATTGAGTTATTTATGGGAAGAGTATGATGAAAAATGTTCTAAATACAAAAACCACTTAGGGCAAAATTCCCTAAGTGGTTTTCAATTACTTACACTTTAAACCGATTAACCGCCATGCTCAATTCTTCACTTAACTCCTGAACCGCACGACGCTGTTCACCTGTTGAAGTACAAATTTTTGGGTGCCGATTACGTAAATTCACTGCAACTGTATAATAATAAAAGAAGGGTCAGAAATCTAGATGGATTTCTGTTTTTTTGTATTTTTATCCGAATAGTTGATTGCTCGTTATTTTGTCTTGCAGAGGTACGGGTTTTAGTCCGGGTTGCTACCGAACGCATGATTTTTAATCTCATTTTGTTGCGAACAGGCATCAGTCTTTTAAAAAATAGCATTGTTAAATGAGTCGGAAAACAATCGACATACGTCAGTAGGGTGAAGGTGGTGGAATTTGTTTTGCAAATTGAAAAGATTATTTCCGAGTATGGGGATTATTTATTGCGCGTTGCGTATTTGTACGTGGAAAATAGTGCAACTGCTGAGGATATCGTGCAGGATGTGTTCGTTGCCTTTTACGAAAAACAGGACCAGTTTAGGGGAGAGGCATCGCTGAAAACGTACTTAGTGAAAATGACAGTCAATCGGAGTCATGATTATTTACGAAGTTGGAAGAGTCGGAGAACGACGTTGTATAAAAAAGTTATAAGTAAAGGTAAAAGTCTGTCGCCTGAATGTGCAATGCTTGAAAAGTCCGAGAAAATGGAATTGGTAGAAGCACTGTTTACGTTAACGGTACCTTATCGTGAAGTGCTCATTCTTTATTATTATGAAGAGATGTCGACAGTGGAAATCGCAAAATTAGTAAATTGTCCAGAGTCGACAGTTCGTACTCGGTTACAGCGTGCGCGGAAGCAACTGGGAAATCGAATAACTGATTATGAGTGGGGGGAGTACCGTTATGAATAAATTTAAAGTGGATTTACATAGGGAATTACAAACTCTGTCGTTGTCAAAAGAAAGAAAACAGCAAATTAGTACAAAAGCAAAAACAAATACAAATACAAATACTATTAGAGCTAAACGGCGCAGTGAGTGGAAATACCGTATTGTGCTCGTAACTTGTACGATTCTTACACTGGGCTTCAGTTATTTACTTTGGCAACAAAAAGATCCATTACCTTTAAGTCCATCACAAACTGCAGCTTCGAATCAATCTGATACGACTACTATTTGGATGGAGCTTAACAATGATTTCATAAAATCGATTCTCCTTGTCAGTATCTTTGTACTCCTGTATATCTACCTAAAAAGGAGACTACGAAAAAAGGGTAAGGGTTTGCCTGTTTGTGTTAAATGTAATGAAGAATGGTCATATGGAGAAGCCTTGAAGTGTAGTATGAAAAACGGAGAGATCACTTGTCCGAAATGTAAACAAAAACAATACCGGACGAAAAAGTCATCGCAACGAGGTGGTTTGATTGGATTTCTCATTCCATTTATGATTTTAGTATCGCAAATATTCAATAATACCTTGATAGGTATAGTCGTTTATTTTAGTTGTTTATTGTTTATTTATTTGGGTTTAACTCCCTATTATTTAGAATTACAAGAAGAGGATCCAATCAATGAGCCACTTTACTGATGTTATCACTTGTCCCTACTAGCGTTGCATATCTGTAAAATCATTGCTGACCAGAAATCTAAGCGGATACGGTCATTATGCATTACATAGACTCTCATCAAAAAATTGTCTTTAATTGAACGCGGAGGTAAAATAATCTTATACATCAAATAAAAGCACAAAATGATCACTTTGCCGACCTGATTAGTGAACCTAATATCATAATAGGATTGGTAATATAACAAATAATGATGACACTGCTACCTGATTGAAGAAATGTATGTGACTGATAAAAAGAGCTATGACTTATGACAAGGGGGGACGGACATGTTCCAGGAAATCGATCGTAAAAAACAATTGCTGGATGGAAAAAGTCCCTTGCCGCCCTATACATTGAAGAGTTTACGGGAGAAGTTGATACTGGAGTGGACGTACAACTCGAATGCGATAGAAGGAAACACGTTGACGCTAAAAGAGACAAAAGTCGTTCTTGAAGGGATTACGGTTGGTGGTAAAACGATGCGGGGGCATCTTGAAGTGATCAACCATCGAGATGCAATACTGTATGTAGAAGAAATTGTGGCTAATAATGAGTTGCTAACCGAATGGCAAATTAAGAACTTGCATGGACTCATACTAAAAGGAATTGACGATGGATACGCAGGGATGTACCGCGACCAGCAAGTCTATATCTCGGGTGCAGAGCATGTCCCGCCTGAACCATTTCTCATAAAAGAGAAGATGGAAGAACTAATTATTTGGCATGACGGCGAGGCACAATCTATGCATCCAATTGCGCGTGCCGCAATGCTACATATTATTTTTGTGGGTATTCACCCATTCATCGACGGAAACGGCCGCGCATCTAGATTACTACTTAACTTGGACTTAATGAAAGCTGGATTCCCTCCAATTATCATTAAGGCAGAAAATCGCCTTTCTTACTATGATGCACTAGACAAAGCGCATACTACGGATATATACGATGATTTCATTGAATTGGTTAAGAGTGAAGTAAATCATATGTTGGATTGGTATTTATCGTTGGCGTAATTAGGTAGAGTGCGTAGTAAAAAAGGTGTAAGTGAAATTATTCAGCATTGTGTTCTATACAAAAAAGGGTTACTACTAAGAATTAGTCGAAAAAAAGCGCTCAAGACAGAAACTGTCTTGAGCGCTTTTGCACTGTTTTAAACTTTAAATCGATTAACCGCCATACTCAATTCTTCACTCAACTCCGTCAACGTCTCCGCTGCATCCGTTACTGATTGAATCGCGCGAAGCTGTTCGTCTGTTGAAGCACTTACTTCCTCACAAGCAGCGGCAGTTTCTTGCGATGTTGCTGCCATTGTTTGGATCGTTTCAGCGACGTCGTCTTTATGAGTCGCCACTTTCTGTATTTCTTCATACACAGCGTCAATCGAGTCTTGCATATCAACCATCAACGTTGAGATTTCACTGAACGTGACTTCCGTATCGGTTACCACCGTACCTTGGCGCAAGAAGTTTTCGCGAGTTTCGTTCATTTGCGCTGAGACGAGTCTAGATTCTGTTTGCAATTCTTGGACGGTCACTTTTACTTCATCTGTTGACCTAGCTGATTGCTCAGCGAGTTTCCTTACTTCATCTGCGACGACCGCAAATCCTTTACCGTGTTCACCTGCGCGTGCCGCCTCGATGCTCGCGTTAAGCGCAAGTAAATTTGTTTGTGTTGAGATTTGCGTAATGGTTTCCATGACTCCGCCGATTGCTTTGACTTTATTCTCAAGGGTTCCGATTACTTCAGACATGGACTGTAAATTTGTTTCCCAGTCATTGAAGGAAAGTTTTAGTTCATGCATTTGGCCTTGGCCGTTGGTATTCATTTCACCGGCTCTTGTTGCGATATCAGACATGACACCGGCTTTCGTTGTAATTTCGTTAATTTGTTGGCCAAGGATGTCGGCCTTTTCAGTTACGAGTTCTGCATCTTCAGCAGATTTCGACGCGCCGTGTGCAATTTCAGAAACGGCATGTGCGACTTCTTCGCTTGATGCACTAGTCTCCTCTGCGACAGCGCTCAAACTTTCGGAACTTGCACGCACATTCGATGCAGAGTCATTAACAACAGAGATAATGGAATGCATATTGTCAATCATCGTATTGAAGCTGTTCCCAAGTTCACTAATTTCGTCGTTCGTTTTAATGTCTGAGTGAACTGTTAAATCGCCTTTTGAAACAGAATTCATAAGTGAATTCAATGTACCGAGTGGTTTAATGGTACGACTGATCATGAAATAAAGAGCTGCAAAGATGATCAAAAGCGTTATCAAAGCCACAATCAGCATAGAGTTACGCAAGTCATTTGCCAGTACATCTATATTTTTTTCATCATAGATGGCACCGATTTTCCAACCGAATTTTGGAATCGTTGAGTAGATATTGGCTTTATTGATACCTTCATATTCATAGTAAATCGCGCCTTTTTCATTGCCCTCTTTGTACATTTCGGCGACGAATGGAAGTTCCATCGAGTTTTCTCCCTGTAATGTCGGGTGAGCAATCGCTGTTCCTTCCGTATCGAAAAGGACGGGATAACCGTCATAACCAATATCGCTGGATGAAATCTTGTCTGTTAACGCGGATAGCTGAATATCGAGGCCGACAACGCCAATGACCTTCCCATTAGCTTGTACCGCTTTTGAAGCACTGATTACAAATTCACTAGTTGCTTGGTCTATATAAGGTTTCGTCCATTGCACAGCGCCCGGATCTGCAACTGCTTGTATATACCATTCACGTGTTGTAGGATCGAAATCAGCGCCTAAATCGGCAACTGGCATAATGTAGGTCTCTTTAGTAGGAAGAGAAAAATAAATTCCGGAAGTATTTTCGTATAATTCCATAAAGTGTTCGAATGATTCATTGAGTTTTGGAAGTGGATCGTCAGCCGGTTCATCTCCCGTTGCGGTTGAAAACTCTGTCACTAAAGGGGAAGTCGATAGTTGAGCAAGACCCAACTCGTATTGTCCCAGATAGTTCTCAATCGCAAAGCCCATTTCATTAATGAGAGAAGCGCTTGACGCGACCACGTTTTCTTCCGTTTTGTTTTTTACTTGTGTACTGCTAATGGCAGTCATAATGGCTATGCCAATTAGAAAAAGCACCATACCCGTCATGATGATTTTTGTCTTGATGGACTTGAACATATAGCACCTTCTCTTTCTATATTTAAAATGAATTCACTTATAAGTACTTCGGTATTTTTTAGCGATTATTAAGGGTCTGCAGTAAATTTTATTACTAAGAAAAGTCTGACAATAAAACACGCCTGCTATTTAACTAATAGTAACTAGTAAATAACTTGATCACACATCAGGCACTACTTGTATAGTTGGTTTTGGATCGTTTTGAAATGAACAATTTCTATATGCTTATCGAGAGGTCTAAGTAATTAGGGATTCGACTTCGTCGCTTTCCAAAGACAAGAGTACAAGAAGTGCCGATGCTTTTGGGGATGATAGAATAGACGGCTTCTTACATGGAGAAAAGCGGTCAAAGATACAATTTCGACCGCTCAATCCTTCTATTATAGTTTTTCTATTTTTTAGGGAAGTGTCACTTTCTTATAGAGTAAAGCAAGAGTAGAGCAAAAAATACAGTGTACAGCGTGCAAGAGTGCCCGAAATTTCATCTTCGGGCACTTACAATCACTATAGAAAGTCATCTATTCACTTTTTCAAAGTAACTGCATTTTTCACTTGAATATTGTAGGAACGCGACAGGCGATTATTCACAAGAGTATTACCTAAAAGAGGATGGCTAGAAGTGACGGAGTCACTTCTAGCCATCCTTGCCCCTCGGTAAAACTGCCATGATTAATTCGCCGAAAGCGGACCGGAAATAGTCAAGTGGAAATGGCGATTTTCAAGCACTTCTAGCCACCGGTTTATGTAACTAAATCGTTAATCAACAGAGGTGACAATTCAATCTTAAAAACAGGTAGGCGTAAATGTATTTTTGATATTTTTTATTGCCAATTGACTCAACTTCCATTTTCCATAGCCGATATAAATCATAACGAATGATCTTGAACTTAGGGAGGTTTGGTGGATGGTGAGTCGGATGAATGGGGAAGCAGTGCGAACTCAAGTGAATGCATCAGCAGAAAAAACGGCACCCGACATGGAAACAGCGGTCGTTCAAGTGCAAGCAATTCAGGAGAAAGTTCAGCAGCAGGACAATGAACAACAACTGCCGCTAGACAAAGCGATGCAAATGACAGATAGCATAAACAAGTTTTTAGAAACGGCTAATACGCAATTGCGCTTCAAATTCCATGAAAAACTCAACGAATATTATGTAACAATCGTTGATTCAACCACAGACGAAATCATCCGAGAAATCCCATCAAAAAAACTATTAGACATCCATGCCGAAATGCGCGAATTTGTCGGCTTTCTTGTCGATCGGAAAATATAAGAAAGGCGTGATTGTTAAATGCGAATTAGTGGACTAGCTTCAGGCATGGATACGGAGTCAATGGTAACGGATTTAATGAAAGCACACCGTATTCCACTTGATAAAATTACACAGAAAAAACAATACTTAGAATGGCAATTGGACGATTACCGCTCAACCAACCGTCAGCTATTTGATTTTAGTAAAAATACGTTTGATACGATGATTCTATCAACATCGTTTGCTGCAAAGACCGTGAATATCTCATCACCAAATGATGTAGCGATTAGGAATATGGGATCTACTAGTGATTTTTCGGGCACGATACAGATTCATCAGTTGGCTAAAAATGCAACGATGCAAAGTGCAGGGGATTTACGTGTGTTTCCAAAGAGTGCGGACATGACAAATAAATTGTCTGAGTTAGGGATAACTGGTGAACAATCAATAACTATAAAGGCTATAAATGAAAAAGGTGAATTAGGCGAAGACTATACCTTAACTTTTAATCCAACTGAAGAAACCCTTCAATCCGTTTTTGATAAAATTAACAAAAACTCAGGCGTAAATGCTTTCTACGATTCGTTCACAGGGAAAATAGGAGTAACAGCTAAAAATAGTGGGGGTATTTCTGGAGGCTCAGAAATCGTAATGAGCGGAAATTTTGCTCGTACAATGAAATTGAACGGAACAAATACAGCAGCAGCCTTGAACGGATCTGGCTCAGCTGGTCAAAACGCCGATATTACAATCAATGGTCTTAGGACACAACGGTCATCCAATACCTTTCAAGTAAGCGGTTTTGAAGTAACGTTAAAACAGGTAACTGCACCACTTGGAGAAGATGGGACAACAGTTCTGCCTGGTGATAAAACAGTCTCATTCAACTCCGCCCCCGACGCCGATAAAATATTCGAATCCGTCACTAAATACGTAGACGAATATAACAAACTGATCGAAGACTTAAACAAACAAATTCGCGAACCTAAATATCGTGATTTCCAGCCGCTTTCAGCTGAACAGCGGAAGGAAATGAATGAAAAGGATATTGAACTATGGGATGAAAAAGCGAAAAGTGGTACGCTTCGTAGAGATCCTACTATTTCCAGTATGCTGACGCAAATGAGGACAGCTCTTATGGGGACTGTAAATGGACAAACGTTGAAAAGTCTTGGTATTACAACGTCAAATGACTATACAGCCAATGGGAAACTTGTTATTAATGAAACAGATTTAAAGAAAGCAATCAGTGATGATCCAAGCAAAGTGCATGAATTGTTCTCAAAAGACGATGCTAATGTGGATAATCAAGGATTTGCACGGAGACTCCGAACAATCGTTGACAGTACGCAAACGTCAATCGCACAGCGCGCGGGGAAAACAGGGTCTGTCAATGATACGTTTTCACTTGGCCGTTCACTCAAAGACATGAACAATCAGATTGAACGTTTCGAAGAACGTCTCAAAATGATGGAAAACCGTTATTGGAAGCAGTTTACGGCAATGGAAACGGCTATTAGTCGTGCAAACTCACAGTCCGCGAGCCTTATGAATGCATTCAATAATTATTAACTACGGCAATGACCTAAAAGGAGACAGATTATAAATGGCTATCAACAATCCCTATGCAACTTACCAAAACAATACAGTCAACACGTCAACGCCCGGCGAACTGACGCTTATGCTTTACAATGGCTGTCTGAAATTCATTTTGCAGGCGAAGAGAGCGATGAATGACAACAATATTGAAGAGAAAAATAAGTCTATCCAAAAAGCGCAGGCAATCATTTCTGAATTGATGCTGACGCTTGATACAACGTACCCCGTTGCTCAAAACATGCTGGTTCTATATGAATTTGCAAACAGCAGACTGGTGGACGGCAATATACAAAACGACAGTGCTTTGTTCGATGAAGCCTCTGCCATTATTACGGAGTTTCGCGATACGTGGAAGCAGGTTATTCAGATTAACCGCCAGAAACAATACGCGAATGTAGAAGAAATATGATTCGCCCTGCACTAATCGCTTGGCGTGAGGTGACCGAAAAGTTACTAGAATTGACCAAAGCAACGACAGAAGACACGCGGGACGAAACGATTGCACGAATCGAAGCACTTCTCGATGATCGCGATAAACTGCAAACGCAGATTGTTGGCCCGTTCACACCGGAAGAAGAAGCGTTCGGTAAAGTACTTGTCGCAACTGAAACAGTCGTTCAGCAAAAACTGGCATCCTTTTCGAAATTAATACGGATGGACATTACTGAAGCACAAGCAAAAAAAGATACGATGAAAAACTACGTCAATCCCTACAGCAATGTAACGCGCGACGGAACGTTTTACGATACAAAGCAATAAATAGAAGCCCAGAAAAAGGATAATACTCTTTTCGGGCTTTTATTTATTCAATGAAAGCGATGACGGATTGTCCCTTTAAGCGGGTGTTTAGTCGGTAAATAATGGCCTCAGATTCATTAATCCCTTATCAACGGATGTCTCGATATAGCCAACTATCTGATCAAACGTAAATACATTAAGTTTTTCATGGATCACTTCCTTGTCGTATTCCATATCGCCTATTACATAAGGAATGAATTCTTCAACATCTCTAGACGTAACTTCTTGCAAATCAATGGTTGCAGTAGAATTACCTAACATTATTCTCAATTCATCTGTAACACCATAGTGTTCCAGTAACTTTCCATTCAGTAATCGGAAATCATTATGGTATAAGTCGGCCATGTCTTTATTTACTTCCATTCTGTTTTTCAGCCATGGAAGATAAAAACCTTTCAGCCATAGATCATCAGCGATTAAATGTGTAAAATAACCCAATATATAATGACTTGCTACTTGTGAACTGTATTTCTGTAAAAATCCTTTATAATCAACGTTTCTTGAATAATCCTGTACTTCACCTTTAAAGAAATGTGATAAGTCTTTAGGGGAAACAGCATCTGGAGCAAGACCTCCAAGTAAAAATGGAGTTCTATCTACTATTGAAAGTGACTCTGCCATTCGATTAGCGATAATCAAATGCATTATTCTCGAACCCATAACTTTCCTCACCTTTCTATAAAGATTTTACCTACCAATGGTTGATTGCTATTATTAATCCATTATTTTGTGAATTCTGTAAATATACTTTATCATAGGGAGTAACAAATGAGAACGGGTTCTTTTAACATAGTCATATAATAGGGCCTTTTACAAAGAGCTGTTGAATAGTTCAATTATTTTCTGGTGAAATAAATACTAGAGCTAGAAACTTCTGGGGGAACATACTCGTCTGCTATCAATAGAAGAAACGAATCGCAGTGCGATGGAACGGAGTGGGGAATATGCTCTACAAACGGACAGAATATTTTAGATACACATTTGGAAAACCGCTTGAAGCTGAAATGCGGATTGTCGTTAAAAATGGTGGGGACAGGGAATCGAGCCCTGGAGACTGTCGGCTCATCGATATCAGTCCGGGCGGTGCTAAGATTTTCACTTATTTTGATATCCCGCTCGATGGGACTCAGCCCGTGCATTTACATCTCAAATTTAAGTTGCATGAAAAAATGATTGATTTACTAGGCGTAATTGTCTGGAAGAAGCCATATAGTGATGGGTATATGTACGGCTACGATTTTGATGAAAATGCCGAGCTTGAAAAATTAATTGTGGAAGAGCTAAAACTTCGTCGGAAATCCGAAATCGACTTGTGAAGCGTTTTCATCGTTGATTTATAGACGTTTTTGCACATATTCGTCACAAATCGACATTAATTTAATTTTCAAAATGTTTTTAGAAGGGTTTTATGGGGAAGATGTAGAAGAGTACAATATGGTTTAAATAAAGGAGGAGTTCATATGTTTGATTTTAATATCCGCGGTGAGAATCTAGAGGTAACTCCAGCAATTCGTGAACACGTCGAAAAGAAATTGCAAAAACTAGAAAGATATTTTACAGATGGCCCTAATGCTACAGCTAATGTAAATATGAAAGTGTACAACGATAAGCAAACAAAAGTGGAAGTAACAATTCCAATGAAGAACTTGACTCTTCGTGCTGAAGAGCGTCATAACGATCTATATGCAGCCATCGATTTAATTGTCGACAAACTCGAACGTCAAATTCGTAAATTTAAAACAAAAGTAAACCGTAAATTCCGCGAACGCGAAGGCGTTGCAGCTTTCTTCGCTTCCGTCAATAAAAGCGAAGAAAAAAATGGAGATACAGTTGAAGAAGATCAGGAATTCCCGATTGTTCGTACAAAGAATTTCGATTTGAAACCAATGGACCAAGAAGAAGCAATTCTACAAATGAATATGTTGGGCCACAATTTCTTCATCTTCACTGATGCAGATTCAGATGGCACAAATATTGTCTATAAACGCAGTGACGGTAAATATGGCGTTATTGAAACTAGCTAACTAAGAAAATCAGAGGGACCTCCAAGGGGCATCGTTACTTGGAGGTCTTATTTTTATGTTAAAGGTATTTTCTACTGTTCCCTCGTTAATCATATATATTGAAAAAGGAGTGCATCCCTCGTGAAACAACGCTTGATGAAAATGCTAGAGGAACGTAGTGGTGAAATGATCGCTATCCGTCGTACCCTACATGAAAACCCAGAATTGTCATTTCAGGAAGAACAAACTGCTCAGTATATTATCGATTTCTACGCCGAAAAGGATGTAGAGATTCGAACAAATGTCGGCAACGGTTTTGGAATAATTGTCACGATTAAAGGAGCTAAACCTGGGAAGACAATTGGTTTACGTGCAGACTTTGACGCGCTGCCCATCGAAGAAGAAACGGACGTGCCTTTCAAATCTAAAAATCCAGGCGTCATGCATGCATGTGGACATGATGGACATACGGCTTATTTACTCGTATTAGCAGACTGCTTAATCCAATTAAAGGATGAACTTACTGGAACGATTAAAATTATTCATCAACACGCAGAAGAAACGCCTCCAGGTGGAGCAAAAAGCATTGTTGAGTCTGGTGTGCTAGACGACGTAGATGCCGTATTCGGGGTTCACTTATTTCCCACGCATCCTGCAGGTGTCGTAGCATACCGAAGTGGGTTAGCTATGGCAGGTCGTACTTATTTTAAACTTGTGATTAAAGGCAAAGGGGGTCATGGTTCTTCTCCAGATATGGCGAATGATCCAATTGTCGCAGGAGCTCACTTTGTAACAGCTGTTCAAACAATTATTAGTCGTCGCCTAAACCCTTTCGCTATGGGTGTAATCACGATAGGTTCGTTTGACGGAAAAGGGACTTTTAATATCATAAAAGACAGTGTGGAGCTTGAAGGTGATGTGCGATACATGACAGATGAAACGCAAGCGCTGATTGAAAAGGAAATTCACCGCATCGTAAAAGGGCTTGAGGAAGAGTTTGGCGTTGCTTGCGAGCTAGACTATGTCGCAGATTATCCACCACTTTATAATGATCCGGAAATTGTGGAAGAAGTCATAGAAACATTACAACTATCAGAGGAAAAAGAAATAAAAGAAGTCGTAGAATTTCCGGTGATGTCCGGTTCTGAGGATTTTGCTTACTATACAAAAAAAATCCCGGGCGCATTCATCTATATAGGATGTGCACCAAAAGGAGTAGAAAAACCATATTTTAATCATCACCCGAAATGGGATATTGATGAAGATGCACTATTGGTAGCGGCAAAAGCGGTAGCGGAAATAGTGTGTGATTATAGCAGGTAATTGCGGAGACAATCTTGAAGAAGAGAAGAAACTCTTCAGGATAGTCTTCTTTTTGTATTTCAATTATGTGAGATGGATTGTAGAATGTAGAACGCTTGGCGCTTTGGTTACCCCTTTGCCGCGCCTGCGCTAGTGTGTACATTATCGAGAGAGAGTTGTGATTTGGAGTGTGATATATATATCGCTTGGCGCTTTGGGGATGCCTCTGGCCCTGAGCCTGGATAAGCGCTTCGCATCCAGTCTCACGGCTTCGGCTACCCCTTGTCGCGCCTTCGCTGGTGTGTACACTATCGGGGGAGTTCCGATAGTGAGATGTATGGACTGAGATTATAAAGTGTTGACTATTTGATACTAATCTCTTTCAAGAAAGATGCATTACAGATTGCGGGTCTAATCCCTAATAATGAAATGCGCTCTCTTAAATAGACTATCCAGCGAAGGCGCGACTCAGTGGTAGCCGAAGCGATAAGACTGAAAGTGGGCTTCTTTCCGGCTTATCGCGGGAGGCATCCACAAAGCGCAAAGCGGTATTAGTAGAATCTCTAATTTTATCCAGTATATAAGGACTTTTAATAAGTACCCTTGTACTCTCACGAGAAGCATTCCCATGCGGTTACCCTCGTAGAAACCATCAAAAATCATCAACTCTCCCGGCTAAAAAAGAGTTGTTTTAGGTAGACCATTTGCACCGTGCAATTCTCAGTGTTAAAATAAAGGGTGAACCTAATGAGGATGTGACCTGAATGCTTGGCGTATTGAATAAAATGTTTGATATGAATAAACGAGATTTGAAAAGGCTCGACAAAATTGCGGACAAGGTTGAAGCGCTCGCAACTCAGATGGAGCAGCTAACAGATCAAGACCTTACAGCAAAAACGGTGGAATTCAAAGAACGGTTTATAGCCGGAGAAACGCTCGACGACCTCCAGGCAGAAGCATTTGCAGTCGTACGAGAGGCATCGCGACGTGTCCTTGGCATGTATCCATTCCGCGTGCAAATCATTGGAGCTGCTGCTTTACATGAAGGTAATATTGCAGAGATGAAAACCGGTGAAGGGAAGACATTGACGTCGACTCTAGCGGTTTATTTGAATACGCTTGCTGGTAATGGCGTACACGTTGTAACAGTCAACGAATACTTAGCAAGCCGTGATGCAACAGATATGGGACTGCTCTATGAGTTTCTAGGTCTATCTGTTGGATTAAACTTAAATAGTTTATCAAAAGAAGAGAAACGGGAAGCGTACAGTGCAGATATTACGTACACGACGAACAACGAACTCGGATTTGACTATTTGCGTGACAACATGGTGCTTTACAGTGAACATAGAGTACAGCGTCCGCTATTCTACGCGGTTATCGATGAGGTTGACTCCATTTTAATTGACGAAGCCCGTACACCGCTTATCATTTCGGGACAAGCCGCCAAAGCGGCCGAGTTATACCGTTTAGCAAATATGTTTACGAAATCGCTCAAAAAAGAAGAAGATTATTCATATGATGAGTCAACGAAAGGTGTCGTACTGACAGAAAGCGGAATCGAGAAATCGGAAGCTGCGTTCAGTATCGAAAACCTATTCGATTTGGAGCATACGACGCTCAACCATGCGATTAACCAATCGTTGAAAGCGCAAGCGAGTATGCATATCGATGTCGATTATGTTGTCCAGGAAGGCGAAGTCGTCATCGTTGACTCATTCACAGGACGCCTTATGAAAGGGCGCCGCTACAGTGATGGACTTCACCAGGCAATCGAAGCAAAAGAAGGCCTAGAAGTGCAAAACGAAACAATGACGCTCGCAACAATTACATTCCAGAACTACTTCCGGATGTACGATAAGCTTTCCGGTATGACGGGTACAGCGAAAACGGAAGAAGAGGAATTCCGCAATATTTACAACATGAACGTCATTGCAATTCCAACGAACCGTCCACTTGTCCGTGATGACCGCGCAGATTTAATCTACGCGTCGATGGATGGCAAGTACAAAGCTGTGGCTCAAGACATTAAAGAGCGTCATGAAAAAGGGCAGCCTGTCCTTGTCGGTACGGTTGCGATTGAAACGTCCGAAATCATTTCGAGCCACTTGACGAAATACGGTGTGAAGCATAATGTATTAAATGCGAAAAACCATAGCCGAGAAGCCGAAATCATTTTGGAAGCAGGTCATAAAGGCGCTGTTACAATCGCGACAAACATGGCAGGTCGGGGAACGGACATTAAATTGGAAACAGGCGTGCAAGAACTTGGCGGTCTGGCAGTTCTCGGTACCGAGCGACATGAATCACGTCGAATTGACAATCAGCTCCGTGGACGTTCTGGACGTCAGGGAGATCCTGGTATCACACAGTTCTATTTATCGCTTGAAGATGAATTAATGCGTCGCTTCGGCTCCGATCAGATGAAATCGATGATGACAAAACTTGGTATGGACGACGAGACGCCAATTCAGTCGAAAATGGTATCGCGTTCGGTTGAAGCTGCTCAGAAACGGGTAGAGGGGAATAACTTTGATGCACGGAAACGGTTGCTTCAGTATGATGATGTGCTACGTCTTCAGCGTGAAATCATCTACAAAGAACGTAATGAAGTTCTGGAGTCCGAGAACATCCGTGAGGTATTAGAAAAAATGTTGTCAAATGTCATCGGCAATGCAGTGGCAATTCATACGACAGAAGAAAAACAAGACGATTGGAACTTAAAGGGTCTCGAAGATTTCCTAGGTGCCAACTTGCTTCCTGATGGCCGTGTGACAGTTGTTAGTATGCAAGAGAAATCCGTTGAAGAATTGACGGCATTCATTCATGAAGCGGTTATTGAGCGTTATGATGAAAAAGAAGTGGAAATGTCGGAAGAGCGCATGCGCGAATTCGAAAAAGTTGTCCTGCTTCGTGCCATTGATTCGAAATGGACAGATCATATCGATGCAATGGACCAATTACGTCACGGTATCCATTTACGCGCCTATGGACAATCCGATCCGCTCCGTGAGTATCAGTCGGAAGGGTTTGCAATGTTCGAGGAAATGGTCGCTTCAATCGAAAATGATTCAGCGAAATACGTGATGAAGGCAGAAATTCGCGACAACCTTGAGCGTGAGGAAGTAGTGAAAGCGCAAGCCGTTAATCCGAAAGAGGATGGCGAGCAAGTACGCAAGAAACCAGTACGACGTGCGGTTAACATCGGACGCAACGATTCATGCCCATGCGGCAGTGGAAAAAAGTACAAAAACTGCCACGGCAAAGCGTAAGCTACCCAGCAACTCAAAATTCAGGAGGAAACTATTATGATGGAATTATCCGATGTACGCAACGAGCTCGACAAATCAGCTAAGAAATTAGCGGACTTTAGGGGGTCTCTTTGACTTAGAAAACAAAGAGGCACGAATCCAAGAGTTAGATGAAGCAATGCTGGAGCCCGGTTTCTGGGATAGCCAGGAAGCTGCACAAAAAGTAATTTCCGAATCAAACGCGTTGAAAGACGTTGTCGGCGAGTATACAGAGTTAACAGATGAACAGGAAAACCTTGAAATGACACAAGAACTCTTGCGTGAAGAAAACGATGCAGAGATGCAAGAAGATCTTGTGGCTGAGTTGAAAGAATTCAAGAAAAAATTGGATGCTTTTGAATTGCAAATGCTTCTGAGCGATGAATTCGATAGTAACAATGCAGTTCTTGAACTTCATTCGGGGGCGGGTGGTACGGAATCTCAAGACTGGGCATCCATGCTGCTACGCATGTACACACGCTGGGCTGAGCATCGCGGCTTTAAAGTCGAGACACTCGACTACCAAGCAGGGGATGAAGCCGGCGTGAAATCCGTAACGCTATCCATTAAAGGCCATAATGCATATGGTTATTTAAAAGCGGAAAAAGGCGTTCACCGTCTCGTTCGGATTTCTCCGTTTGACTCATCAGGCCGTCGCCATACGTCATTCTCTTCTATAGAAGTAATGCCGGAGTTCGAAGGCGATGTAGACATTGACCTTAAAATGGAAGACGTCAAAATCGACACGTACCGTTCAAGCGGTGCGGGTGGTCAGCACGTCAATACGACAGATTCTGCTGTCCGTATGACACATATACCAACAGGAGCAATCGTTACATGCCAAACCGAACGTTCGCAAATTAAAAACCGTGATCGCGCAATCAATTTATTGAAAGCGAAGATTTACCAGATCCGGGTCGAAGAAGAAGAAGCGCGTCTTCTTGAAATACGGGGAGATCAAAAAGAAATTGGTTGGGGAAGTCAGATTCGTTCATACGTTTTCCATCCGTATTCCATGGTGAAAGATCACCGTACGAGTGCAGAAACAGGAAACGTAAGTGCAGTCATGGACGGCGAAATCGATTTGTTCATTAATGCCTTTTTACGGTCACGTATTTCGTAATTGAATGGAATGAAATGAAGTGCACTTCGGTGCGCTTTTTTTTTATAAGCAAACAGGTTTTGAAGCATTCAATTATGTGTATAGTAAAAGATATAGACAGGAATTGCTGTTTGTTTGCCTGTCGTCGGCGTGAAAAGAGTTGGTTCGACGGTAATTGTCATCATTTTGTCAGTATCGGCAACCTTCAAGTGGTTCAAATGCGTTTTACTTTGGTATACTGTGGTATGAAGTATAACAATTAACAGATGGAGGTAAGAAAAATGAAAAACAAGTTTTTAGCAGTTATGTTCGGAGCTGCACTTGTCCTCGGCGCATGTGGCGGCGGCGACGATAAAGCAGACGAAACAGACACAGGTACGGATACAGGTAGTGAAACAGCTTCAGTAGATGCAGAAGCAGTGGTTAGTACAAGCTGTATTACATGTCACGGAGGTAACCTCGAAGGTGTTGGAGGCGCACCTGCACTTAGTGACGTAGGTTCACGTTTGTCAGAGTCTGAAATTCACGACGTAATCGTTAACGGTCAAGGCAGTATGCCAGGCGGACTTATTAAAGATGAAGCAGAAATCGACGCAGTTTCTAAATGGCTTGCAGCGAAAAAATAAGGTTATAAATTAAATCGTTGTCAGGGTTTTTCCTGACAGCGGTTTTTTTTGTGCTTGAGTAGGAGTTCATGATTCAATGTCGAATTCCTAACACAACTGTTGAATAACCAGGAAGAACCAGTATATAACTTGGCTACACACTGGGACCTTCTTGTAAAATTACTTTTGGTTTGCTTTGAATCGAACAAACTACTATATCATTATCGAAATGTTTTAATAGGCAGGAATTCGACAAAGTCGAATCCCTGCCTATTTTTTCGGTAATCGTATGGCGCTTGTTCATCCGACGCTTCCAAATACAATAGTACAAGAAGTACCGTCGCTTTTCGGGACGAAAGAATAGCTCGATTCTCATCTAGAGAGTAGCGGCCAAAGATACAATTTTGGCCGCTCATGCCTTCGACTATAGTTTCTCTATTATATTATTAGAAAGTATCAATCTCTTAAAAGGCTAGCAGAGAGTGGTAATATACAGCGTGCGAGAGTGCCCGAAATTGCATCTTCGGGCACTTACACACTATATAGAAAACCATCTATTCTTTTCTTTCAAAGCAGCTACAATTTTCACTTGAAGATTGTAGGTACGCGACAGGCGATAAATCACAACAGGATTAGCGAAAAATGTGTTTCTGGAAGTGACTAAGTCACTTCTAGAAACAGATGCCCCCCCCCGGTAAAACGGTCGTGATTAATTCGCCGAAAGCGAACCTAAAATAGTCCAGTGAAAACAGCGACCGACAAACCCTTCTCGCCAGCCTGTTATGCAATTGAATGGTTAATCAACACGCGAATTACAACCCACAACTACATTCAAAATCACTCCAATCACATACTTCTGTAACAATACGTATATCCATACAGCAATAGACAAAAACACGCGCTACACAATTGATATTAAGGAGGAATTGCCCTTAAAAAGGGTGAATAGTACAAATACGTTAGTTACTCTGTCACATTTTACAACAATGCCAATAGTAATAAATTAGAATATTACCGACATGGTTTTCAAGTTTCAAATGAAACACAACTGTAATGTTTATAGAGTCGAATCATGCTATAATTGGGCTATTGGAAAAAAAGCGAGATATTAATAATCAGGTGGTTTTAGAATGATTGTGATGAAAAATGTCTACAAAAAGTACCCGAATGGCGTCGTTGCAGCAAATGGCATAAACATTGAAATCGATCCGGGAGAGTTTGTGTATGTGGTCGGTCCAAGTGGAGCCGGTAAGTCAACGTTCATTAAAATGATGTACCGTGAAGAAGCACCTACTAGCGGAGACATTATCATCAATGGTATAAACCTTGCCACACTTCGCAAGAATCGTATTCCCCATTTACGCAGGCAGATTGGTGTCGTTTTTCAAGACTTCAAATTATTACCTAAACTGAATGTTTACGAGAATGTGGCATTTGCACTCGAAGTTATCGAAGAATCCCCCGAATCAATCCGAAAAAAAGTGAATGATGTCCTTGGGCTTGTCGGACTCACGCAAAAAGCGCGGATGTTTCCGAATGAATTGTCAGGTGGGGAAGAACAACGTGTTTCCATCGCAAGGTCAATCGTCAATGTACCTAAGGTTGTCATTGCAGACGAACCGACAGGAAATTTAGACCCTGAAACATCATGGGAGATCATGAGGATCTTCGAACAGATTAATGCTCGTGGAACGACGATTGTCATGGCCACCCATAATAGGGAGATTGTAAATGCGATAAAACACCGCGTTATTGCTATTGAAGGCGGACTCATTACCCGTGATGAATACGGAGGTGAGTACTATGAAGGCTAGAACTTTCGGTCGGCATGTGCGCGAAAGTTTCAAAAGCATTCGCCGTAATAGCTGGATGACATTTGCATCAGTCAGTGCCGTCACTGTTACTCTTCTACTCGTTGGCGTATTCATTGTTATCATGATGAACTTAAATCAATTGGCTGACAATATTGAAAATGACGTTGAAATTAAAGTCGTTGCAGATCCTGCAGCAGACGAGAAAGCAATTAAAGAGTTGGAACAAAAAGTACGCTCGACAGCTGGAATCCTCGAAGTCGTCTATTCGTCGCGCGACCAGGAATTGAACAAGATGATTAAATCATTCGGCGATGAGCTTAGCTTATATAAACAGAGTAACCCTCTTGGCGATGCATTGTATGTAAAAGCGAAGGATCCGCAGAAGACTGCGACCATTGCCAAAAAAATCGATACATATGACTACACGTATGAGGTCATATACGGTGAAGAAAAAGTCGAAAAGCTTTTCAATGTACTGAACACAAGCCGCAATGTCGGACTCGTACTGATATTGGCTCTTTTATTCACGGCGATGTTCCTCATCTCGAATACAATTCGTATCACGATTGTGGCGAGAAAAAATGAAATTGAAATCATGAAATTAGTTGGAGCGACGAACAACTTTGTACGTATTCCGTTTGTTTTGGAAGGAATTTGGCTTGGTATTTTAGGTGCGCTTGCTCCGATGGTTATCATTTCTATATCCTATTACAAACTTTACGAACATTGGGCACCGAGATTGCAAGGAGAACTCTTCCAATTGCTGAATACAACGCCATTCATTTTCCAGTTAAATGGACTTATTCTCTTCATGGGAATTTTCATTGGGATCTGGGGTAGTTTTATGTCTGTTCGTAAATTCCTTAACGTCTGAATCATATATAGAGAGTTTGAAAGGGGAACTGAGAAGTTGAGTAAATACAGAAAGTTGCTTTCAGGTGCAATCGCGATTGTTTTCCTGTCGACCGTTATTAGTGGAGCGAGCGTTACAGCAAGCCCATTGGATGACATGAAAAAAGAACAGAAACAACTGGAACAGAAGAAAAATGAATTGAATACGGGCATCAATCAAAAGAGTTCCGAAATAAAAACAAAGAAAACAACGATAGAAAATATAACGGATCAAATTTTGGAATTGAATGCGAAAATAGAAGAGTCTAATGAAAAAATTAACCGTGTCGTAGCTGAGATAAACAAAACGACAGATGAAATCGATGCATTGCGCGATTCCATTGCTGACCTTGAAAAGAAAATTGAAGAACGTGATGTAGTCCTGCGGGATCGCGTTCGCGCGATGCAAGTGAAGGGCGGACAAGTCAACTATCTTGATGTTCTCCTCGGTGCAAACAGCTTCGCGGATTTCATCGACCGTTTTTCCGCTGTTACATCATTGATGGATGCAGACCGTAATATTATGGAACAACAAGCGAATGATATTGCGCAGCTTGAAGAAGAAAAAGCACTTGTCGAATCCAAACTTGCGGAACAAGTAGCGAGTAAAGAGGAACTTCAAGCATTGAAAGACTCCCAAACGACACAGAAAAATAGCAAAAGTAAGTTGATTGATCAGTTGGAAGCCGAACAAAAGAAATTGGCTAACGAAAAGAGTCAGCTTGAATCAGATTTACATGACACCTATGTAGTGAGTGACGCGCTTGCAAGTAAAATTTCAGCTGAGCAAAATCGTCTCGTTGAAATTGCTCGCAAACTTGAAAATGAGCGTAAAGCAAAAGCAAAAGCGGAAGCAGAAGCGGCAGCAAAAGCAAAAGCGAGTACAAGTACAAGTACAAGTAAAAGTAGTGGCAGCACATCTTCTTATCTTCCGACCGTGTCAAACGGTACTTGGACGAAACCTGCTTCTGGAACTTACACGTCATCATTCGGATGGAGAACACATCCAATCTACGGCACGAAAAAACAGCATCGTGGAGCTGATATTGCAAATAGTGTAGGAACTTCTATTGTGGCTGCAGGAGACGGTATTGTTAGTCATGCAGGTCCAATGGGGACATACGGAAATGTTATTATGATTACGCATTCCGTCAATGGACAAATTTTCACAACAGTCTATGCTCATTTATCTAGCATTGGCGTAAGCGCTGGTTCACAAGTTTCCAAAGGTCAATTCATCGGAGGTATGGGGTCTACAGGCGCATCAACCGGGTCTCACTTGCATTTTGAAATGCATGTCGGGAATTGGTCAGCTTATGGACCAAGTGCCGTGAATCCGTTACGTTACGTTTCATTCTAACTAATTGTGTCCGCCTAGAATCTTAGGCGGACTTTTTTTGACTTTCTTCATTTCAATGATTAGCTTTCATACTCGTTTTTATATACGATTAAGGTATTGATTGTTGAAGGAGACACGCGCGGATGCCGATTACTACATATTTCACCCTGGGTGGCTTGAGTATGCCGTCGTCTTGGATTGCCCTCATTGCCGCATTTGTTTTCGCATATACTCTAATTCGGGTTCGTTTTGGGAAAGTCCATGCAGGTCACATCGGGGATGCATTCTTTTACTTAGTAATTGTTTGGAAGTTGAGTCTATTCATTACTGATTTCGATTCGATTCTGCGTTCTCCCCTAGCGCTTGTTTATTTCCATGGAGGGATTATTGGCTTTTACTTAGGTCTCTTCTTTATTTTAGGAAAGATTTTATGGGACATGAAAAAGGGTCGGTTAGATGTAGATGGAATTCGAGCGCTCTTTACGGGTGCTGTCTTAATTCAAGGCGTCTTCCAAGTAATGATGGTGTTTTTGAATGAAGGTGCGCTCATTGCGCAAGTGATGACCGTTGCCATTTTTGGACTATTTACTCTGTTTTTCTGGATTACTAGCAAAAAAGCGGGAAATTGGTCGATTCAACTCGTCTTATTGTTCATGGCGGTTCACATTTTTGTAGCTGCCATCCAACCGATGGGACTTTTTGAGACGCCGCTCGGTTCTACATTACTCATTGGTGTCTTCTTTACGGTACTGTTTTTGCAGAAAAGCCGTATAAAAGGTAAATTGGAGGATCAGACATGAATAAAAAAACGTTAGGTATACTTATAGCCACGCTCCTTATTGGTTCATTGGTTGTCATTATGGTGAAGTCAAATAGCAATACCGTAAAACCTATTACCAATCATCTGATTGATGAAAATGGCAATTCAACGGATGCATTGCCTGGTTTGAAAAAGGGTCAAACTCCACCTGACTTTGACCTTGCCACGCCTTCTGGAGAGACTATCAAGCTATCCGATTATAAGGGGAAAAAAGTGATTTTAAATTTCTGGGCATCTTGGTGTGGGCCGTGTAAAGCAGAAATGCCACATATGCAAAATTACTATGAGAAAAACAAAGAATCCGACAATGTTGAAATCATCGCGGTCAATATGACGACGGAAGAAAGGCGTGGCATGAAGGGCGTTGAAGAATTCATCAAAAGTTACGGTTTGTCGTTCCCAATTCCGCTAGATAGCGAGGGTACCGTATCGGATGCCTATCAAGTCGCCATCATTCCCACGACCTATATCATCGGGACTGACGGGAAAATTAGTCAAAGAGTCGTCGGACCGATGGATGAAAAGATATTGGAAACAATTATTAAGAATTCAGATTGAAGTTGCCGGTTTTCTGCTGTCGTAATGTTCCTTTTTTGTTCATATAGTGGACAGAGGAGGGGACATTGCATTATGCAGAGAAGCCGGTTTTTGCTATTCATGATTCTGGCCGCTTTGGCGACGGTCGTCTTTCTTCTGTTAGACGGATGTGCAGGAGAAGGAAGTGGGAAAATTGAGGAAGGGGCCATTAGCGCATCATTTCCAGTAATTGACGAAGCATTTGACGTTATCAAAGAGAAAGGCGTTTACCCTGTGGATAAGGACAGGTTGGTTGAGGGGGCACTTCGCGGAATGGCGGATGTCATCGGTGATCCGTATTCATCGTATCTGACGCAGGATGAGGCAGCTGCCCATAAGGAGTCACTCGCAGGGGAACGTATCGGAATTGGTGCTGAAATTACCCGTTCAAATGGGAAATTTATCATCGTAGCACCTGTTAAAGGTTCACCATCGGAAAAAGCGGGATTGCGGCCATATGACGAAATTGTCCGCATTGATGGCAAGCGCATCGATGGAGAATCACTACAGGACGTTGTACAGCGCATACGGGGGAAGAAAGGGACAGCGGTTTCCCTGACAATCTTCAGACCAGATTTGGATAAACATCTTGAACTGACCGTCATGCGAGACAGCATTTCCGTGAAAACTGTAGCAACTGAAGTGCTTGAAGAGCGAGGGCAGAAGATCGGTTACATATCGATTACGATGTTTGGCAATGAAAGTCCGAAAGAATGGATGGATGCAACAAATAAGCTGATTAGTGACGGAGCGGGGTCGCTGATTATCGATGTGCGCGGGAATCCGGGTGGATATCTCCATGCTGTCGGCAGTATCATAGACAGTTTAGTGGAAGATGATACAATTTTCGCTTATATGGAAGATGCAGCTGGAAACCTAGAGCCATTAGCGACCGAAAACTCAGAGAAATTGGCTTATGATGTAAAACTGAAAAAGATACCCGTTGTATTGCTTCAAGATAAAGGCAGTGCTTCAGCGAGTGAAGTGCTGAGTGCCGCTTTGAGAGATTTAAAAAGAGGTTACATTATCGGTGCAACGAGTTTTGGAAAAGGGACAGTTCAAGAAACGATGGATTTGTCCAATGGCGGGGAAATGAAGTTGTCTACGCATAAATGGCTGACGCCGAAAAAGAAGTGGATTCATGCGAAAGGTGTAACAGCGCAACTCGAAGTTGTTCAAAGTGAATTATTCAGTGAGCACATCCGACTCGTAACAGAAATTTACACAGAAGGTGACTACCACGATGATATAGCTTATGCTCAGAAGTTGTTGACAGGTCTAGGTTATAGCGTGGCCCGGACGGATGGATTCTATGACGAATCAACATCGCGCGCTGTTCGTGCATTTCGCGACGATGCCAAAGTGGAAGTGGTGTCTACCATGGATCGACTATTTTTCTCGAAACTGAAAGATAAAGTGGAAGCATTCAGAACTGAACGGAAAAATGACGATCAACTGCAAATGGCAATTGGCTATATACACCACAAAATGTTGACGAAGTAACAACGAGCTCCTGACGCAAGAAGTCAGGAGTTTTTTTGTACATAGGATTCGGCGCTTCACCTATAAGCGAAATCTACCATTTTATGAAAAATTCTATTCGCAATCACATTGGATACCAAACTTTTGGTACAATGAGAGAAATGAAGTTGTGTCAGATTGGATGGTGACGGATTTGTCTAAGGAAATGATGTTGAATATAGTAGAGGTGCTAGGGCTATTTTTCCTAAATCCATTATTTATAGCCGCGCTTTTTACAGCAGTCGCTGTCGGGTATTTCCGTGTTAAGAAGGAGCGCCGGAATTTTAAAGTTCGTTTATTACCAGGTTTAACCGAATTGAAAAAGCTATTAGCCGAATCGTGGCCGTATGCGCTCGTTTTGTCTGTTTTGATCTCCGGAGTAGGATTGTCAGTGGATCCGGGTTGGTTGGTGTTGTTTTCAGCAGCCGCGCTCGTTGGCTTGCTTTCTTTCTATTACAAAATCACTTCACCTATTTATTTTACAGCAGTGGCTTTCTTCGCCCTGTATTTCATGGAAAAGTATATGGCAGATTTCACTTTTAGAGGTTGGTCTCCAGGACAAGCAGACCTGCTAGGTGACCTCGCTGTAACGATTCCGGTTATTGCCGGTTTATTATTAATTGTGGAAGGACAACTCATAAGTCGTCATTCCGTCCGCTATGCGTCACCGTTCTTGATGCATACGAACCGTGGACTTCGGGCCGCTGCCTTCAAGACGAAGCGGCTGTGGCTGTTGCCAGTTGTCTTTCTCGTTCCGGGAGATATGATTACGTCCGTTGTCCCTTATTGGCCGCAGTTTACACTAGGAGGAAATGCATTCAGTTTCGTTCCTGTGCCAGTAATCATTGGGTTTTCACAAGTAGCACGTACATTGTATCCGGATGTTTTATATCCTAAAATTGGCCGTGCCGTCGTTTGGACAGGCACAGCGGTTATCATTATAGGACTCGCTGCACTGTGGTTGCCCATGCTCGGTTGGTTGTCTCTACTAATCGGAGTCGTTTGCCGGGCTAGCATCTCCATACATGCTTACCTTGGGGAACGTAGAGGCGGATTTGCAGTAGCTCCTCGTCCCGCAGGTGTCGTCGTAGCAGGCGTCGTACCGGGTTCACCGGGTGAAAAAATGGGCTTGTTGCCCGGAGAATGTATCCGAACTGTAAACGGACTGCGGGTTAGCAATGAAAAAGAACTATATGATGCAATCCAGCTCAACGCTGCACATTGTCGGTTGCAAGTGATTGACCGCAATGGAGAAGTACGGCTGATGCAGCAGGTTGTCTACCGGCACGACCATCACCGACTTGGACTTCTCGTCGTTCGGTAATCGGGTGCGAGGCCACTCGGAAAGGAATGTGTAAAATGGATTCACTTGAAACTAAACTGATGCTCGCCTTATTTCTTCCGGGACTTCTTGTCATATTATTTACCCGCGTGACTTTTCATCACATTGTGGGGTTGATTTTGACGGTTGCTTTGATTGCCGCATCGGTCTACGCGGGTTACACGCACAACTGGATGCTTTACGTGGCAGACGCGCTGTCACTGACTGTCGGTTTTTGGTACGCAACACGAATGGTCAAGATTGCAAGACAACACCAAGAAGAGGATTGAATCGTGAAACCGCTCGCTTGTATAGGAGCGGTTTTTTTGTGGAATGAAAGGGAGGGAATGCGGTGAATAATGGGTTTCGACGATCCCGAGCAAAACACTGATAATAGGAAATTGGATAGCGATTTGAGCAAGGAAAAGAAAATGCCTATTATTTAATAGTAATAAAAATGCACATAAAAAATGAACCGGGAAATGTATCTCCAGGCTCATATAATTTATTCTTCAGTTTTTACTAAAGCACCCGTTAGCCATACATGTAGCGCAAAATCAGCGCTACACCACAGAGGATGAAAATGTATGTAGAACGGGTATTGGATACTATGGCTGGCGAAGAAGGTCGATGAACTATGGTGCCATAGAGCCCATCCGTTAGTCTGACTCCAACGACCACGGTGCATCACAGACTGTCGCACTCTAAACGAGTAGCACTCATGGGAGATTAATCCTACTCTGGTTACTGCACCAGCCTGCCTTTATTCTAACAAGAATGGAGTTGGTTCCTGATTTATCTTTCAACTCAATATACACAATCTGAAGGCTCAGCCTTTTTTTAAAAAAGCTTTTTCTGAGTCTCTTTTGTTATGCTATTTTATAGCTTTTGAGCGTTTTTTAATTTTCATGGGAGTTCAATAAGCATTTCCGTTTCTTACCACTCTCTCCATTCTTCAGTTATGTCTTCATCGGACTCAAAGCCAGCTATACTTGTTGCCTCAATAATAAAATCACATAGTTCTTCTCTCTCCATTGTCTCAATAAAGTTATCATATTTCTCATTTAGTTCATTTAAATTGATTACCACTTCTTTAACACATTCCAAAATGTCTTCCTCTGTCGTATTATCTCCAAATTTTTTTAGGCTCTTGATGTAAGAATTAAGAACCTCATTAGTTGCATTAATATTTTCGTCGGTAAAAAGGTCATCATCTTCATCTTCATCTATTCTTTGTTTCCATTCTACCGTTGGTTTGTTTTTTGTTAGCTCTTCAAAAGTCATAATATCCTCCAATTTTCTTATATCAGTTTTTTCACATTTCAAATATTAACAATATATTAATGTAATTGATATGGTATTTTTTCTTTTCCTTATTGAACTAATCTGCCGCATTAGTTCAATAAGAAAAAACTACCCTTACAGGAAGCTACTTGTTTAACTAAAGCACCCGTTAGTTTAAGTAGTTCGTATTTTTCTCAGATTTACAAGATTCGCTACTACTCCGATAAAACCAGTAATAGCAAAAATATATGCCACTATTAAAGGCGTTGACGAAAGTGTCTCAGTTAATATTCTATACGTTCCAAAAACAAATAAAAGTAAACTAGCTAAAAGAATTATAATTGTTTTCTTCATTACACACACTACCCCCATAAAAAAATATTAGCACAATGTGTTAACTAAGTTAAGATAATGATTTACTCAATTAACCTGCCCCTTTAGTTCAATAAGAAAAAAGCTTTACTCCTTCTTGAAGTAAAGCTCCCTATAATGGAATAACATTTTATATTCTTTTAACGTTCCATATTAAATGCTTCACTATAGATTTTACGCAGTTTAGTTGCGTTATCGTGCCACTTAATTGGTTTACCATTGACGATTTGTGCCAATACATCCAGACATCTATGCCATCCTGCCGCAGTATTAACTGCCCATGAATCATCGTTAAAAGTATGGGTAAAGATCATTCGACAGCCTTTATCCTCATCTTGCAATGAAATGTTTATCAGATCCTCAACTTCACGGAAACCAAATAAATATGGCTTGTCTAACTCTGTAATGATACCATCATATGTCGTTCCTTCACCGTCATCGAAGGCAATCTTGCCACCAAGTTTGAGATCCATCTCTCCTGTTGCGAAAGGGTACCATTGGGAGAAGTAACTAGGATTCGTAATAACAAGGGAAACATCTTCTGGATTATGAGGAAAAAACCGTTCAAATCTTAAAGCATAACGACCGTTTGACTCATGTAGTGTACCATATTCATTCATCATTTCATCCTCCTGCTTTTATCCGTGAAGTCTAGGGATTCATCACTAATTTTAACTATTTTTTTGTAGGGCAGGCGTCATTCTACCATTATAAATAAATCAGCCTTATCCTTAATATAGCATAAAAAAAAGACCGCACCCACGCGGTCAATCATTACATAAACAAACTATAGACCGCGAGCACAGCAATCGTCCCTAAAACAACCGACATGAGACCACCGCCTAGGATAGCGATTAAAAATGCCGCTCCCGCTCCAAGTACACCAAATAGGATATTTCCTTCCTGAACGAACAGGATTGCCGGAAAAATTAAGGCACCCAGAACGGCGTATGGTATGTTGCGCAAGACGCCTTGAACGACTGGTGGTAATTCTTTGCCGTCTAAAACAGTCAACGGAATCATACGTGGTAAATATGTAACGAGCGCCATGCCAAGGAGCATCCACCAATAAGTCGGCCCCATTAGACTTCCTCCTCCCGAACATACATTTTTTCAGCAGTTTTACCGCGCCGCGCATAGATTATTTCAATAAGAATCGATGACCCAAGCGTAGCGACAAGGATTGACCAACCTGTCGACAATGCGCCTGTAAAGTACAATGCACAATGAATGGCCGCCGCAACTGCAGCGAGCATAACAACTTTACGATTTCCTTTCATCGAAGGGACAAGCAGTCCGATGAACATGGCGTATAGTGCAATTGACATTGCCTCTTGCAAAAAGACTGGCAGATTGGCGCCAATAATGTGACCAATTGTAGTGAAGATGACCCAGCTGCCGTAACCGATGAGCGCAACCCCAAATGCAAAAGCTGTCGAGATTTTCCCTTTCGTTCCAGTCGCGAGCACTGTAAACGATTCGTCTGTAATGCCAAAAGCATAGATCGATTTGATCCATTTCTTAGCAGGTTGCATCTTTTCATTGAGCGAAGCCGTCATAAGAAAGTGTCGAATGTTGACGATGAATGTATTTATGACGATCAATATAGGATCGACACCTGACGTAATTAGGCTAAGCGATATGTATTGAGCAGCGCCTGCGTAAACAAACATACTCATTGCCGTCGCTTCAACAATGGACAGGCCTGCTGTTTTTGCAAGCAATCCGAATGTGAGCGCGACGGGGAAATATCCGATGGCAATGCTTGTACCTGCTTTTAGTCCGGCAGAGAACTGGTTATCCTTCATATGCGATTCACGTCTTCCCAAAGTATATTTAAGCGATTATACTATACTTTAGGGTTTAAATGGACACTATTAAAGGAAAACTATAAATAACGGACATTAGATGACACGAAAACTGAATTGAAGCGAGGTTGTCTCAGATGAATGAATGGCTGGATCCGGACAAAATTATGGAATTAGCACAGCACTATAAATCACTAGGACCACTTCTCGGTTTACTTTTGCCATTTCTCGAGTCGTTTTTGCCGTTCCTTCCACTATTCGCATTTGTTATGGCAAATGCTGGAGCGTACGGTCTCTGGTATGGATTCCTGCTTTCGTGGGCTGGGACTGTGGTAGGCTCATATGCTGTTTTTCTTCTCGTCCGAAAATATGGACGCAACCGGTTTTTAAAATTTCTAACAAAAAATGCACGTATTCAAAAGTTAATCAAATGGGTTGAGCGAAATGGATTCGGTCCTTTATTTCTTTTCCTCTGTTTCCCGTTTACACCATCCGCACTGGTCAATCTTGTAGCTGGAATGTCGGATATGAAGAAAAAGAATTATTTGGTCACATTGATGGCCGGGAAATTCGTCATGATTTTCATGATTAGCTATATTGGCTATGACATAAGAGCGCTATTTACAAATCCAATCCGAACAGCGATTGTCGTAGTCGTTATTATTTTGCTATGGCTCGTCGGCAAATATTTCGAGCGCAGGCTGAATGCAAAAGTGGAAGCTGAGTTCCGCTCAACTTCATCCGCGGCCAAAAAGAAACAAACGCACTCGAACCAATATAAATAGGTTTGTGCCTTGGAATGTTATTGAAAAGAGCGCGCCTGTTGATTAACCATTTACTTGTATAAAAGGCTGGTGAGTATGGCTTGAAAACCGCCATTTTTCACTTGACTATTTCCGGCCCGCTTTCGGCGAATTAATCACGACCCTTTTACCGAGAAGAGAGAATGGCTAGCAGTGACTCTGTCACTTCTAGCCATTCTTTTCGGTTATCCTGTAGTGATTATTCGCCTGTCGCGTTCCTACAATCTTCAAGTGAAAATTGCAGCTGCTTTGAAAGAATAAAATAGATGACTTTCTATAGAGGGTGTAAGTGCCCGAAGATGCAATTTCGGGCACTTCTAGAACGTTGTATATTGTTTTCTCTGCTTTGCTCTATAAGTCCTTAAACTTAAAATAGAGAAACTATAGTAGAAGGCGTGAGCGGCCAAAATTGTATCTTTGGCCGCTTCTTACCAGGTGAGAAGCAGGCTATTCTCTCGTCTTGAAAAGCTTCAGTACTACTTGTAACTGTGTCATTGGAGAGCGACGGATGAACAACCACCATACGATTACCGAAAAAATTAGTAGGGATGCGACGAAGTCGCATCCCTACTAATCAAGACACTCGATAATGGTATAGAAGTTGTTCAATCTAAAGCGATCCAAACAAACTATACACGTAGTGTCTAGTATTTGATCAATTTACTCACTGTTCATATTTTGGTGCTTGACTCAGACATACAATCTGAGCCAGGCACCTTTTTTTACTAACAAAATAGTTAAGAAGTAATACTTATTATAAACTAATTATTCTAAAATAATGAATACTTAGACCTTTACTCATGCTATACTACTAAGTAAAATTATAACAAAACAATAAACCATGAATTTCACGCACTTTTAAGAAGATATCCATCTATATCGCACGATAAGTGACATTCTAAAATTATAGTAGGGGTGATTAGAGTGAACGTATTCGAAAAAGAGACGGAATATTTTGAGAGTAGAAAAGTGTTAATGACATCAGCCAGCTTTGGATTGTTAAGAAAAGAGTTGATAGAAAATCTTGGCGTTCAGCGTGCAAAAGGATTTTTATTGCGTTACGGATGGCATTTGGGGGAAACGAATGCAAATGAAGCCATGGAAGATACGAAAGACTTTGAGGAACTGATCAAACAAGCGTCGGTATTACATTTAAACACAGGACAAGTTAGTAATGTAACATCGGAGCGAAAGATTGAAATGACGGACTCCAATAAACTTAAATATATGTACGCAACAGGGAAATGGATTGATTCTGTCGAGGCACATGAACATTTAAAAAACCTTGGACTCTCAGATACCCCTGTATGCCACATGTTATCTGGTTTTGCAAGCGGTTACATGTCGAAAATCTGTGAACGGAAAATGTTTGTTAGAGAAACTCATTGCAAAGCGATGGGTGACAAAGAGTGTCGCTATGAAATGCGCATTGAAGAAGAGTGGGACGATTCGATGCATGAAGAAATCTCATCTTATAATGAGCCAAACATTATTGACGAACTAAAAGTTTCGTATGAGCAATTACTTGAGCAAAGAAATTACATTGAAAAGCTATCGAAATTCCATAGTGTTCTTACGCAAATGGTATCAGATGGAGATGATATTTTTGACATTACGAATAGGGTTTTTGAAGTACTTGGGATTCCGATTTCAATTGTGGATTTAACGTTTCACAATAAGACATACGTTGGTTTAACAGAGGAACAATATGAAGAAGTCACTGATGATTTGAAAAAAAGTTTTCTTAAGTTAAAAAATAGAAATAAAGAACTGCCATTGTTTAAAAAGACAACCGTTATTCAAGGAGCCATTCATGAAAGACTCATTACTCCGATTATCGTGCAGAAAAAGATTATCGGTTATTGTACATTTATTTATTTGAAACATGAAAATTCGTATGTTGAAAGTGATTCAATGTTCCTTGAACGAGCAGCTAATGTAGCAGGATTATATTTTCTGAATGAGAAAACCAGTTTTGAAGCACTGGAAAAAATGAAAGGCTATTTTCTAGAGCAACTATTACTGAAGCAATATAATTCGAAATCGAATGTAATTTCCCAGGGTTACTATATTGGTATTAATTTGGAGCAGCCATTTTATATCTTAACGATTTCATGTCAGATTAAGCCAGATGGATTGCTATCGGTTATAGAGCAAAGAGCGGTGCTAACGTCCATCATTAAATTTTTGGATATTCAAGATTACAAAGTGCTCATATGCCAATTCGAGGAAAATATCGTCTTGTTGCTCCCTAAAACAGAAAACTATGTAGAGAATATAGAAAGAATAGTGCAGCACTTGAAGAAATCATTTCAAGCCTACCAATTTAAAATTGGAGTGAGTAATAGCACAGATAATATCGATAAGATTCAAGACAGCTTAGAGGAATCACAGATTTCACTTCGCATGAAGTCGCAAGATGAAATTTGCCACTATAAAAATGTTGGGATTATGGGGACATTAATTAATTCGAAGAATATTAACGAAATCAGGAAAATAGGACAGCAAGAATTGAAGGCTATTTTTGAACTAAAGGAAACGAGACAAGTTGAAATACTAAAAACGATGCATGTTTTTTTAAGCAATGGTGGAAATCTACAACGGTCAATGGCTGACTTGTCATTGTCAATGAGTGGCTTAATGTATCGAATCACTAAGATTGAGGAACTGATTCAAAAAGATTTAAGAGATCCAGTCGAAGGTTTTCAGCTTTTGCTTATTTTGGATGGACTAAATGCAATAGGTGATATTAATCTGTGAGAATGGGTTAGCAAATTTACAAGGGGATGGTTAATTTGAAAAAAGAAGAAGCTTATAGATATATAAAGAAATTAATAGTAGAGGGACGGTTTTCAGAGAAACAGGCAATCGATATACATCTATTGGCAAAGGAATTAGAAATGAGTAGAACGCCAATTCATAAAGCATTAACGCAGCTTGAATTAGAAGGATATATAACAATTACGCCTCAAGTTGGTGTGTTTGTTAAGAGGCCAAGTCATCAAGATGTTCACGAAAGACTCCTCGTGTGTGCGACGTTAGATATTTTAATGACAGGACAAGCTACGGTAAATATAAGTGATCAGCAGTTAGCAAATCTATTAAAGACTGTTGAGAAAATGGATAACAGTCATTTAACGGCGAGTGATTATGAGGAATTGAATACAAGTTTTCACACTCAAATTTATAAAGCATCAAACCTTGAATATGCTTTTAAGATGAATAGTGTGAACTGGGATTACTTGAATTACGTTCGCATGTCAGACGAAGTATTTATGGGGAAATTAAGGCAACAATCACAAATTGAGCATTGGATAATATACTATGCATTAAAAGACCGAGATGTCCTACTTGCTAGAAATGTGATGGAGAAGCACTTGTATCGTATTGTCAATTCTGTGAGTGAAAAGTACAAACTATTTGTTGGTGAATCTATCAAGTGAAAAACAGTCGACAATCTTTTCCGTGAATTTTATATAGTAAATGCTTGTAATTTAGTAATGAATATACGGAGTTCTCTAAAGTTGTTGAGAAAATAGAAAATTGGGATTATTATTTACTTATCGAATGTAAGGGTTTTCATTTGTAGGTTGTTCCTTGCTTGCGAAATCCTCAATCTGAAAGATGTGGTGATTCCAAAGCCAATTAGATAATTTTGGTTCTCTGTAGATGCATTATCCGGAAGCTTTTACTAAAAAACAAAGGGGATAGATTGATGAAGAGAAGGGTCAGTGGAAACTTCCTCAAATTTTTAATTGTAATTATTGCTTTCCAAGATGTCGCCGCTGGTGTTGCGGGATCGATCATGGCGGATATTATCGCAGCATTTCCAGATTATAATCCAACGATTGTTATGCTCGTTGCAACATTCCCGGGCTTAATGCAAATCATACCTGCTTTGTTTTATGGAAAACTTTCCAGAACATTTAAGAAGAGATCACTCTTATTTACGGGTCTAATTTTATTCATGCTTGGTGGGGTAATGCCATTTTTCCTGGATAGCTTGCCGTTAATCATTGCATTCCGCGGTCTGCTAGGGCTAGGCGTTGGAATTACGATACCGTTATCAGTTGATATCATTTCAGATTTCTTCGATAATCGGGAACGTGATTTCTTGATTGGTTTCGGAACTTCAACGATTGCATGTATCGGAGCGATTTTCTTCCAATTAGGTGGCGGAATTCTTGCTGATACGTATGGTTGGCAATACGGGTTCCTTACGTATTTGTTCCCAATATGGATTTTAGCTTTAACGTTCCTGTTTTTACCTGAGCCGGCAAAACGGCCTGGACATGAACCAGGTGTGAAGAAAGCAAAAGTTAAAGTTCCGAAAGTCATTTATGGAGTGACATTAGGTCAAGTATTCTATTCGGCTTTGATTTTTGGATATGTCACAAATATTTCTGTAGTGATTCAAAATGAACAGTTAGGAAATGCGACAGAAGCAGGTATAGCGATTTCTGTCTTTACATTCGGAACTTTACTAGCAGGCTTTGTGTTTGGAAAAGTTAAGCATATGCTGCCAATTTCCTATTTACCAGTAGCCGTGTTAATGACTGGATTAGGTATGATGATCTGTTACTTCTCGCATAGTTTACCGATGATCTTTGTCGGAAGTATTATAGCTGGAGCAGGTATGGGAATTGGATTACCAGGGGTGTTTGCACGCGTTACTGAAGCTACACCGCCAAATTCTGGTACATCCTATGTTGGACTAGTCGTAGTAGGGCAAGGACTTGGTGGGATTATGGGTCCATTCGCTTTCAGTGTGATTATGAACATTTTCAATCAGGACATCGGAAGATTCCCATTATTAATCAGTACAGTAGGGTTGCTCTTACTAGCACTAATTTGGTATTTAGCTGTTAAACTGCCGAAGCCTAATGAAGAAGTACTGGTTTCTATAGAATAAATAATTTTTATGCACTTTATAGATTGAAGCGATTACAAGATAAAGTATCCATTGTTACAGGGGAACGGGGAGAAAAGGGACGAGCCATCGTTAGCATAATTTCGCGACACGATGGCCAAGCCCACTTCATGTGAAAGGATGAAAATACTTGGGGACTACAATTGTACGATTTCAAAAGGACGAACGAATTCAATGGGGCGTAGTCAATGATAATGCAGTTATTGCATTGGACAATGATTCAGATACGTTAGCGGATTTTTTAAAATTGGGTATTCAGGAAGCAAAAAATAAACTAGAAGTGAACAATGGAAAAATGATTCTACTCGATGAAATTGACTTGTTAAGTCCTGTAACAAAACCGGCAAACATCATTTGCCAGGGTGTGAACTATTCGCAGCATCGAAAAGAGTCGGGCATGTCTTCTGGAAGGCCAGCCTTTAATATGATTTTCAGTAAGTTGGACAGTTCACTTTGTGGACCGTTTGAAACAATCATTCAGCCAGATCATGTTCAGCTACTCGATTACGAAATTGAGTTAGGTTTGGTGATTGGGAAAGAGATTACGAGTGAAATGCAAGTGACAGAAGATAATCTACATGAATATATAGCAGGTTTAGTCATTGGAAATGACGTGTCGGCAAGGGATGTTCAGCTAACTCAGGTTCAATGGTTAAAAGGAAAAAGCTATCGTACATTTTGTCCAGTGGGCCCTTACTTCTACGTAATGGATGAAGATGAATACGCTTACTTATACGATTTAGAGCTGGAATTAAAGGTCAATGGAAAGGTTCGTCAATCTGCAAATACGGACCAACTATTATATAAGCCAACTGAGACTTTAACAGAGCTTTCACAACTCATGGAATTGAAGCCGGGAGATTTATTGTTAACGGGGACACCTGGTGGAGTAGCGATGCAGTTAACAAGTGATGAAATGAACTGTATGACTAGCTTAGTTGCAAGTTATGAGGAAAAGCAGCAGGTGATTAATCGTCAGTTAGGTCTAGCCAATTATTTAAAAGAAGGCGATTTAATTGAAACAAGCATATATAGTCGCAATCGGGAAATTGACTTAGGTACGCAACGAAACGTTGTGAGAAAAATGCAGTACGTGTAAAGGGCATTTATTTTTGCTCTAACTGAAATGTTAGCATTTCAGACGATTGTAATTAACTGAGTAAGTATGGTTATACAGCAAGCAAACAGTATTATATTGTTCAAATCATAATAGGGGAGTGTTGAAAATTATGTCAATTATTACACGTAAAGTTCAAACAGGTAACTTCGAAACATTTATCCATGAAGGCGGTAAAAAAAACACGGAAACAATTATTTTCCTTCATGGTAGCGGTCCAGGGGCTAGTGCAAGCGCGAACTGGAAGGATGTTTTACCACATTATGTGGACAGGTTTCATGTTGTTGCACCGGATGTTTTAGGATTCGGGGAAACGGACCATCCAGAACAGTACCCTGAAAATGGTGTGGAATGGATGAATCGTCGCATTGAGCAAGTTGTAGATTTAATGGATTCATTAAATCTAGAGAAAGCACATCTTGTTGGAAACTCATTAGGTGGTGTTATTGCGCTTCATATGAATATGCATTCACCAGAGCGCATTGACAAAATTGTCTTAATGGGAGCTGGCGGGGGGCTAACTGAGCCAACTCCTGAGCTTGCGAAATTAGCAAACTTCCATAAGGATCCATCGCCAAAGGCATTTAAAAATTTATTAAGCTGGTTTTTATATGATTTAGAGGGAATGGAAGACAAATTAGATGCGATTGTCGCAGAACGCTTTGAGTTGTTTTCACGTCCGGATATTCGTAAATCATATGAAGAGAATTTCTCGAAATCAAGTTTATCTGACATGCTTGTGCCACCATCAGCATTGAAGCGCATGACAAATGACTTTTTAATGATTCATGGTCATCAGGATCGATTTGTACCCTTACAAAGTAGCTTGTATATGTTGGATTATGTAGAGAATGCAGAGCTTCATGTTTTCAAACGTTGTGGGCATTGGGCTCAAGTGGAACAAAAAGATCAGTTTATCAAACTGACAAAAGACTTTTTTGAAAGAAATGCTGTACCAAGCCTCGTGAACTAAGATAGCTGGAGCGCCCCGTGTTACTGGCTGCTGCTTACAGACGATCAAATACAAGGGAGGAATAGAAATGACACAAGCTGTATTAGATACGAAGGCAATGCTAAGGGAACGAGCAAAAGGACTAATACCAATGCTAAGGGAACGTAGCTTAGAAATAGATAAAACGAGTAATCTACCTAAAGAAATAATCGATGTGATCAAAAGTGAAGGGTTAATAAAGGTTCTTCGTCCTGAAATGTTTGGCGGCTATCAAACGGATATGCGCACATATACCGAAGTTGTAACTGAAATTTCACGTGGTAACGGTTCTGCTGGTTGGTTTGTTTCGTTAAGTAATATTCGTGATTATATGATTTCGTATGCATTTGGTAGAGAAGCATTGGAAGAAATCTTTGGTCATGGCGGAGATGTTGTACTGGCGGGGAATTTCAAACCTATTAAATGTGACATTAAGAAAGTGGAAGGCGGCTATTTAATAGAAGAAGCGCAGTGGCCATTCGTATCGGGAAGTCCACATGCAGACTGGTGCTATTTCGGTTTTCCGATAGACGACGGAAATGGCGGCATGGAGATGGCCATCATGGTTGTGCCACGCAACGAGCTTGAAATCTTAGACGATTGGCATGTAGTCGGACTCAAAGGCTCTGGTAGTAACAGTGTGATTGCAAAGAATGTCTTTGTACCTGATCATCGGGTGTCACTGGACCGCCTTGCGACCCAAGGGCATTACATTATCGACGAACTAAAAGATGTATCGTTATATCAAACACCTTTCGTGCCGTCCTTGACACTTTCCATCGTAGGACCTGCTCTTGGTCTAGCACAGGCTGCAATGGATGTGCATATGGAGCGTGTGAAAAAGGCAGGGATTGGTAATACGTTTTATAACAAAATGAGTGAAGCACCGATTACACATATGCAGGTTGCACAGGCGCAATTGAAAATCGATTCTGCTGAATTGCATCTATATCGTGCAGTTGACATGTTGGACGAATACTCGAAAAAAGGGCAAAAGCTTACGATGGAAGAGTCTATTAAAATGAAGGCAGACTTTGGATATGTCAACCAACTGTGCAAAGAAGCGATTGATTTAATGGCAGATGGGGCGGGTTCTGTTTTCGCCTATGAGAACAATCTATTCCAGCTCATTTACCGTGATTTCCTAACAATGCATTTACACGGTTTCATTACACCATCAAGTTTAATAGAAACGTATGGACGAGTGATTTGTGGAATGGAACCGAATACGTATTTTGTGTAATAAAAAAAGTGAAAAATGAAGCGTTATAAAAAATATTCGAAAACTTGGGAGGAATTAGAATGTACGCACCAGAAATTGCAAAATTAGGTCATTTCGCTTTAATTACAACAGATTTAGAGAAGTCACTTTGGTTTTTCAAAGAAATTATAGGTCTTGAGGAAACAGAAACCGTTGATGGCGTCGTGTATTTACGTGCGTGGGGAGATTTTGAACACCATACGATGTCACTTCAAGCTGGAGATGAAGCCCGACTCGATCATATCGCATGGCGGACGAAGCGTCCCGAAGATGTAGAAGGGTTTGCAACATTACTTGAAGAATCAGGAACACCAGTTACATGGATCGAAGCAGGTACGGAAGCGGGTCAAGGCCGTGCAATCCGTTTTAAATTGCCGAGCGAGCATACATTAGAAATCTATTATGACATGGAGAAGACTTTGGCAGAGCCATCTAAACGTTCTGTATTAAAAAATCAGACATATAAATCATGGGCACGTGGTGTTTCACCTCGACGAATCGATCATGTCAATTTACTGTCGTCGCTTAAAGCAGATGTCATTGCGGATTTCTTACAGGAGAAATTAGGATTCAAAATGCGTGAATGTATAGAAGCACCTGATAAAAGCTTGGTGGGAGCATGGTTAAGCGTGACGCCGTTGGTTCATGACATTGCTGTTAGTTATGACCCGCTGTCACCAACACCAAATCAAATCCACCATGTTTCTTACTGGTTGGATAACTCGTCAGATTTACTTCGTGCAGCAGATATTTTAACAGAGCATGGTATTGAATTTAAAGGTCCAGGTAAACATGGTATTTCACAAGCGATGTACATTTATGCGATTGACCCGGGCAGCGGACTTCGTGTAGAAATCTTCACGAATGGTTACTTGATTTTTGAACCGGACTGGGAACCAATCGTATGGACATTAGACGAAATGGACGTTGGATTCACATATTGGGGAGATCAGATGGATGCAAATGCTGAAAATAACCCGACGATTAAAGCTTAAAACGGAAAATTAAAAGGAGGAATACCAATGGATGATCGACTATTTAGAAATGCAATGGGGAAATTCGCTACGGGTGTAACGGTAATAACGACAGAACTTCAAGGCGAAAACTATGGAATGACAGCGAATGCTTTTATGTCTGTCTCAATGGATCCGAAGCTTGTGGTAATTTCAATCGGCCATAAAGCGCGCCTACTCGAAAGAATTAAAGAAAGTCAAAAGTTTGCAGTGAATATTTTGGCGGATCATCAACAAGACTTCTCCAAGCTATTTGCCGGACAAATTAAAGACGGCGTCGAAGTGAAATTTGATCAGTTAGCAGGTGTACCTGTATTGCCAGGTGCACTCGCACAAGTTAGCTGTACGGTTGTTTCCGAATATGTAGAGGGCGACCACACATTATTCATAGGTAAAGTGAATGATATTAAGCTAGAAGAGGGAGAACCACTGATTTTCTTTAATGGAAAATATCGTAATTTAGTTGAAGATGCGCTAGTTAATTCGTAAAGGAGATGTAAGTATGGTGATTCAAAAAGCAGCTGAAGCATTGTTACAAGCAGAAACGGATAGAAAGCCGATTGCACCATTTACATCTTCAAAAGATTCGATTTCCGTTCAGGAAGCTTATCAAATTCAACTCTATCAAATTAATAAAAAGGTTGAAAATGGCGCGAAGATCAAAGGGAAGAAAATCGGATTGACGAGTAAAGTCATGCAAGACATGTTTAATGTCACAACACCTGATTACGGGCATCTATTGGATAATATGATTTATGAAGACGGAAGTACAGTCTCAATCGATCAATTCATACAACCAAAAGTGGAGTTTGAAATTGCTTTCGTTTTAAAAGAAGGATTACAAGGTCCGAATGTTACAGCTGCGGATGTCATTGCTGCGACGGATTATATAGTGCCTGCAATTGAAATTATTGATAGCCGCATTGAAGATTGGAAGTTTAAATTTGAAGATACAGTCGCGGACAATGGCTCTTCCGCAGGTGCTGTTATTGGTAAAAAGCAAACTTCTGTTGAAGGTCTAGATTTAGCTGCAGTCGAGATGAAAGCTTATAAAAACGGAGCGTATTTAGACGGGGCAAAGGGAGAAGCGGTAATGGGAAATCCAGCAACTGCAGTTGCATGGCTTGCGAATGAAGTTGCTGAGTATGGCATCTCTTTACTTGCTGGAGAAGTGATTTTAGCGGGAGCATTGACAAAAGCCGTACCTTTTGAAGCTGGAGATCATTTTAAGGTGGATTTTGAAGGGCTAGGATCGGTGTCGATTTCATTTTCAGAGGGTGGAGAATAGAAGATGACAAGACTTAAAGTGGGGATTATCGGTTCGGGAAATATCGGAACGGATTTAATGTATAAAATTGAACGATGTGATGCCCTTGAAATGAGCGTAATGGTTGGAATTGATCCGAGCTCGGAAGGGTTAAAAAGAGCAAGTGACCGTGGTTATGAAGTGATTGACAATGGTATTGACGGCTTATTGGAAAAGTTGGAGCTCGTGGATATTGTGTTTGACGCGACTACTGCCAAAGCACATGAATGGCATAGTGCAAAGTTAATTGCAGCAGGAAAAAAGGTAATCGATTTAACGCCAGCTGCCATTGGACCTTTTACAGTACCGGTCGTGAATTTAAGTGAGCATCATAACGAACCGAATCTAAATATGGTCACATGCGGTGGGCAAGCGACAATTCCGATTGTCCATGCCATTAATCGTGTGAGTCAAGTCGAATATGCTGAAATTATCGCAACAGTATCAAGTAAAAGTGCTGGTCCTGGTACCCGTGCAAATATTGATGAGTTTACACGCACAACTGCAAAAGCAATCGAGCAAGTTGGGGGAGCCAAAAAAGGGAAGGCGATTATCATTTTAAATCCTGCCGAGCCACCAGTGATTATGCGTGATACTGTACTTGTACTTGTTGAAGAAGAAGGTAAGGAAGAAGAAATTAAACAGTCAATTGAGCAAATCGTAAAAGAGGTACAGGAATATGTGCCTGGCTACCGTTTAAGAGGCACACCACAATTTGACGGTAAAAAAGTTTCTGTATTTCTAGAAGTTGAAGGTGCTGGTGATTTCTTCCCTCCTTACTCTGGGAATTTGGATATTATGACAGCAGCCGCAGCGAAGGTTGCAAATGAATATGCAAGAAAAATGGTAGCAGCAAATGTTTAAGGAGGAATGAAAATGACGAGTCGCTCAATTGAAATTTTAGATGTTACTCTTCGAGACGGAAGTCATGCGATGCAACATTCCTTTACAGAGGAACAAGTACGTGCAACGGCTCGTGGTCTGGATCAGGCAGGTGTTCGCTATTTTGAAGTGACGCATGGCGATGGCTTGGGAGGATCTTCTTTACAATATGGATTTTCAAAAGTAAGTGAATTAAAGCTAATTGAAGCGGCGGCAGATGAGTGTAAAACGGCAGAAGTTTCCGTGTTGTTAATTCCCGGAATAGGCATTAAAGAAGATTTGCAGGATGCCGTTAAAGTAGGTGCCAAAATGGTTCGTGTTGCGACGCATGTAACAGAAGCAGACGTTGCTGCGCAGCATATCGGATTAGGTCGTGAACTTGGCTTAAAAACAGTGGGCTTTTTAATGATGGCCCATATGGCACCCATTGAGAAATTAGTAGAGCAAGCAAAGTTATTTGAAAGCTACGGTGCGGAAATTGTGTATGTGACAGATTCGGCTGGTTACATGCTACCAAATGAAGTTAAGGAACGGATAGAAGCTTTAAAGGATGCTTTATCGTGTGAAATCGGTTTCCATGGCCATAATAATTTGTCGATGGCGATGGCCAATACGTTGGCGGCTGTTGAGGCTGGAGCGACTTATATTGACGGAAGTTTGCGTGCGTTGGGTGCTGGAAGTGGCAATACGCAGACCGAGGTAATGGTTGCGGTCCTAGAGCGCTTAGGCTACCAAACAGGCATTGATCTATACAAAACAATGGATGTGGCAAATGATGTAGTCGCAAAATATATGCAGCGCCCACAAGAAGTAACAGGTTCAGGTTTAATAATGGGGTATTCGGGCGTCTATTCTAGCTTTTTACTACACACACAGGCTGCAGCCCAAAAGTTCGGTATTGATGAGCGAGATATTTTGGTTGAGCTAGGACGGATGAAAGCGGTTGGCGGGCAAGAAGATCTCATTTATGATGTCGCGCAAAGCTTTGCCGCTAGCAAATAAGGGTAACTGTCATTTGGACTCCTCGGTATTTTACTGTAGGAGTCTTGTGGTATAAGGAAAGTTATCTGGGCGCAAATCGAAAGAAAAGAAAGTTTTAATCAACTGATTTCACAGTATTTTTCTAGGGAAATCTAGAGAACAGAGTATTGCCAAGATTATCGAACTAAATAAAACACCTACGGGAACTATACTTTATGTAAAGTATAGTTCCCGTAGGTGTTTTTGCTTTCGCAATAATATGTACACTAAACATATTAATGCCGAGTTCTCATTGATTTTGTCAATAAAATTTATACGGAAAGTTGTTTTTTTTCAGGTAATCTTTGCTCTAGTATGAGTATCTAAAATCTTCTAAGATACAGGTATGCAGAGGATGGGGTGGTTTTGGAGATTTATCCAATATTAGGGGGTTAGAGAAAGTAATCAGTTCTAATATTTTATTTTGTAGACATGAAAGCGGATACAGACAGATGGCATTATAGTTACGAATGTTCGAGTTATTAATAATTGATAACAGTGAGGAGGTAATTCGTAAGAAACCTCAAAAAATAAAAGAATATACTTATGGGGTTTTTAGATTGGAAAATTTCAAAATGTGTAGTGATGACGGAGGCAGTTAGTTAAAGTATTTAATTTAAGATGGATGAAATTGTATTAGAAGGGCTTTTATTATGGAGAGCTAGGGAGGTTATGTTATGACAACAATTCATATTCCAGAAGAAATAGAAAAAATGGATAAAGCAAAGTATAAGGTTTTTTTCGGAGCTTATATCGGATGGATTTTTGACTATTATGAAGTGTTCTTACTAAGCTTTCTTGTGATTCCAATGGCAGCAGCCTTATCACTTTCAACCCTACAAATTGCTTCAGTATTTTCGGTGCAATTAGGTTTTTTAGCTGTAGGCGGAGTTGTATTTGGTTATCTCAGCGATAAAATAGGAAGAAAGAAAATTTTAATTGCTACATTGATAATTTTTTGTATTGCTACTCTTATGCGTGGCTTTACATTTAACTATGAATGGTTAATCTTTTGGACAGCTATTGCAGGATTTGGTTTAGGAGGGGAGTACGGAGCCGCTCAAGCTTTGGTAAGTGAAACCGTACCTTCAAAACAAAGAGGCTTTTGGAGCAGTATGTTATATGGTGGAGCATATATAGGGATATTTCTTGGAGCCACAATGGGAGGATTCATTTTACCTTTAATAGGATGGCGGTGGACTTTCATCATATCAGCTCTCCCAATTCTGTTTGCCTTATATCTTCGGAGAGATGTGGAGGAATCGAAAGTATGGAAACAGGAAATACAAGAAAAGGTTAATAAAGAAAAAGTGAAATTCACAAAGAAGTATGGATTAAAAAGATTTTGGAAGCCATTCTCTATTGCTTTAATTGCAGCAGTTTTACAGTATTTTTCTTATTACGGTATTACAAATTTCTTACCAACTTATTTAGTACAATACGAAGGGTTTGAAATGGGAGCCGCTGGATGGTGGCTATTTTTTACAGCTTTTGCGGGTCTAGTGGGTTCATTTATAGCTGGATATACAGCGGATAAATGGGGAAGAAGAATCACTCTCAGTTATTTAGGCGTAGTAGCAGCGTTGGGAGGAATCGCTTTATACTTCACATGGTCAAGTTTAATCAATTCTTTTTGGATTTTAGTACCAATCTTCTTCTTGTATTTCGGATCTAACGGAGCATCAGTATTCGGATCATTGTTTAGTGAAATGTTCCCAACTGATCTACGAGCTACAGGTATTTCTTGGGCGTTACAAATAGGGCGTGGACTGTCCGCGATACCCCCTTTAATTACTGCAGCGGTATTTCCTATCTACGGATATAAACCTATTATTTTAGGAGGAGCCTTACTTTTCCTAATGTTAGCATTTTGGGCATGGGTATTCCCAGAAACTAAAAATATGAAATTAGATGAGTTTAAGGAAACTGCTGATGATCCTGAATTAGATGATTTAAAATCACAAAATGTTGCACCAGATGTGACCTGATTTATTAATGCTAATTATTTCTTTACTACCCCTGTTACATTCTATTTCCCTATCATCTTTTGCTTCTCACTCATAAACGTACAGTAAGGGTACAACAAAACAGTATCAAAAACGCAGCTACAGTCTCAAGTGACATGATGACAACCCGGGTTATGGGGCTTGTGTGGGTATTTAATTCTGATTATTCAGGGAAGTGTATTCATCAACGCGGGGGACGAATAATTCAAAAGGTCCGAAAAACGGTACGTTATGTATAATGCGCGGAGGATCGTATTTATGCCACGATTCATATTGTAATCGTTACAGGGTATCTGCTCGTACTTCGAATACACCAGATAGTTCCACCGGGAATATCGGTTTCAGATGTGTTATGGAAGTAAAGTAATTATTTGCGAGTATACCTTACTACTAAAAATTCACAAGACTCAAGTGATAAAAAGCTTGTACTATTGGTTATTAAAACTGGGAGGTTTATTAATGAAAACTAAAATCGTAGCAGTATTATTTTTTCTCATATTGGTAGCAGGGTTAGTCGTAGCGGCAGTGTCTAATACAATCCCACAGCCGCCTCAGGAAAGGCATACCATATCGGAAATTGTAGAGCCCGAAAGCGAATGGGAAAAGGTTGTTACGGGTCACGGATTCATGGAAGGCATTAATTTTGATCGGAACGGTGATATGTGGATGGTCAGTCCGCCTACCGGGGAAATTATGAAGGCTGAAGGGGATAAAGTTACTGTAATTGGTAAACCGTATAGCATTCCTGTCGGGGCAAAGTTCCACAAGGATGGACGCCTGATTGTCACTGATAATGCTGGAGAACTCTATGCATTCAATACTAAGACATCAGAGCGGACGACCATTGCCGATTCGTTTGAAGGCGCTCCTTTAAAAGGGCTTAACGATCTAGTCTTCGATAAATTGGGTGGGCTTTATTTTACTGAACCAGGCGATTCGAGTGCAACGAACCCTACTGGACGCGTCTTCTACTTACCGCCGGGCAAGGATTCAGAACTGCAGCTTTTTCAGAGCAATCTTGCCTATCCGAATGGTATTGCCGTTTCAGCTGACGGACAACGTGTCTATATTTCCGATTTTACCAAAAATCGGATTATCGCTGCTCCATCTGCGAGTGCAAAAGACGCACGTGAAGTACCGTTTGTTTTTGGTCAGTTTGAAGGCGGTATAGGACCGGATGGCTTAGCCGTAGATACTGAGGGCAACCTGTATGTAGCGCATTTCCAAGCAGGTGAAATTGTCGTTCTAGATGCGAGTGGTTTCAAATATGGTGTAATCCGTCTACCTGAAGATACAGGAACATTCACTACTAACCTCGTATTCCATGAAGGATATCTGTATGTGACGGAGTCATCTAAGAATGAGGTTTGGCGAATCGAAGTCAAAAAAAGTGGTTTAGAGCCTTATGGGAAATAGAAATTCTATTTATGATCTCAGTCCATACATCTCAAAATCACATTTATAGTGCTTATGAAAATTCTAGCGCAAGCGGTCTACAATCCGAATCACAACTCTATCAATATTGAGCGTCGCAGTAGATTCAATGGGATTATAGGTAAGTGAATCGCTCTTCCAATATACCAAAATAATATGACCTTGGAAAATGACCATAAAACACTTTAGTGTTTTATGGTCATTTTATTTATTTAAGAAAATCGTTTGGGATTTCAGGCTTTAAGACACCTTTGCGAAAAAAACTAAGAAAAAGTTACGGAGTTTTTGATGGGAAACTAACAATTAACACTCTAGAACTAGAGTAGCTAACCTCGTAAAGTATCAGTATAGTTTGAATTTCTCGAAAAGTGTGCCTATAGGTACGTTGAGGATTTAAAGAAAAAGGTGAAGGAGGCGGAGGTATTTCAAGTTTTCCATTCCAATCCATGTAGTGGTCCTTAATCAGATGTAAAGAGAGATTTGAAAGCGGATACACAATTGCATGCTTCCCGCCCATTGAATGTAACTCGGATCTACTTCTCCATGAAAAGTGTAGAGGGATAGGTGAAAACTCCATGTGAATCTGACGTTATTAACAAAAAACTTTGCTGGTCTATGGTGATATGTTTGAAAAGGCACATACGCACAATCTGATACTTAATTTGAAGCGGAGGGAAAGAAATGGATCAAACACACTCAATTACCGCCATTGAAAAAAGCACGATTAAGAAAACGATGAGAAGGATTTTACCATTTATTTTACTGTTATATGCGGTTGCATTTTTGGACAGGATCAATCTTGGTTTTGCTGCTTTGGAGATGAATGCAGATTTAGCCTTAACGGCTGAAGTATTCGGTTTGTTATCAGGTTTGTTCTTTATCGGTTATTTCCTGTTTGAAGTTCCAAGTAATTTGATGTTAAAAAAGTTTGGTGCAAAACTATGGATTTCTCGGATTATGGTTACCTGGGGGATTATCGTCGTATTAACTGGATTTGCACAATCTGCTACACATTTATATATATTACGCTTTTTACTTGGCGTGGCTGAAGCAGGTTTTACACCGGGTATCATTCTTTACCTAACGTATTGGTTCAGAGCACGTGAAAGAGGGAAAGCAACCGCTGTCTTTTTTGTTGCATTGCCACTCAGTGCATTGATAGGTGCGCCGCTGTCAACTTGGATCATCGATACGATTTCATGGAGTGGTTTAGCCGGTTGGAGATGGATGTTCATTTTAGAAGGGATACCAGCTGTTCTATTAGGATTTGTCGTTCTGTTTTACATGACAAATAAACCTGCAGATGCAAAGTGGTTAACAATCGAAGAGAAAACATGGCTTGAAGGCGAATTAGAAAAAGAAAGAAAACTGAGTTCCATGGTCAATAAATCTTCACACCTTGCCATGTTGAAAGATTCGAAGGTTTGGAAGTTATCTCTTGTTAATATGGCGGGCTTCGTCGCTGTCAACGGCTTGGCTTACTGGATGCCAACGATTCTTAAATCCTTATCTTCATCTTCAACGACGAACATGCAAATTGGCTGGTTGGCCATGATTCCATCACTCATCGCCATTCCGGCAATTCTGTTTGTAGGATGGAATGCAGACCGAACAAATTCCTATAAAAAGCACCTTTATGGATGTATCTCAATTGCCATGCTTGGGCTCATTGGTTGTGCGCTAGTACCGACTGCACCATTAATGGTCTTAATGTTATCAATTACTTCTGCAGGATTGTATGGAATATCCGGTTCTTTCTATGCGTATTTAACATTCTTCTTTACGCAATCCACAGCACCTGCAGGCATCGCTTTAGTAAGCTCACTTTCCGCAATTGGTGGTTTCATAGGACCGATGTTGCTGGGTGTTGTTGAGTTAAGAGAAGGCATGTTCGTGATTGCTGGCTTCATGCTTGTCAGTCTGATCACACTTTTCACATTGAAATTAGAGAAGAATCGTCAGAGCGAACAAATAATAGAGCAACCGATTGAAGTTTCAAATTGAATTTCAATTGTGAAATGAGCGGAGTAACACGACTAGTTTATGAATGACCGCAATAAACTATCGGAAAATTACAGGTATTCAAATAGTTTTTACTCTGGGAATTGAATGCTACCTATTCTAAACTTTAAGTAGTAGCCAGGTTTTAAGTTTTGTAGAATAAGTCGTTTTTATACAAATGTATGTAAGGGCTTTCATGAAAAGTGAATTTATAGAAGGAGGAATATTAACAATGACAAACAATACACAAAAAGTAGTTAATACTAAAAACTTTAAAACATATTTAAATCGGTCAGGTGAGGGGAATTCTGAAGTGATTCTGTTTCTACACGGATCTGGACCAGGTGTTACCGCTTTTGCGAATTGGCGATATGCCCTAAAAGCTTGTGGTGAAACGTACGATTGCCTTGCTCCGGATTTGCTTGGTTTTGGGGATAGCGGGCACCCTGAAACACTTCCGAAAAGTAGACAAGGATGGATGGATTTATGGGTCAACCAACTCATTGAACTGTTGGACGAACTAGGTATTCAAAAGGTTCATGTTGTTGGGAATTCATTGGGATGTTCCATTGCCTTGGAATTATTGCTGGAATATCCGGAACGATTTGAAAAGGTTGTCTTAATGGGGCCTGGAGGAACGCCAAATACAAAATTGAGTCCAGAGCTTGCACGTGCCAAAGGATTTTACGATAATCCGTCACCTAAGAAATTACGTCAAATTATGAGTTGGTTTGTATACGATGCGGAAGAAATGGCATCAGAAATTGATGCTTTAACGGATGTTCGTTTTGAAACAGCCATGCGACCTGAAGTCCAACGTTCGAATGATTCCATTTTTGCGACAGCTGCCGTACCCGTACCTACAACAGCGCTTAATCGGATACAGAATCCTATATTACTCGTTCATGGTCGTGATGACAGAGTTTGTTCTGTTGAGTCTAGCTATTACTTACTGTCTCATTTGCCGAATGCACAACTGCATGTCTATGCAAAATGTGGGCATTGGACACAAATTGAAAAACATGAAAGCTTCAACAATTTGATACAGCAATATTTTTCTAACAGCATTTAATACTATTATTACTAAGGGGGAAAAGGGAATGTTACTACCAGAAATCGCTAAGTTAGGTCATGTCGCACTTGTTACTCCAGATCTTGAAAAGTCACTGTGGTTTTTCCGGGACGTCATTGGCCTAGAAGTAACCGAAGAACAAAATGGAACAGTATATTTACGAGCATGGGGAGAGTTTGAGCACCATTCCCTTTCGCTAACAGCCGGAGATAGAGGTTACGTGGACCATATTGGATGGAGAACGAAACGTCCTGAAGACGTGGAAGGATTTGCACAGTTGTTGGAAAAAGCGGGAACACCGGTCAAGTGGATCGAAGCAGGAGAAGAGACAGGGCAAGGGCGAGCGATTCGTTTTCAACTGCCAAGCGAGCATACATTTGAAATTTATTATGATGTAGAAAAACCAAAAGCTGATGAAAAAAGACGTTCTGTATTGAAAAATCAAACCTATAAAGCATGGAATCGCGGAGTATCACCAAGACGATTTGACCATGTGAATATCGCTACGTCAATGGATGTGGGAGAAGTACTTGATTATTTAGGTAGTCAATTAGGATTTAAGCTGCGTGAATACGTCAAACACAATCAAGAAAAAGTAGTTGCAGGATGGATGAGTGTAACGCCACTTGTACATGATATTGCCGTCACTACGAGACCACATGCAAAAACACCGAACCAACTTCATCATATCTCTTATTGGCTTGATAATGCCCAAGATATCTTGCGGGCAGCCGATATTTTATCAGAGCAAGGCATCAAGTTCATCGGTCCAGGTAAGCATGGAATTAGTCAGGCCATGTATATCTATGTGATTGATCCGGGCAGCGGTTGCCGCGTTGAATTGTTTAGCGGGTCCTATCTAATTTTCGAACCGGATTGGGAGCCTGTCGAGTGGACGGAAGAGGATCATGCGACTGGTAACACTTATTGGGGCGATTCCGTGATGGACAAGGAACTAAATAAAGAAACAATTGAAGCTTGAGGATATTCGTTCATTGGTGAAGCTAATTTCTGAAAGTGAGGCAAATCGATGTGAGTGAAAGGATAATTTATGAAACAGATGTAGTGGTCGTGGGGGCAGGCAATGCCGCCATGAGTGCTGCGCTTGCGGCTCGGGAAAATGGTGCAAATGTCATTGTACTCGAGAAAGCGCCTGAAGCTGAAAAAGGGGGAAATACCACTTTCACCCATGGTTCCGTTCGCTTTGCTTATAACAGTGTGGAAGATTTAAAAGAAATTATGCCAGATTTGACACCGGAAGACTTTGAGAATACGGATTTCGGTACCTATTCGGAGGCAGACTTTTTTGAAGATATGTGCCGACTAACGGATTATCGAACAGACCAAGAGTTGGCTTCGATTCTTACAGATGAAAGCTTTGCTACGATGAAATGGTTGCAATCACATAGAGTCAGATTTGTTCCGATTTATGGACGTCAAGCCTTTAAAGTTGATGGGAAATTCAAGTTTTGGGGCGGGATGATTGCTGAAACGGCTGGTGGTGGACCAGGACTGGTAGAGACTTTACATGAAGAGGCAAAAAGGTTAGACATCCAAGTTTTATTCGAAGCGATGGCTACTGAACTCATTCATGATGACGATGGTGTACACGGCGTACTTGTTAACTACAAAGGTAAAACAATAGAAGTTCGTGCAAAATCTGTCATTCTGGCCTCAGGAGGCTTCCACGCAAATCCAGAAATGCGAACGCAGTACCTAGGACCGAAATGGGATCTCGCTCATGCAAGGGGAAGTCGTTTTAACACCGGCGAAGGCATTCGGATGGCTTTAAACATTGGTGCGCTTTCGCATGGTAATTGGTCAGGTGCTCATTCTGTAGGAGGGGATCGCTACTTGCCAGATTTCTCGGAAGGATTTCAAAAGTTAAGTTATCCTTTTGGCATCATAGTAAACGCGGAAGGGAAACGTTTCCTAGATGAGGGCGCTGACTTCCGCAACTACACATATGCAAAGTATGGCCGGACGATTCTTGAACAAACAGGCCAATTTGCATGGCAAGTTTTTGATCAAAAGGTTGCGCATCTACTGCGGGAAGAATACAAAGGCAGGCAAGTTACAAAAGTAAAAGCAAATACAATAGAAGAATTGGCTGAAAAACTTGATGGTGTGAATAGTGAAGTGTTTTTAAATGAAATCAAGCAATACAATGCAGCGATCCGAAAGGACATTTCTTTCAACCCAACTATAAAGGATGGACGTAGCACGGAAGGATTGGCTGTTCCAAAATCCAATTGGGCTAATACTTTGGATGAAGGTCCATTTGAAGCATATGCAGTCACATGCGGGATTACTTTTACATTCGGTGGATTGAAAATTAGTACGAAAACAGAAGTCCAAAATGTATTGTCACAATCCATTCCAGGGCTATATGCAGCGGGGGAACTAGTTGGAGGACTATTCTACTTCAACTATCCTGGCGGAGCTGGTTTAATGGCAGGCTCAGTTTTTGGCAAAATTGCGGGCGAAAATGCAGCGCTGTTTAGTAAACAGCGGACTTTGGTCAAATCATAGAAAGTTGTACCTATTAAGAGATTAAAGGAGATGTTCATATGAGTAAGGTCGCACAAAAGGAACGTTTACTAGTAGATGAAGCCAGCTCTTTTATTCCAAGATTACGAGAGAGAGCCAAAGAAACCGAAGAAATTCGTCGTATCCCAGAAGCGACGATGAATGAATTAAAAGAAGCAGGTCTTTTCAAATTACTACGCCCCGAAAGATACGGCGGCTATGAAACAAATATGAAAACCTACGCAGATATTATTGTAGAAATTTCCCGTGGCTGTGGTTCGACTGGCTGGATTGTGGCATTATGCGCGATTCGCGAACTGATGGTAGCGGAATCATTTTCCGAAAAAACACATCAAGAGATTTTCGGCAGCAACGCAGATGATGTACTTTTTGCAGGGGTGTACGAACCTAGGAAGTGCATTGCACACAAAGTAGAAGGCGGATATCTTGTTGAAGAAGGATTCTGGATGTTTTGCTCGGGGTCACTTCATGCAACATGGGGATATTTCGGCATGCCAATCCTGGATGAACAGGGCGCAATTGTAGATCAAATATTAATGACTTTGCCATTCAGTGAAATGGAAATCATGGATGACTGGCATACGATGGGATTGAAAGGAACAGGTAGCAATAGTGTGAAAATGAATAATGTATTCATCCCGGATCATCGATGTACATCGTTTGTTAAAGCATTGGATGGAGATTTTGAATCTACACATCTTCGTAATAGCCCTTTATACAATACAGCACTCTTTCCTGCTTTGATTTTGTCGCTTGGATTACCAGGCCTCGGATTAGTGAAGCACGCACTTGAATTTTTCCAAGAAGTATTGCCCAATCGGAAAGCTGCTCATATCGGTGTCGAAAATCTTCGTGATGCGGCTAGCACGCATGCACTGATTGCGGACGCTTCATTGAAAATTGATAGCGCTTCTATGCACTATTATCGTGTAGCTGAAGACTTGGATACATGGGCAGCAAGTGGAAAGTATATGGATCGCCCGGCTAGAGTAAGAGCTTTGGCAGACATCGGCTATGCCAATCAGATGTGTAAAGAAGCACTGGATCTCTTGCTACTTGGCAGTGGGTCAGGCTATGTATATGAAGGTCATCCGTTGCAAAGGATTTTCCGTGATTTCATGACGCTTTATTCACACAGGTCACTATCTCCATCAATCACGAAAGAAAATTACGGTCGTGTGCTTTCGGGATTAGAATCCAATGCAATCAGATATTAAACGTAACGATTTACTGCAATAGCTTTTTTGAAAAAATAAACTCCAAACAATTTAGTATTGTTTGGAGTTTTTTAAATATAAAGACTAACAAATGAATACGGGAGATCACTGGAAAAGCCCTTAATGATGAGTGTGATTTAGAGTTCCTGCTAATATCGCTTCGACGCTTTGTGGATGCCTCCCGCGATAAGCCGGAAAGAAGTTCACTTTCAGTCTTATCGCTCCGGCTACCACGAAGTCGCGCCTTCGCTAGATGGTCTATTTTAGAAAGCACATTTCGTTATTGGGGATTTGATTTGCAATCTATAGTGCGTCTTTCTTCAATGAAATAAGTATCAAATAGTAATCGCATTATAATCTCAGTGCATACATCTCAGAATTACTTTCAATAATGGAACACTCCAGCGCCGGCGCGGCAAAGGGGTAGCCGAAGCCATGAGACTGGATGCGAAGCGCTAATCCAGGCTCATGGCGAGAGGCCTCCCCAAAGCGCCAAGCGATCTATAAATCCACATTCCGAATTGCAACTTTCCCGATAATGCACACTCCAGCGCCGGCGCGGCAAAGGGGTAGCCGAAGTCCTGAGACTGGATGCGAAGCGCCAATCCAGGCTCAGGGCGAGATGCCTCCCCAAAGCGCCAAGCGGTCTACAATCCACACTCCGAACATACAACTCTCTCTCAATAATGGAACACTCAAGCGCAGGCGCGGCAAAGGGGTAGCCGAAGCCCTGAGTCTGGATGCGAAGCGCTAATCCAGGCTCATGGCCAGAGGCCTCCCCAATGCGCCAAGCGATCTATTATCCACACTCCGAATTGCAACTCTCCCGATAATGCACACCCGAATCACTACTCTATCTCGATAGTATGTTCTCTAAAACATTACCCATGAAATAGCTCATTTTCATTCCGGAGAACAGAAGTAGCGTGACAAATCCTAGGAATAAGAAAAACTGTTGGATTTATTGAGGCATTAAAGTGGGAATCCTAAAAAACCATAAAAAACTAGTGGAACTTTAGGGCAATACAAACAATTAACACTCTAGAATTTTAGCGGTTAGTTTTATAAACTATCAGTATAGTTCAAATAAGCGAAATTGTTTATACAAGTAAAGTTTTAGCGTGGAATAGGAGGTTACGAGATGACAACGATGACGACAACAATGATTGATACGAATAAGGAATTAGTAGAAAAGGCAATTTCATTCATTCCGAAATTAAGGGAAAGAGCAGTTGAAACAGAAAAGGGGAGACGAATCCCAGAGACAACGATGCAAGAGCTAATGGATGCTGGGTTATTCCAAATCTTACGTCCGAAGCTATATGGTGGTCTTCAATCAGATATGAAAACCTATACGAAATGTGTCGCTGAAATTTCACGAGGCTGTGGATCGACGGGCTGGATTTTTGGCCTCTGCAATATTCGGGAACTGATGATTGCACAATCATTCTCGAAAAAAGCACATGACGAAATTTACTTTTCTGGGGACGACATCATATTTGCAGGCGTATTTGAGCCTAGGAAGATCAGCGTTAAGAAAGTTGAAAGCGGATACATTATTGAAGAAGGCTATTGGCCGTTTTGTTCAGGGTCACTGCATGCGACTTGGGGATACTTCGGAATGCCGATTGTCGATGAGCAAGGTGAAGTAATCGATCAAGGACTGATTACACTTCCCCTGAGTGAAGTGGAGATTGCAGATGATTGGCATGTATCGGGCTTAAAGGGAACGGGCAGTAACAGCATTCATATGAATAATGTCTTTGTACCGAATCACCGAGTAGTCTCCTTTACAGATGCCATACATGGTAAATTCCAGTCAGATCATTTCCGAGATACTCCTTTATACAATTCAGCACTTTTCCCTGCATTGGCAATGTCAATCGGTGTTCCGGCGCTAGGAATTGCAAATGCTGCACTGGACTTTTTTAATAAGACCTTGGAAACGCGTCGCGCAGCAAATTTAGGCGTTGAGTTTGCGAAGGACGCTTCTATTACGCATCTTCAATTGGCTGAGGCAACGTTACATATCGAGACAGCAGATCTTCATTTCACGAACATAGCAGAAAAAATGGATGCCTATGCGGAAAGTGGAGAGTACATGCCGAAAGAGGAGCGTGTCAAAATGCTCGCTAAGATCGGCTATGCGGTTCAGATGTGTAAAGATGCAATGGAAATATTTGTTGTGGCACTTGGATCTGGAATTGTAGGGGAAGGTCATCCTTTCCAAAGGTTATACCACGATTTCACGGCACTTTATACACATCGTACCATCAACCCGCTAACATCTCGAGAAAACTTCGGTCGTGTATTATGCGGTTTAGAGTCAAATACGAAAAACATTTAAAAGATAAGAGGGATGAAATATGACGAATCCGGAAATTGCAAAGCTCGGCTATGTTGCACTTGTTACACCAGATATCGAAAAGTCACTTGTGTTTTTCAGAGATGTCATTGGCTTAGAGGTCACGGAAGAAGTAAATGGAGTTCACTATTTACGCGCTTGGGGAGATTTCCAACACCATACACTTTCTTTAGAACAAGGGGATCGCGGCTATGTACGTCATATTGGTTGGCGTACGAAAAATCGTGAAGACGTTCTTTTATTCAAAGAAAGACTGGAGCAAGATGGCGTTGAGGTTGAATTTGTAGAGGCATGGAAAACGCCAGGAATCGGGGACTCCATCCGTTTTAAAATCCCAAGTCAGCATACATTCTCGCTCTATTATGATGTGGAGCGGCCGGTTGTAGAAGAGCATCGTCGTTCTGTACTGAAAAACCAAACTTACAAATCATGGGCGAAAGGCATATCGCCTCGCCGTTTCGATCATGTGAATATCCATACATCAACAGATGCAGGATTGACGTATGAGTTTTTAGCAGAAATACTTGGATTCAAATTACGTGAATATGTACGTGATAACGATGGAGATGTTGTTGCGAGCTGGATGAGTGTTACGCCGCTTGTGCATGATGTGGCGGTTTTGTCTAAGCCAGATTCACCGACGCCTGCACGTTTGCATCATATTTCTTATTGGTCGGATGATTCACAAGACATTTTACGTGCAGCAGATATATTGAAAGAAAATGATATTGAATTTATCGGACCTGGTAAACACGGGATCACCCAAGCGTTGTATTTATATGTAATGGATCCAGGAAGTGGATGTCGCGTTGAATTGTTTACAGGCGGATATCTCATCTTCGAACCAGACTGGGAACCGGTGGAATGGACAATGGAAGAGCGTTCCGTTGGCAATACGTATTGGGGAGAATCGGTGCAGGAACGGGAAGAAAACAAAATAACAATCGAAGCGTAATGTGTCTTGGTGAAATGAAGGGAGGAAAATCGATATGAAAACAATTGAAATCAATCGCGATAACTTAGCCTACTGGCAAAATCGTTTGCCGGAACAAATTATAGCACTCGGTTTTTTCGACGGTTTACACAAAGGACATCTTCAGGTCATTGAGACAGCAAAGAAACAAGCGCAATCGAAAAACTTGGCATTGTCCGTTATGAGTTTTTTTCCACACCCGAAAAGTGTTTTGTCTGACGGCAAAGTAAAAGTGGATTATTTAATGCCACTGAATGAGAAGGAGAAAAGGTTAAAGAAATTAGGAGTCGATTATTTCTTTGTGGTCCAGTTTGACAAACAACTAGCCTCTTTATCTCCTGAAAGTTTTGTTGAAAGTTATCTAGTCGATTTAGGTATTGTCCACGCAGTTTGTGGTTTTGACTATACTTATGGCCATCGTGGTGCGGGTAACATGAGTCGTTTGAAATTAGATTCAAGAAATCGGATAGAAGTTACAGAAGTGCCAAAGGTAGAATGTTATGGCGAAAAAATTAGCTCGACCTTAATTAGAGCGTCCTTAGCAGAGGGAAAGGTTAATTATATTCATAAGTTGCTAGGTAAACCCTATCAAATAGAGTGGAATAAACTGACGGGTCTTTCACCGTTTTATACACTTCCTGCACCAGGACGATACTATGCTTCAATTCAAGCAGCTGGTAGCAGAGTGAATTGTATAGTGATCGTGAACAATGACGGACAACTTGTTTTCAACCAATTACCGTTTTCAAATGAAGAACAGCTTTCGATTTCCTGGCATTATCAAGTGAGAAGTAAAGCATGTAGAGAAATTAGTTGAATTTATACAAAGGGAAAGGGGATGTATATATGTCAAAAACAAAACAGTTTCAAGCATTGCTAAAACAACCGAATGCATTTATTTTACCAGGTGGATATGACGGAATGACAGCACGCTTAGTAGAGGAGTTCGGTTTCCCAGCTCTGTATGCAACAGGAGCAGGTATTTCAAATGCCCAACTTGGATGGGCGGATGTCGGACTGACAACGTCAACGGAAATAGCGGAAATCGTAAGTAGAATGTCCGATGTTACGACAATACCGATTGTTGTGGATGGGGATACAGGATTCGGTAATGCCATTAATGTCATTCGAACAGTGAAGCAGCTGGAACGTGCAGGAGCTGCCGCCATTCAACTGGAAGATCAAGTCTCTCCGAAAAAATGCGGGCATTTTAGCGGTAAACAAATCGTCAGCAAAGAAGAAATGGTGAATAAAATCAAGGCCGCTTTAGATGCAAGAGTTGATAATAACTTGGCGATTATCGCGAGAACAGATGCGCTTGCTATCAATGGAATTGAAGATGCGTTGGATCGGGCAAATGCCTACAAAGAGGCAGGAGCCGATGTCTTGTTTGTGGAAGCGCCAACGACTTTGGAACAACTGAAAATGATTACAGCTGGCGTGCCTGATATTCCACATATCATGAATATGGTTGAAGGTGGGAGAACACCGTTACTATCATTGGAAGAGGCAGAAGCATATGGCTTTAAGATTATGCTTTGCGCGAATACTGTACTGCGTTCGGCTATTAAAGGAATACGTGAAAGTTTACAGATTTTATCAACTGATAAGTCACAAGCAAATATCCATGACGCGATTTGTACGTGGGAAGAACGTCAGGAACTATTTAAATTAGATCAAATACAACAGTGGGAAAAGCAGTATTTAGTTGAAGAGATACTAGTAGGGGGAGGTAAGTCATCGTGACAACAGAAATCGATTATGACTTGGTCGTTATTGGATGTGGGGTAGCAGGTACGTCCGCTGCATTAGCAGCAGCCGAAAGGGCAAAAGCACAAGGGGAAAACCTTCGTATCGCCATTTTAGAACGTGCAGACTTTGATAATCGTGGAGGGAATTCACGGTGGACTGCAGCCTATATGCGAATGGAAAATATTGACGAACCTGCTGAGCGTTTTGTAGAGGATATGATGGGGTTTTCAAATAATTATTCAGATCGCCAATACATCGAAACACTCGCACAAGACGCGGGTTCAACGCTTCGCTGGGTTGAGGAAAAAGGTGTTGAATTTGATTATTTACCGACGATGTTCTTAACGGCATCTAAGCCCCGGCTGTTACCTGTAGGTGGAGGCCGTGCCATCATTGACACACTTTCATTAAAGGCACGCGCTCTAGGAGTTGAAATCATTTATGAGTCAACGGCGTGGGACATTGTGTTGGATGATGAAGGTGCAGTGAGTGGCTTAAAGGTTCGCATCAAAGGCGGTGCATCACTGAAGCTTAATGTCCAATCAGTCATTTTGGCAGCAGGGGGTTTCCAAGGCAGTCAGGAAATGATGGCACAATACATCGGTCGAGATGCGCATAAAATTCCAACTGTTGCAGAAGGTGGCCTTTACAACAAAGGTGAAACGATTCGAATGGCGATGGCGATTGGTGCCAAAGGATCCGGACAGTTTGATGCTTTCCATGCAGAGCCTGTAGATCCACGCAGCAAAAGGGAAGAAGCGGGCATTATGGCATATCCTTATGCGATATTGGTTGACCAAAATGGCAATCGTTTTACAGATGAAGGGCAAACAACAATCGATGAGCAATATGAAGAAGTGGCTCGAAAAATCTTTTACGAGTTACCAAATCACATTGCATACATGATTAGTGACCAGAAAATGAATGCTATTCCGAATATCGAAGAGGCAATTCAGACAGAGCAACCCGCAATTGAGGCAGATACATTGGAAGAACTTGCAGAAAAACTCGGTATTCCAGCAGCTCAGTTAGTTGAAACGGTTCATCAATTTAATGCTGCGGTTCAGCCTGGTGAATTTATCTATAACAAAAAAGACGGGAAAGAAGCAGTTGGCATTGAGCCGCCCAAGTCAAATTGGGCAATTGCAATTGACCAAGCACCTTATATTGCATACCCCGTCATTTGTTGCAACGTATTTACCAATGGTGGATTGGCGACAGATACGTTCGGGCGCGTGTTATCGAATGATGACGATCCAATTCCTGGTTTGTACGCCGCAGGAGAAATTACCGGACTTTACTATGGAAAATACCCAGGTGGAACTTCCGTGTTAAGAGGATTGGTATTTGGCAAACGTTCGGGAGAGCATGTAGTCACGTATTTGTCGGAAGCAAAAAACCTTATATGAGGAGGAATTAGATGTCTACAGGGGATTTGAAGGGTAAAGTTGCGCTTGTCACAGGCGGTGGGCGCGGCATTGGCCGTGAAACTTGTATTTTGCTTGCATCACATGGTGCGGATGTAGCCATAAGTTCAAGGACGGCTTCCGAATGTGAAGAAGTGGCAGCATATATTCACAAAACATATGGCACGAAGACACTTGTTGTTACAGGTGATGTGTCGAATGAGGCAGACGTTCAAAAAATCATTCATTCGGTTGAAAAAGAGTTGGGGAAAGTTTCAGTACTCATCAATAACGCTGGCATAATGAGCTTTTCACCATTTACGGAAACATCCATTGAGGAATGGGACCAAGTCAATGACATTAATGTAAAAGCACCATTTTTACTGTGCAAAGCTGTTGTTCCAAATATGATTGAGAAACAGGATGGCATCATCGTGAATATTTCATCGATTTGGGGAACGAAAGGCGGACCGAATCGGAGCGCTTATATTACTTCTAAGCATGCAGTCATCGGCTTTTCAAAAGCACTCGGTGAGGAGTTAAAGCCATATGGCATACGCGTAAATGCAGTTTGTCCAGGTCCTGTCGAAACAAAAATGACAGACGATATGGGACCAGACGTGAATAGAACTGGTTGGCTCCAACCAATCGATATGGCGAATGTCATTGTCGAGCTTTGTTTACCAAAAATGAAAGCCATCACAGCATCAACAATTGAAGCATTCGGAGCAGGGCAACCTGTTGCCGTAACTAACTAAAAAGGGAGAGATACTCAATGACAGAAATGGTCGTAGCAATCGAATCGAAGAATATCAGTCTGGAACTATCTAACAAATTATTGGAAGCAGCTGTTGAAAAAGGTAAGGAACTTGGCATGCCATTTAGTATTGCAATTGTAGATAAGGTTGGTAACTTAAAGGCGTTTTCATCCATGGATAGAGCGACTGTATTAACTTTAGAAATCGCCCAAAATAAAGCATTCTCAGCTGCAGCCTATAACCGGGCTACGCATGAATGGTATGACCGTTTAAAAGATGATCCACCTCTATTACATGGCCTTGTCCACACGGAGCGTCTTGTCATTTTCGGGGGGGGCTATCCAATTACAGTGGACGGTGAATTAATCGGTGGTATTGGTGTGAGTGGGGGGCACTATACACATGATATGCAAGTATGTGAAGCAGCGTTAGAAGTTGTTCAGCAACTTGAGCTAAAGGAAGTGTAAAAGCCTATGGAAAACTACGATATTATTATCGTTGGCGCTGGTATGGCCGGACTTTGTGCTGCAGTTGAGGCTACGGAGCGAAGTGCAAGTGTACTTGTGCTAGAAAAGGAAGCCGAAATGGGTGGAAGCTCTTTGCTCAGCGGGCGTTACATGGCCTTCGCAGAAACAGACTTGCAAAAAAGTAAAGGGATCGTGGATTCAACTGAATGTCTCGTCAACGACATGTTGTCAGTCGGGGACGGGGCGAACGATCCCGTTTTAGTCGAAGCTTACGGTTCACACCAACTAGAAACGTATAAGTGGCTCGTAAATAAAGGTGTTATGTTCCATGCCATTCAAGCGGTAAGTGGCCATAGTGTCCCGCGCGGGCATACAATCACACCAAATCAGGCAATCACTAAATTATTTGAAAATGCGAATAGCCATGAAAGCGTAACAGTTAAACTCAATGCAAATGTGTTGCGTTTACGTAAAAATAACGAAGGCAGAGTGGATGAAGTTTCTTATGAGATAGATGGTGAAATTCATACAGTCAAGGCCAATAATGGCGTTATCTTAACGTCTGGAGGATTTTCACGCAGCGAGGAGCTTCTGAATTCCTTCGCACCTCAGTTAAAAGGTGCTCTTCGAATAGGCGGAAAAGGGAATATAGGTGACGGTATTAAGCTTGCTTGGGAACAAGGTGCTTGGGTACGTGATTTGCCATTTTTAAAAGGCACATACGGCTTCCATCCAACTGCAGACGGCCCTCGTAAATCACAAGGACTCGTATTTTATAAAGGTGCCATTATTATTAATAAATTTGGCAAGCGCTTTGTCAATGAGTCGATTTCTTACAAGTTAATCGGCACGGAAGCATTGCAACAGCCAGAAGGAATAACCTATCAGGTGTGGGATCACAACATCATGAAAGAAAGTATTCCTGGTGATGCATTGTATGATTTTGAAAAATTGCTTGAATTAGGCTTGATCGAAAAAGCCGAAACAATTGCAGAGTTGGCAACTAAAATCGCTATCCCTTCCGATGACTTGGAAAAAACGCTTCATATATATAATCGAGATGTCGCGAATGGCAACGATTCACAATGTGGACGCGAAACATTAACGCATACTTTCGGAGTACCCAAACAAATTCTACAGGCACCATTTTATGCAATGAGAACGACTGTTGCAATGCTTGCGACATATGCTGGCATTGCGGTTGATGAATTTGCACAAGTCCTCAATCCATATAATGAGCCAATCGAGGGACTATACGCCGCAGGGGAAGTTGTCGGCGGTTTTCATGGAGCAGGCTATATGACGGGAAGTTCGCTAGGTAAGGCATCAATATTTGGCCGAGTTGCCGTACGTACAGCCTTACAAAAGCGGGAAATACTAATATAATCTAAATGAAAACGAGGTGGTTACATGAAAATATGGCATCAAAGTCTAACATCAATTGAAAACGTGCCGCAATATCGAGATGCGGTCATTCAACATATTCAAAAAGTGGCACGTCCTGATGTAGAAGTCGTAATACATGGCATGTCAAAAGAAACCTATCCCGCAGAATACCCGGGTCATTTTATAACATACGCCTATTTGCAAAACTTGCATCGTGAGCAATTCATTCGAAACGCGCTGATTGCAGAAAGTGCGGGCTATGATTGTATGTTCATTGGGACAATACCAGATGTGGGCTTATTGGAAGCGCGCACACTTGTAGATATTCCAGTGATTGGCTATGGACAAGCCTCATTTCACTTTGCTTCGATGCTCGGTGATTGCATTGGCATTGTCAATTTTTTAGAGCCATTAAAAGATCAGCTAAAACAAAATATTCAACGATATGGTTTGGGAGAAAAGCTAGGTCCGATCGTCCAAACAGATGTAGGTTTTTATGATATTTTAGAAGGTTTCAGTAATCCTGAACCGATTATTGAGAGTTTCACAAAGGCAGCAAATAAAGCGATTGAACTTGGCGCGGATGTAATTGTACCGGGAGAAGGACCCATGAATGTATTCCTAGCCACTCATGGCATTTCCCGTATCGGTGATGTCCCCATTGTTGACTCATTCGCGGCAGGCATTAAAATGTGTGAGTCACTTACTGATTTACAAAAAAACTCGGGCGTCTATATGACACGCAAGGGATACTTTAATGCGAAACCACCTGAAGAAGCAGTGCAAAAGCTGCGTTCGTTTTATAATTTAGAAAGCAATATTCATCCTGAACTTGACTGGGGTCTCTCCATCAAGGGCAGTGCGGTCAAGTCTTAATTTACCGATAGTATCTATTCGAGGAGAAGGGAGTAGCTATAAACTCTCTTCTTTTTGTATTGTCGATATTTCTTAAGATTTGTGAATCGTAAACGGTAGGGCCCAACCACTCAACGGTTTGGGCTATTTTGGATACATCGCTACATAGTCAACGTTATACTAAGTCTTCTTATTTCTGTACAATAGAAGGAAAGGGTTATAGGGGATTTTAGCTAGTTATATTGAATTAAAGAATCCTGTTGAATTTGCTGCGGCGCGCAATAATGAGAGAGTTGAGATCTGGAGTGTGGATTATAGATCGCTATGCGCTTTGGGGATGCCTCTCGCCATAAGCGAGGCCACTGAAAAAATCCGATTTCCTTCAATCCCGTTGATTTCCGTTCCGAGCGGACGCTTTCCGCGGGCACGGCTTCAGCCTCCTCGTCACTGCGTTCCTGTGGGGTCTTCAGCAAGGGAAGAGTGAACTTCTTTCTCTTCCTAGCTGTTCCCGCTGGAGTCGCCGCTCTTCACTACAATTAACTAGTTCTTATTAAAATAAAGAACTTTTTCAGTGGCCTCCACTGAGCCAGGATTAGCGCTTCACATCCAGGCTCACGCCCTTGTCGCGCCTGCGCTGGTGTATCCATTATCGGGAGAGTTGTAATTTGGAGTGTGGATTGTAGATCGCTTGGCGCTTTGGGGATGCCTCTGGCCCTGAGCCTGGATTAGCGCTTCGCATCCAGTCTCACGGCTTCGGCTACCCCTTTGCCGCGCCGGCGCTGGAGTTTCCATTATTGAGGGAATTGTATTTGGATTGTGGATTTTATACCGCTTACGCTAGGGTTTCACATTATTGAAAGTGATTTTGAGATGTATGGACTGAGATTATTATGTGATTGCTATATGATACTAATTTCATTGAAGAAAGTCACACTACAGGACGCAGCTCTAATCCCCAATAACGAAATATGCTTTCTTAAAGAGACTACCCAGCGAAGGCGCGACTTCGTGGTAGCCGAAGCGATAAGACTGAAAGTGGTCTTCTTTCCGGCTTATCGCGGGAGGCATCCACAAAGCGCCGAAGCGGTATTAGCAGGATAACTAATTCTATCCATTGCATAGGGATTTTTATTAAACTCCACTGCAATTATAGATAACGAAATGCGCTTTCTACATAGACCACCCAGCGAAGGCGCGACTTCGTGGTAGCCGGAGCGATATGACTGAAAGTGGTCTTCCTTCCGGCTTATCGCGGGAGGCATCCACAAAGCGCCGAAGCGGTATTAGCAGAATCTCCGTTTCATTCCATCTATGGTTATAGTTGTTAAATGCATTGGCTCGATTTATCGCACTATATTAAAGGTTGCAATCTAATCCCCGATAACGAAATGCGCTTTCTAGCATAGACCATCCAGCGAAGGCGCGTCTACGTGGTAGCCGGAGCTATAAGACTGAAAGTGGTTTTCTTTCTGGCTTATCGCGGGAGGCATCCACAAAGCGCAAAGCGGTATTAGCAAGATAACTAAATCTATCCATTGCATAGGGACTTTTATTAATCTCGACTGCAAATATAAGTTACCTACATCCATAAAAAGGAGGAAACCATATGTCACTGCGTTTCATTACCGGAAGGTCTGGATCCGGGAAAACGACATTCATTGAACGCGAAATCGCTACTGAACTCGAGCGGAATCCAATGGGCGCACCAATCATTGTTATCGTTCCGGATCAGATGTCGTTCTCGATGGAGCATAGTTTGTCCGTTAAATTTGGCTTAAAAGGGATCATCCGGGCACAAGTATTGACGTTCAAACGCTTGGCATGGCGTGTGTTGCAGGAAACAGGCGGCATCACACGTAAGGAAATAGATAGCTTCGGTTACAGGATGCTTGTTCGAAGCGTTCTTGAAGACAACCGAGACGATTTTAAACTATTTCGGCAAGCTGCGAGTAAACGGGGATTCACTGAACAAATCGGGGATTTGTTGAAGGAGTTCAGCCGCTATTCTCTTGACCATCAGACAATGAACACGCTACACGAGACACTCGCTGCATCAGGCGCGCCGCGTACGTTGCTCGACAAGGCGGAAGATTTATCACTATTGCTTACAAAACTTGAAGAAAAGCTAGGCACAACATATGTCGATAGTGAAGGGCACCTTGCGCTCCTAGCTTCGCAAATTCATCACGCAGACCTGTTAAAAGGAGCTGACATTTATATAGATGGTTTTGAAAACTTTACGACAAGGGAATATGAAATTGTAACAGAACTGATGAAGCATGCAAATCGGTTGTCGGTTGTTTTGCCGATGGAAGGTGCGCTAACGGGTTTTGCGGATCACGAATTATTTTTCAATCCAGTTAGAACCTCGCTTAAATTGCGTGAATTGGCTAGGGCGGATTCCATCGACGTTGAAGAAGATGTCTTCATGCAGGATTCGCACCGATTTCTCAATACGGATCTTACTCATTTTGAAGCTGAATTCGACCACTATCCAGCGCAGCAAAAACCATCTGAAGGCAATGTCGTTCTGATTGAATCTGCTGACCGGCGTGCAGAAATCCATGCAGTGGCACGCAAAATTCGTGAGCTGATGATATCAGGGAAACGGTACAAAGACATGTCAATCCTGTACAGGCAGCCTGAAAAGTATGATGAACTGATTGAAACTATTTTTCCGCATTATGATATACCAGTGTTTATCAGCCAGAAAAAGCCTATGCTGCATCATCCACTCATTGAGTTTTCGCGTTCAGTGTTAGAAGCGGTGACTATGGGATGGTCGTATGAATCGGTATTCCGTGCTGTTAAAACGGATTTGTTTTTCCCGCATAGGGAAACGAAACTACTATGGCGTGACAGGGCAGACAGACTTGAAAACTACGTACTTGCACATGGAATTCATGGACATCGTTGGTTCGACGACACTCGCTGGCGCGTGAAAAAGTACCGTGGGCTCGAAATGCATACAAATGTACAAACCGATGAAGAACTAGCAATGGAGCAGCAACTGCATATGATTCGGGATGCAATTAGAGAACCGCTCGCGGCTTTAGAACAACGTTTAAAACGATCTAAAACAGGCCGCGATGTAACGGAGGCATTGTTTGTATTCATGGAAAAACTTCATGTGTACGATAAAATTATCGATTTACGTGCTGAGGAAGAACGAGCGGGGCGTCTGCTTGGTGCAACGGAACATGAACAGGCATGGAACGGGTGGATTAACGTCCTCGATCAGTTTGTACTTATGTTTGGCGATAAGGAAATGGATGTTGTGGAAGCTGTTCGCATATTGGATGAAGGGTTTGATTCACTCGAATTTGCCCGCATTCCGCCGTCGCTCGACCAAGTGACTGTTACATCTGTTGAGGTTTCCAGTTTAATGGATATCGATGCGGTGTTTGTTCTCGGCGTAAATGATGGCGTAATGCCAAAACGAGTGGACAATGAAGGGCTTCTCTCAGATGTAGACCGTGAATGGTTTTCACAAATTGGCTTTGAACTTGCGCCAACCTCGAAAATGAAGTTGATGGATGAAACATATATGGCGTACCGTGCATTCACGGCGGCGCGCGAAAAATTATATGTATCGTATCCAATCGCAGACGAGGAAGGAAAAGCACTCATTCCATCATTATATATAACGAGAATTGGACAGTTGCTCCCGGGAACGCCACTGGAAATCGCTGTGACAGATCCATCCGAATTACCACTTGAAGCCGAACAATTCGATTACATCAGCCATCCAAGATCTGCTCTCCCTTACGTTTCCATGAAGTTGAAAGTGGCGGAACAGTCCGGTGTCCTGGAACGTGAATGGCGTGCGGTGATGGCTTATTACGAAGAGGATCCCTACTGGTCATCTGTGATAAGCCATATCACGCGCCCGATGCATTCAAAGAATGATGCAGAACGTCTGCGATCCGAAATCACAACAGGGTTATACGGGGAATCATTTGTTTCTAGCGTATCACGCATTGAATCCTACTACAGTTGTCCGTTTCAACATTATGCGTCGTTTGGGCTTGGCTTACGCGAGCGGACGGAATTTACACTGGAAGCACCAGCAATCGGTGATTTATTTCACGCTGCGCTTAAATGGATTTCGGATGAAACAATGCGTCTCGGGAAGTCATGGGCAGCGTTGTCGCGCGAGGAATGCTGGAATCTTGCAAGAGGTGCAGTGGAAGACATTTCGCCATACTTTTTCAATCGGATTTTATTGTCGACGAACCGTTATGTCTATATTAAACGAAAGTTGATGCACATTATTCAGCGGACAATCTATTCACTTAGTACGCAGGCGAAATCGACTGTGTTTAAACCGGTTGCTATTGAAGCAGGATTTGGTCCGGGCGAGGAACTGCCAGCGCTTGAAATTCCACTACGTCGGGGCGATTTGATGAAACTGCGCGGGCGGATTGACCGTGTCGATGCAACAGAAATAAGCGGAAAAAACTATGTCCGCGTTGTCGACTATAAATCATCTGCGAAAAGCCTTGACCTAACGGAAGTCTACTACGGCTTGTCCCTGCAAATGATGACGTATCTTGATGTTGCACTCGAAAATGCGGACGAATGGCTCGGAATCCATGCGGATCCAGCGGGTGTTTTATATATGCATATCCATAACCCGATGATCAGATCCGGTACGGAATTAACACCAACACTCTTAGAAGCAGAAATTGTGAAATCCTACAAAATGAGAGGCTATCTGCTCGATAATCCGGAAGTCGTTATCGGAATGGACGCTGATATTGGACGGTCTTCTTCTATTGTTCCGGCTTCCATTAAAACAGATGGAACGTTTGCAAAAACTTCAAAAGTCTTGTCTCCAGATGATTTACAGATGATGCGGTCATTTGTCAGAACGCGCCATCAAAAGGCAGGAGACGCGATGTTAGCGGGCGATACCCGCGTTTACCCGTACAAATTAAAAGACAAAATGCCGTGCGAGTTCTGTTCATACCGTTCGGTTTGTCAGTTCGATCCGACAGATCCTTCTTCACAGCACAGGCCGTACAGTGAAATGGACCCAGAAACGTCACTTGATAAAATGCGTAAGGAGGTTGCGGATGATGCAGATACCCTTGAAACCTGAAGGACTGACATTTACAGATGCCCAGTGGAAAGCGATTTGGGCGACAGGAAAAGATATTCTTGTTTCCGCTGCCGCCGGTTCCGGTAAAACGAAAGTATTAATCACACGAATGATTGAAAAAGTGTTGGATGAAACCGATCCGATAGATGTTGACGAATTGCTCGTCGTTACATTCACTAATGCGTCCGCAGCAGAAATGCGACATCGAATGGCAGAGGCACTGGAAGAAGCCATTGCTGCAAGGCCGGAATCTGTACATTTGCGCAGGCAATTGAATTTATTGAATAAAGCTCAGATTTCAACATTGCATTCGTTTTGCATGAATGTCGTTCGACAATATGCTTATTTGATAGACATCGATCCTGGATTCAGAATTGCAGATAGCACGGAAGCAGCGCTATTGAGTGACGATACAATTGGGGCTGTGCTTGAGGATGCGTATAGCGTGGAAAATCCTGAAGCAATGTACCGGCTGGCGGACAGTTTCACGTCTGACCGCAATGATCAGTCGATTGAAACACTGATTGACCGGTTGTATGATTATTCCCGCGTCCATCCCGTGCCGGAACAGTGGCTTCGCCTCATTCCGGAGCAGTATGAAATCGACGCCGGATCTTCCATAGATGATCTGCAATTTATCGGACCGCTGAAAACAGCTATCACGCATACCCTTGAGGAAGCGGCGGCACTGACCAACGACATGAAACGAATTGCACTTATGCTTGACGGACCAGAACCGCTTGCGGCCACGGCGGAAACGGATCTACTGTGGATAAATGAAGCCATCCATCGCATAACTGAAGGTACATGGGAACAAACCTATGCATTTTTTGGTACGCTGAAATGGGTGAAGGCCGCTACAATTCGCAAAGATTCGTGTGACGAGGAATTGGCAAAACGTGCGAAAGCACTTCGTGATGCAGTGAAAAAGATTATTAACACACTTAAAGAGTCCTATTTTACAAGGACACCGTCTCGACTGCTCGATGAAATCCGGTTGATGGCACCGACGATGCATACGCTGATTGACTTAGTCATCGATTTTGGCAGACGTTTTGAACTTGTAAAAATAGACCGTGGGATTGTCGACTTTTCGGATTTAGAGCATTACGCACTGCGGATTCTATCCAAAGTAGAAGATGGGGTAATTGTGCCATCTGATATAGCGGTTGATTATAAGAACCGTTTTGCGGAAGTGTTGGTCGATGAATACCAGGACGTCAATTTGTTGCAAGAGACAATTATCCAGCTCGTCAAGCGTGGTGGGGAAGCGGATGGAAACTTGTTCATGGTCGGCGATGTCAAGCAGTCGATTTACCGCTTCCGCCTTGCGGAGCCAATGTTGTTTCTAGGGAAATACAATCGCTTCACCGAAACGGATGGAGATCAAGGCTTGAAAATCGACTTGAATGCCAATTTCAGGAGTCGTAAAGAAGTACTGGATGCAACAAACTTCATTTTTTCGCAAGTGATGGGCGTGCGTGTTGGTGAAATTGACTATGACGACGCGGCAGCATTGAAATATGGCGCAAATTATCCTGAGAAATCTGTGATGACGGGTCTAACACTTCTTTACGAAGAAGCGGATGACGAACTAGAATTAGACGATGCGACTGAACTGGCGGGACAAAGCTTGAAAAGTTCGCAAGCAGAAGCACGCTTTATGATTAAAAAGATTCAAGATATGATTGCATCTGGCGCGGAAGTGACGGATGCGTTTAGTGATAAAAAGAGGCCGCTTGAGTATCGAGATATTGTCATCTTGATGCGTTCAATGACATGGTCTGGCGAAATTGCTGAGGAATTTAAACTGGCGGGTATTCCGATTTATACTGAACTAAAGCGCGGCTATTTCGATGCGCTCGAAGTAATGATTATGCTAAACACGTTACGGGTCATAGATAACCCGTATCAAGATATTCCGCTCGCGTCCGTCTTGCGCGCTCCGTTTATCGGTATGACAGAAAATGAATTAGCGCAAATTCGACTTGCTGGGAAAAGTGAGCCGTTCTTTGAAGCGTTGAACCGCTTTGTGTCAACTGGTGGAGCCGGTATTGCACCAGCGACACAAGAAAAACTGCAGCGATTCTTCACACAGTTTGAGAACTGGCGCAACTTGGCGAGACGGGGTTCATTGTCAGAACTGATCTGGCAAGTATTATCGGATACACATTACTATGAAATGGTGGGTGCCATGGCGAATGGCAAGCAGCGCCAGGCAAATCTACGTGCACTGCATGATCGTGCAATTGATTATGAAAAGACTTCGTTCCGAGGATTGTTCCGCTTTCTTCGTTTTGTTGACCGGATGCGAAAGCGTGGGGATGACCTCGGCGCAGCACGTTCACTAACAGAGAAGGAAAATGTCGTTCGTATGATGACAATTCATTCATCCAAAGGACTGGAATTTCCTTTTGTCTTCATCGCAGGGGCTGGCCGGAAATTCAATAAAATGGATTTCAATGAACCTTATCTATTTGACCAGCATTTTGGTTTGGCGGTCAAAGCAATCGATCCAGATAATCGCATCACGTATACATCATTGCCGTTCTTAGCAATGAAGGAAAAGAAAGAACTTGAAATGCGCGCGGAAGAAATGCGTATTTTGTACGTCGCGATGACTAGAGCAAAAGAGCAGCTTGAAATTATTGCTTCTGTAAAAGACATCGAGAAATCGATTGTGAAATGGCAGGATGCACAGCTTGTCGATCCTGACCAAATGCTGCCGGAATATACTCGATCACGTGCGAATGGGTACTTAGATTGGATTGGACCGGCTGTTGCGAGACATCCATCATTCGCGAAATTTGGCACTATGCCAGGGGGTCAGTCCATTATGGATTCATCAAACTGGCATATAAATGCACTGCCTGTTTCCTCGTTATTTACGCGAATTGAGGGTATAGAAGAGGAAGAGATGGTGCCCGAAATCGTTCCGGTAGAAGAAGTCGATTCAGATATGCTCGTAGAAGTGAAACGACGATTCGATGCGACCTATCCGTTTCTTTCGTCCGTAACGAAGCGATCGAAACAGACAGTCAGCGAGTTGAAACGCTTGTCGATTCTAGAACAACAGGCGGAAGAAGACATCGTAATCTCGGGAAATGAAGATGTAAGTACAGCGTATCTGCATCAACGACCGGCATTCATGCAATCGCGTGCGCTGTCTGCTGCTGAAGTCGGAACGGCGATGCACACGATTATGCAGCATATTGATATTCGTCAAAAAGGTAGCGTCTCTACGATTGAAAAGTTAATAACAGAGTTGACAGCCCGCCAATTGCTGACTTTTGAAGAAGCGAATGCAGTCGATGCGAATCGGATAGCCAACTTTTTTAATAAAGATATTGCAAAACGACTGATGTCAGCTGAGCGCATTGAACGGGAATTGCCGTTTACATATGCCCTGGATGACCTAGATGGTGACTATCAAATCTTGCAGGGAATCGCCGATTGTCTATTCAAAGAAAAGGACGGTTGGGTACTGCTAGATTATAAAACGGACCGGGTCAGCGGACGCTATGGTTCTGATGAAGAAGTGGAAGTAGAAATGCAAAAACGTTATGGAATCCAGTTGAATTTGTATAAGAAAGCGATTGAAGAAATCTTGAAAATCGAAATTAAAGAGATGGTCCTCTATTTATTTGATGGAGAAAGGACTGTGGACATACAGGGGGAAAGAAATTGAAATTAACTTCAACTACGCTTGGAAATCGGATTGAGACACTTGACGTGTTACGCGGAATTGCGCTGCTCGGGATTTTTATCGCGAATATGTTGCATTTCCATTCCCCTTATCTGTACTTGGATCCGTATACATGGTTCAGTGCACCGGGTGATGTGGAAAACTTCAAGTGGATAGATATATTTGTAGAGGCTAGTTTTTATCCGATTTTTGCAATGCTGTTCGGTTATGGCATAAACATGCAATATGAAAAAACGCTTGTCAACAGGTCACCGTTTGCTCCAGTTCTTGCACGACGCATGGGGATTTTGCTGCTTTTTGGATTGTTCCATGCGTTGTTCATCTGGATGGGTGACATCCTGTTTACTTACGCATTAATGGGCTTTATCATGATTGCTTTCATTAGAATCCCAAAGAAATGGATGCTTCCGCTTGCCGCGGTACTGTATATCATTCCTACGGGTATCGTGTATGCAGCGACTTACTACTTAAACAAATTGCGCCCGGATGCCATGATGGAAGGGTACGCTGATATTCATCAGATTGAACGATCACTAGAAGCGTATGCTTACGGAAATTTCGGCGAAATCTTCACCTTCCGTTTTTTTGAGTGGGCTTTATACGGATTGACAGGGGTTCTTACTGCTCTATTCATCGTATTGCCACTAATCTTAGTCGGTGCGGGTTTGTCTAAATGGAAAGTAATTGAACGCGCTAGTGAATTTAAAGGACGCATTCTAATAGTGACTGTTATTACGCTTGCTGCCGGGATATGGATGAAGGCTGCTCCCTTCATAGGAGGTCCATCATCAGATTCGATTATGTTGCAATCGCTATTCGGCGGTCCTGTTTTAGGTGCTGGTTATGTCGGTCTAGTGCTTTTACTTTATCAGGTACCGCTGTTTCGCACATTATTCCGTCCGCTCTCAAAAGTGGGACGCATGTCATTGACAACGTATATCACACAATCCATTGTGGGTACACTAATTTTCTATGCCTATGGTTTTGGCATGTACGGCAAAGTGGATTTAGCTACAGGGATATGGATTGCAGTTGGTGTATTTATCATCCAAGTCTTATTCGCAGAGCTATGGTTGTCGAGATTCCGTCTAGGTCCACTGGAATGGCTTTGGAGAAAAGCGACTTATGGAAAGAATTTGCCGGATAAAGAGGAAAAAGGATAACGTTTGTCGTAATGAATTAGAATAAGACGTTTTTTCAATATGAAGGGGTGGGCACTCAGATGAAGTTATTATCGTTCCGTTATGAAGGTAGGACATTATTCGGTCCGAAAGTGAAAAGGGAAGAAGCTGTATGGGATATGATTGCCATTGCAGAAGCATATGAAGATGCTGAATTTCCTAAAACAATCACGGAAGGTATCGCATCAGGTCGTGATTTCGTTGACAAAGTGACAAAACTTGCAGAGCGGGCACGGGAGGATGAGAACGCAGATCAATTTAAACATGCGTTTACGGCTATTGAGTGGCTATCACCAATTCCGAGAACACCTAAAAATGTTCTGTGTGTAGGCAAAAACTATGCAGACCATGCGGCAGAAATGGGTTCGAATGCACCGCCTGAAAAATTGATGATCTTTACTAAATCTCCGACATCCATTGCTGCGGACGAGCAAGAACTTTCAATTCATAGCGATATAACGGATAACCTCGATTATGAGGGAGAGCTCGCAGTTGTCATTTGCAAAGAAGGTCGCAACATTCCAAAACAGCTTGCCTATGACTATGTTTTTGGTTATACAATTGCGAATGATGTAACAGCGCGTGACGTACAAACTGCGCATGGTCAATACTTCCTAGGGAAAAGTCTCGATGAATCGTGTCCGATGGGTCCATATATTGTGACGAAAGATGAAATTCCGAATGCACATGATTTATCGATTGTTACAAAGGTCAACGATGAAGTTAGACAAAATGGCAATACGGCATCGATGATTTTCAAAATTGATGAACTAATCGCAGAGATTTCACGATTCGTTACGCTTGAACCGGGCGATGTTATTTTAACAGGCACTCCCGCTGGTGTCGGAAAAGGCATGAAGCCGCCAACGTTTTTGAGAAAAGGTGACTTGGTGAAAGTCTCAATTGAAGGCATTGGTACTCTTGTAAACAAGTTTGTGTAAGCAATATTCCTTTTGTGAAATAGGAGATTATGATAGGGTTATTATGTAGTTATAATAACAAATGAGGTGACAAGTATGGACGCATTAACAAACACAACACATCTACATATTTTCACTTGGGTTGTCGGAATCATTCTATTCCTAGTTGCTGCAGGCATGGACAACGAATCCAAAGGCAAAAAAATACTTCACATGATTGCACGTTTATTCTACGTACTAATTCTAATTTCAGGCGCATTGCTATTCTTCGAATACTCTTCGCTTAACGCAGCGTTGTACGGCGTCAAATTCTTATTGGGTCTTGTAACAATAGGTATGATGGAAATGGTTCTTGTACGTTCTACAAAGAACAAAAGCGTCAAGGTGGTCTGGATTCTATTCTTCGTCTTCTTAGTGGCGACGTTACTCCTCGGATTCAACCTCCGTTAGGAATTAACTGGTTCACTTAAGTTTTAATGGCGGGGAGGAATGGGGATGGAATCGAGAATCGGACTACTGTTTCTGATTGTTGTCTTGATGTTAATGGCATTATTTGTCGTTTCTGTCTTCTATACTTCCCGGAAAAAGCGGACATCTTCAGAAGAGAATGAATAATACACTTGCTGGCTAATTGCCGGCAAGTGTATTTTGATTTTAAGGAAACAATAAAGTGTTGGTCAGTGGATAACGTTAATCCTTCCCAATTTCACAAAATCGACCTATTTCGCAGTGTAGAAGAAGGTTTTTCGCGTAATAGATGGCGGGCGGTCACTCTGTTTGGTAAAATGACGGTTGACAGTTCGTTTATTAGGAGGCTATTTTGTGAAAGCGAATAAATGGTTTGGACTTATTGTAACTTTTCTATTACTGGTAGCGACCCTCAATCCATCAGGGGCATTTGCAGAAACGGAAAAGACAATAGAGGATGAAAGTATATATGATTTACTAGTTGACCGGTTTAACAATGGCGACGGAAAAAACGACTTTGATGTCGATGCAAAAGACCTTAATGCGTTCAATGGCGGTGATTTCACCGGTGTGTCTACGCGCTTGGAGTATATCGCAGGAATGGGTTTCACACTTATTTCGCTAGGACCTGTGTTTGAGACGGAAACGTATGACGGAAACAAAGTGCTAGATTACACAAAATTTGATCCTCACTTTGGGACTGACGCGGAATTCTCAGAAATGGTTAATGCAATCCATAAGCAAGATATGTCCGTTATCGCTGATTTTCCACTCGCTGGAGTTAGTTCGAATCATATCTGGGCGACAGAAGGAACAGTGAAATCAGTGCCCGTCGCTGAAGGAATAATCGATTGGGATTATTCTGATACAGCTACTCAACAGGCTTTGATAGAAACGATTGCAGATTTTGTTAAAACGAATAAGTTGGACGGAGTTCGCTTAACAAAGATCGAACAAATTGACACGGCTCTATTGAATGACATCATTCAGGCTGTGAAAACGGCTAATCCGAAAGCGTATGTAGTGACAAATGAAGAAAGTGATGCGGACTTCGATTCTACTCCTAATATGGAAAAAGTAAACGCAATGAGAGCATCGTTTTCACAATTTGACGCGGACTCTTCACCATTATCGATTTTTTCAAATGACACTGAAAAGGAAATGATCCAGTTCGATGATTTGACAGGACCGCGATTGACTTTCGATATGGTGGAAGCGAAAATGTTCCCGCCAACCAGATGGAGAATTGCAGCAACTGCTCTATTTTCACTTCCTGGAGTACCCGTAATGACATACGGTAGTGAAATAGCTGTGAACGGACAACAAGCACCTGAAAGTCACCAGCTTATGAATTTCAAGATTGATACAGAACTGATTGAGCATATCGGGGACCTCAACACACTGCGCAACAAGTCTGAAGCGTTGCGTAACGGAGATTTTGAAATGCTGCACAATGAGGGCGGATTTACGGTCTTTAAGCGTTCAAATGACGAGGAAACATGGATTGTCGCGCTAAATAATACGACAGAAACGGCTAGTCTAGAAATACCGAAAGAAGTATTCGGGGAAAATAAGAAACTACGCGGTTTGCTTACTGGTGATACGGTACTTGAAGGAAAAGACGAGATTTTCCGTATCGTACAGGAACGTGAAGTTGCTGAGATTTACATCGCTGATGAAGACAAAGGATTCAATATCCCTTATCTAATCGCATCCATTCTTATATATGTACTGTTCTTAGGATTCTTATTGACAGTTTGGCGTAAAGGCAGAAAAGGTAGAAAAGAACAAAAAACAGGAAATGTAAAATAAAAGGAAAAACACCAAGGCTAGTAGCCCTGGTGTTTTTTTATTGAGCCGCCATTTTCACTGGATTATTTTCGGACCGCTTTCGGCGAATTAATCACGACACTTCTAGCCACGCATTTTAGGGGAGGAATTGCAGTTCATTCCTCCCTAGGTCATATTGTTGTGATTATTCGCCTGTCGCGTTCCTACAATATTCAAGTGAAAAGTGCAGTTGTTTTGAATGAAAGAATAGATGAGCTTCTATTAAAGAGTGAAAGTGCCCGAAGATGCAATTTCGGGCACTCTTGCACGTGGTATAATGTATTCCCTATTAACTTTCAGAAAGATTATGTGATGCTTTGTAAGAAAGTGATACCATAATAAAAGGAATGAGCGGTCAAAATTGTATCTTTGACCGCTTCTCTCCATGTGAGAAGCAATCTATTCTTCCGTCCCGAAAAGCTTTGGCACTACTTGTACTAGTGTCTTTGGTGAGCGACGGATGAACGAACACCATAAGATTATCGAAAAAAGTAAGCAGGGATGCGACAAAGTCGCATCCCTGCTTATTAAAACATCTCGATAATGGTATAGTGGTCTGTTCAATCCAAAGCGAACCAATAGTAACTTTACACGTAGTGCCCAGTTTCTAGACTCGAGGGGCTACTAATCCGCTTTATAACCTACCATATTCACCGGATCTTTTGGTGAAGAGTAAGCAGGGGAGTAGACGAGTTCAAGAGCAGCTAAATCCTCAATTGTCATTTTGCCCATGATTGCGGTAGTGATGACATCGATTCGCTTGTCGACTCCTTTGTCACCGACGGCTTGTGCGCCAAGGACGAGTCTAGACTTTTGATCATAATGGACACGCAATAAAATCTGTCCGTGATCCGGATAGTAGCCCGCGTTCGTCCGGCCTTTATAGACGGAAGTGCCAAACGCGATGCCTTCATCCGACAGACTTTTCGCTGAATGTCCTGTCATAGCAGCTGTCAGTGAAAACAGTTTTGTAATCGATGACCCAAGCAGTCCATTCATTTTTACGGGTTTTCCTGCCAGATGGCTTGCAACAATGAACGCTTGCCGGTGTGCGTGCCATGCGAGTTTGACGTTTTTCGGTTTGCCGGTGAACCAATCTTTGGACTCTGCTGCATCACCAATCGTATAAATGTCCGGATCGTTGGTTTGCATAAAACTGTTGACGACAATCCCTTTTGTAGGACCGATTTCTAAACCGGCTTCGATGGCAAGTTTTGTATCCAAATCGATTCCGATGCTCGCAACGATAAAATCGACTTCAAAATCCACACCATTTTTCATTACTAAACGCTTGCCTTCAATGCGTTCAATGGCGTCTTCGAAGTAGATCTCTACATGATTGTCCTTCATCTCTTGCCCAAGTACTTCAGAGATTTCTGCGTCCATAATATTCATAATGCGATCATTTCGATCAATAACTGTTGTTTTCAATCCTTTATGGATGAAGTTCTCAGCAAGTTCGATGCCGATGAATCCGCCGCCGATGACTGCACAGGATTGCGGTTTTTCCTGTTCAATGTAATTCATGATTTCTTCCATCTCGGCAAAATTCTTCAATGTAAATAAAGGGAGTTTGCCAAGACCTTTCAAATCAGGAATACGGGAAGTGCCGCCCGGAGACAAAATGAGTTTATCGTAAGATTCGGTAAAAGTCTGTCCAGTTTCCAGGTTTTGTACCTCGACGGTTTTATTCTGTCGGTTAATGGACAAAACATCATGCGCTAACTGGACATTAATATCCCGCTGTTCACCAAATTCTTCAGGTGATGCACCAACGAGTTTCGATTTCTCATCGATTAAGCCACCGATGACGTACGGCATACCGCATGTGCCATAACCCAGTACTGGATCACGTCCGAATAATGTGATTTCTGAATCCGGCACTGCTCGTCTAATTTGAGCAGCGACAGTAGAACCTCCTGCAATCGCTCCGACAATGACTACTTTCATGCATTCAATCTCCTCGAGAAATATTATTTATTCAACTTGTTTAAAAAATAGATACCGACCGTCCCAGGCCCTACATGAGCGCCAATGACTGAACCAATTAGGTGTATTTCAATGCTTTTAGGATGGAAAAGCTCTTCAATCGTTGCCTGCAACTCCAGTGCTACAGCTTCATCGTCGCCGTGGCTGATTGCAATCGTTTGTTCAGACAAATTATCGCCTCGCTCCGCCATCAAATCAGTCATACGTCGCAACACTTTTTTACGTCCGCGGTGTTTTTCAATTGGAACAAGTTTTCCACCTGCGACGTGGAGCAAAGGTTTAATGTTCAGTAAACCACCAATGAATGCACTTGCTTTTGATACACGCCCGCCACGTGCCATATAGTCAAGATCTTCCACAGTGAAAAGGTGCTCCATATGACCGGCCATGAAACGGATTTTACGTTCGATTGTCCGCACATCGTCTTCTCCAGCATCACGGAGACGGACCGCCTCTTTTACCAGCAGTCCGTAACCAAGAGATGCGCATCTTGAATCAATGACAATTAGATTCATACTTGGATTTGTTTCTTTTATTTGATCTTTTGTCATAATTGCAGTATCAAATGTACCTGATAACTCCGACGAAAAAGCAATGTATATGCCATCTTCGCCAGATGCTGCGAGTTCTCTCCATTTTTTCAGGAACAACTCGGGAGCTACTTGTGATGTCTTAGGTTGTTTACCATTCCGGATGGCATTATAAACTTCCAACGCATCAATTGTTGCTATGTCATCGTATTCCTTGTCGTCAATTAAGACGCGTAAAGGGAAAAGTATAACATCGTTTTCTTCGTAAAATGACTTTGGCAGATCGCAAGCACTGTCCACAAAAATTCTCATTTAAATTCCTCCATTGGGTACATATAGTTACTTCAAGTGTAACCTCTCTCTAAGGACACGTGCAATGCCATCTTCGTTATTGGTATCAGTCACTTCATCCGCAATCGATTTCAATCTGTCAATTCCATTGCCCATTGCAACTCCAACCCCAGCATAGTCAATCATTTCTAGGTCATTGTCTTCGTCACCAAATGCAATAATCCGTTCTTTCGGAATATTCATCCATTTGGATACATGAGAAATGCCTACCGCTTTATTCAACCCATGCCGAACGATTTCGATGACTTTCCATGGTGCACCCCATTGGCGGTGATCAATAACTTCAGCGTGCACGTCACCGAGATGCCGTCGGATGGTATCGACTTTATCGTCAGGTGCATGGATTAATAAACTAGTCGGATTGACTTGTAAAAACTTACGGATGTCGCCTTGTGTAATTGTAGGATTCCCAAAACCAAAAATATCAAGCAATTTTTCGTCATGATAGTGCATATATACATCATCCATCACTTCAGCAACGATATTATGGAACGTAAATTCCTGCATTGCATCAATGACATCATTGACTACTGGAAGCGAAATCGTCTCATGTATGATTTTCCAAGATTGATCGCCTGGATGGTGTACGAAAGCACCGTTGAAATTAACGATGGGCGTCTTAAGCCCAAGTTGACGATAATACACTTCACTTGCTCTGTATGGCCTACCGGTTGCAATCATGATGTGGTGGCCATTATCCTCTGCTAATTTTAATGTGCTTTTTGTTTTATCTGATATGACTTTTTCATCTGTGAGTAACGTCCCGTCAAGGTCGAGGACGATTAAATGTGGCTTCAAAAAAAACGCCTCCTTCTGTTAATTAGTCTATCGTTAAAGTGTGATGCACGTCAAAAAATTCCAACGCATAAACCGTACTTTTTGTTTTATTAGAAAAACTTTGGTAGGCTAGATTGAAAAGGAACAGGTGATTGTCTATGATGATAACTGACGAATCTTGGGGAAGTATCCCATTACTTCATATAGTGGAAGAAGAGTTTGCAGACAAACAAGTGCCTGTCGTTATTTTCTTCCATGGATTTACGAGTGCTAAAGAACATAATTTGCATTACGCATATAATATAGCGAAAAAAGGTATTCGGGTTCTACTGCCTGATGCGCATCTGCATGGCGCTAGGGGAGAGGATTTGGACGAAGTTCAGTTGAGTTTGCGGTTTTGGGAAATTGTCTTAACCTCCATAGAAGAAGCTGGTTTCTTGCATGACGGACTGCACAAACGGGGCCTTCATCCGACAGGGAAAATTGGTTTGGCGGGGACTTCGATGGGTGGCATTACAACGCTCGGATGTCTTGCCCTTTATGAATGGATCGACACGGCAGCGGTTATGATGGGCGCACCAGGATTCGTTCAGTTGGCAAAAGCGCAAATGGCTGAGTTTGAGCGACGCGGTTTTAAATTACCTATAACAATTGAAGAAAAGCAGAAGCTACTGGCAACATTAGCAACGTTCGATTTAACGAAAAACCCATCACTCCTAAACAAGCGACCTGTCTATTTCTGGCATGGTGAGCAGGATGCAGTAGTGCCTTATGAACCGACGCATAACTTTTATAAGGCCGTCAAAGCAGCATATACTGACACGCCCGACAACATTAAATTTGTTTCGGATAAAAATGCAGGGCACGCTGTTTCGAGGACGGGAATGCTAGGAGCTGCGGAGTGGCTTGCTGTTCATTTGAAATGATGGAGCAAACTCTGTTATGATGGGACTATCAAACGCAGGGAAAGAGGGATGTAGATGAGTCAGGATATGAAAGACAGTATGATGGGCGCACTGGAAAACGTAATTGACCCGGAACTAGGTGTCGATATCGTCAACTTAGGGCTTGTATATGATGTTGAACTCGACGAAGAAGGTACTTCAAAAGTTACGATGACACTTACATCGATGGGCTGTCCGATGGGGCCGCAAATCGTTGCCAACGTGACACAAGAACTAATGGAACTCCCAGAAGTGAAAAATGTTGATGTTAACATCATTTGGAATCCACCATGGTCTAGAGAAAAAATGTCACGCTATGCAAAAATAGCGCTTGGCGTTAGATGATACCAATATCCAGACTGTGTGACTTAGAGATGAGTCATGCAGTTTTTTTGTTTGAAAAATCTACAAAGTCGAACGTAATTCAAACATAGCTTTAAATTAATACCTGGTAAAAAAGGAATCTGGAATTAATGTCGAATGATATACATAAAGGGAGTGGATGATTTTGTCGATAAATACAGCTGATGTGTGTGACGATTTTGCAAGTGAGTTACAAGTATGTGCCATTGAATTTAAATCTTATGGTAAAAATAAAAACTTTTCTGGTCCGATTGCAACGGTTAAAGTATTTGAAGATAACGTTCAAGTAAAAGAAGCGCTGCAAACAATTCCCGAGGGCAGCGTTCTCGTGGTTGATGGAGGCGGATCCAAAAGATGTGCACTACTTGGAGGAAACCTAGGTGAAATTGCGGAAACACGTAAGCTTGCCGGTATAATTATATATGGTTGTGTCCGCGATACAACTGAACTTTCAGCGCACAACATCGGTGTTCTTGCGCTTGGAAGCAATCCAATGAAGACTATAAAAGTGGGTAATGGGGAGCGGGATATCGTGTTACGCTTCGGAGACATCGAATGGACGCCAAATCATTACGTTTATGCTGATGAGGATGGTGTCGTCGTCGCTCCTCGAAATCTATTTAGCAACTGACAAACCTCTGAGAAGGAAAGCCTCTTCTCAGAGGTTTGTCCTTGTTTACAATCCAGTGCAAATACTTTACAACAAATTCAATTCATCCTATAATTTAATTAGTCAAAGATAGTCAAAGTCGGAATTAACCTATAGAAAGGTGGATGGTTATGCGAATGGATGGACAACAAGAAGACCAGCGTACACCTCTTGAACAATTTGGACGCAATCTTGTCGAAGAAGTAAAAAAAGGTAAAATGGATCCAGTTATTGGACGTGATGAAGAAATTCGAAACGTCATTCGGATTTTATCGAGAAAGACGAAAAACAATCCTGTTTTAATCGGTGAGCCTGGCGTTGGGAAAACAGCAATCGTAGAAGGGCTCGCACAGCGGATTGTGAAAGGCGACGTGCCTGAAGGATTGAAAGACCGTCAAATTTACGAACTTGATATGAGTTCACTTATCGCGGGTGCAAAATACCGCGGTGAATTTGAAGAGCGCTTAAAAGGCGTACTGAAACAAGTGAAAGACAGTGCAGGCGAAATCATTCTATTCATCGATGAAATCCATACCATTGTCGGTGCTGGAAAATCTGAAGGTGCAATGGACGCTGGAAATATGCTAAAACCAATGCTAGCACGTGGCGAACTGTATTGTATCGGGGCTACAACGCTCGATGAGTACCGCATGAATATCGAAAAGGATCCAGCACTAGAACGTCGTTTCCAGCAGGTACTTGTACGCGAACCTTCCGTGGAGGATACCGTATCAATTTTACGGGGTTTGAAAGAACGCTACGAACTTCATCATGGCGTGCGCATTCATGACCGCGCGATTGTCGCAGCGGCAACCTTATCGGACCGCTATATAACAGAACGTTTCTTGCCGGATAAAGCAATTGACTTAATCGATGAAGCGAGTGCGATGATTCGTACTGAAATCGATTCGATGCCATCTGAATTAGATGCAGTGACACGTCGGATTATGCAACTTGAAATTGAAGAACAAGCTATGCGTAAAGAAAAAGATGCAGTGAGTAAAAACCGTCTAGACGTACTGCGGGGTGAATTGAAAGAACTGAAAGATTCGTCCGCAGGAATGCGTGAGCAGTGGGATTCGGAAAAAGCGGCATTGCGTGTCATTCAGGACAAACGCGAAAAACTAGATCGTTTCCGGCGCGAACTGGAAGATGCTGAAAATCGCTTTGATTTAAACAAAGCAGCGGAACTCTCTTATGGAAAAATCCCAACGCTTGAGCAAGAGTTGCATGAACTGGAGGCCATCCTCGTAGATGGTCAGGAAAATCGACTGCTCCGTGAAGAAGTAACGGAAGAAGAAATTGCAATGATTGTTGCGAGATGGACGGGCATTCCAGTGACGAAACTCGTTGAAGGTGAACGTGAAAAACTGCTGCGTTTGCGTGAAACACTTGAAGAGCGAGTTATCGGGCAAGATGATGCGGTTCAACTTGTAACGGAAGCCGTATGGCGTGCGCGTGCAGGTATTAAAGATCCAGACAAGCCTATTGGTTCATTCCTGTTCTTAGGGCCAACCGGCGTCGGAAAGACTGAACTAGCGAAAACACTTGCTGCAACACTGTTTGATTCGGAAGATCATTTCATCCGCATCGACATGTCGGAATACATGGAGAAACACAGTATATCGAGACTGGTCGGCGCACCACCTGGCTACATCGGTTACGAAGAAGGCGGGCAGTTGACAGAGGCGGTTCGTCGCAATCCATACGCGGTCATCTTGTTGGATGAAATCGAGAAAGCACATCCGGACGTTGCAAATATCTTGCTACAAGTGCTAGATGACGGGCGGATTACCGATAGTCAGGGAAGACTCGTAAATTTCACAAATACAGTTGTCATCATGACGTCGAATATTGGCTCAGCCTACTTGCTTCATGGTTTGGACGATACAGAAAATCATGCCGCAGAAGATCTCGTTATGGCTGAATTAAAAAATCATTTTAAACCTGAATTATTAAATCGAATGGATGATATTATCATCTTCCATTCGCTAACAGGAAATTCTTTCCGCAGGATTGCACGAAAAATGATTGAAGACCTCGTCAAACGATTACGCATGCAGGAAATTGTTTTGGAATACAGCGAAGATGTGCTTGATTGGATTATTAATGAAGGAACAGATGCCGATTTCGGTGCACGTCCATTGAAGCGGTTCATCCAGCGCCATGTTGAAACAATTGTTGCAAAAGAAGTCATTAAAGGCGATCTCAAGCTGAATGATAAGCTCGTTCTTACTATGGAAGAAGGAAAACTGGTTATTCAGCTAGTCTAAAAGAAAAGCCGCGGCGCTTGAATTCCGTGGCTTTTTCTATGGTTTATCCAATAAAAAACCATCTCCGACGTGGGAGATGGTTTTTGTTGATCAATTATCTGCAACTTCGCCGTTTGGTAAAGCTTCACCCAAGATGATGACGACTACACCAACGATTAAAGAAACAACCACACCTGCCATGAAGTCAAATGGTACGTTGGCAATTGCACCAGTTACATAGTTCAACATTGTGATTAAACAGAAAGACCAGAAAAATGTCATTACGTATCTCATCGAATTCACCTCTACATTACTATTTCATTATTTATCATAGCACAGCAAGTGCATTGGAGAAACTATTTTCCATGGAATCAGAAGTTTATTTGGCGAAAAAGTGTCAGCGGGTTGAAAAATCAGCCTGTTTCTTTTATAGTTAAGAGCAGGTACTAATAATAGATGATAAAGAGCGGGGGATGCGAAATGAATGCTGGTATATTAGGCATGGGTAAATACGTGCCAACACAAGTTTTAACGAATGCGGACCTTGAGAAGCGTTTAGATACTTCAGATGAATGGATACGTACAATGACAGGCATCGAAGAAAGACGAATTGCAGATGATTCAACGAATACTTCTCATATGGCCTACAATGCCGCAGTGGAAGCGATTGATAAAGCAGGAATTAAGCCAGAAGAAATCGGACTAATCCTTGTTGCGACAGTAACACCGGACCGACCGTTTCCTTCTGTAGCTACTATGCTTCAAGAACAGTTAGGCGCAACACATGCAGCAGCAATGGATGTTTCAGCGGCATGTGCAGGTTTCATGTATGGTATTGTAACTGCGAAACAATTCATCGATTCGGGAACTTATGATTATGTACTCGTTGTCGGTGTTGAAAAACTTTCAAAAATCACCAACTGGGAAGACCGCAATACCGCAATTCTTTTCGGAGACGGTGCGGGTGCTGCTGTCATCGGAAAAGTGAGTGAAGGACGTGGAATTCTGTCATTCGAACTTGGTGCAGACGGAAGTGGCGGCAAACATCTTTACCAGGATGAAAAACTTGTCATGAACGGCCGCGAAGTATTCAAATTTGCTGTTCGTCAAATGGGAGAAACGGCTGAAAATGTTATTAAAAAAGCGGGTCTTCAAAAAGAAGATATTGATTTTCTCGTTCCGCATCAAGCAAATATCCGAATTATGGAAGCATCTAGACAACGACTTGGTTTACCAGTCGAAAAAATGTCGAAGACAATTCATAAATATGGTAATACATCTGCGGCATCTATTCCCATTTCACTTGTCGATGATTTAGCTGAAGGCAAAGTAAAAGATGATGATGTCCTTGTTCTTGTTGGATTCGGTGGAGGGTTAACATGGGGAGCTTTATGCATCAAGTGGGGACGTTAAGAATTGGGGAAATACGTTTCAAAATGGTTTGGCAATAACTGATCGAATTATCTTATATAGAGGGGAAGTTTATACGCTATGGAAACAAAACGTGTAGTAGTTACAGGAATTGGTGCTGTTTCTCCATTGGGGAATTCCGCTGAGGAGTCATGGAGTGCGGCATTAGAAGGCAAGTCTGGAATTGGACCATTGACAAGACTTGACAGTGATAAGTTTCCTGTAAAAGTAGCAGCAGAAGTTAAAGACTTCGATATCGAAACGTACATCTCGAGGAAAGATGCACGTAAAATGGACCGATTCACGCATTTTGCGCTTGCATCCTCGATTATGGCGATGAAAGATGCGGACCTGGTACTTGAAGGCGACTTAGCGCTTCGTACAGGTGTATGGATTGGATCAGGCATCGGTGGCATGGAAACACATGAACAACAGTTTCTAACGTTCCAAGAGAAAGGCTACCGCCGCGTTAGTCCATTTTTCGTTCCAATGATGATACCGGATATGGCAGCCGGCCAAGTTTCCATTTACCACGGTGCAAAAGGCATTAATTCATGTACAGTAACAGCTTGTGCATCAGGTACGAATTCAATAGGCGACGCATTTGAAGTCATCCGTCGAGGTGAAGCGGATGTCATGATTACCGGCGGGGCAGAAGCACCGATTACAACGATGGCTGTTGCTGGTTTTTGTGCAAACACAGCTTTATCACTAAATCCGGATCCAGCAACTGCATCACGTCCTTTCGATAAGGAACGTGACGGCTTCGTAATCGGAGAAGGTGCGGGGATTCTCATTCTTGAAGAGTATGAACATGCTGTCGCACGCGGTGCGAAAATTTACGCAGAAATGGTCGGTTACGGTTCGACAGGTGATGCATATCACATAACAGCTCCAGCACCTGGTGGCGAAGGCGGTGCGCGAGCGATGATGCAAGCGATTGAAGACAGCGGCATCAGTCCTGACAAAATCGATTACATCAATGCCCACGGGACCAGCACAGCGTATAATGATCAATACGAAACAATGGCAGCAAAAACAGTTTTCGGTGAGCATGCTTATAAACTTGCAATGAGTTCAACCAAATCAATGACGGGTCATTTACTTGGTGCGGCAGGCGGATTGGAAGCAATCTTCACAGTGAAGGCGCTACAAGAAGGAATTCTTCCACCGACAACAAATTATGTCAATGCGGATCCTGAATGTGATCTTGATTATGTCACTGAAGGTGCACGTAAAGCCGACATCACTTATGCAATGAGCAACTCTCTTGGTTTTGGCGGACATAACGCTACACTCGTGTTCAAAAAGATTTAAATTTAAATGGTTGGGCGTCCCTTTTAAAAGGGGCGTCTTTTTTTGCTTGGTTAGGTATTGGATCCGGTTTATAAACAGCGCGATGGCAATTAACGACAGTATATATACATAGAGTGAAACGGAGATTCTGCTAATACCGCTCTGGCGCTTTGTGGTGCCTCTCGCGATAAGCCAGAAAGGAGGGCACTTTCCGTCTTATCGCTTCGGCTACCACGTAGTCGCGCCTGCGCTGGAAGGTCTATTTTAGAAAGCACATTTCGTTATTGAGGATGAGATTGGTAAATGTTAATTCCATAAAATGAGAGAATGAGTTTGACAACAGTATGTATATATAGAACGAACCAGAAAGCCGGCTAATACCGCTTCAGCGCTTTGTGGATGCCTCCCGCGATAAGCCGGAAAGGAGATCGCTTTCAGTCTTATCGCTTCGGCTACCACGAAGTCGCGCTTTCGCTGGAAGGTCAATGTAATAGGAAAGCTTATTTCGTTATTGGAGATTTGACTTGCAATCTATAGTGCCTTTTTCTCCAATGAAATTAGTATCAAATAGTAATCACATTATAATCTCAGTGCATACATCTCAGAATTACTATCAATAATGGAACGCTCCAGCGCAAGCGCGACAAGGGGCAGCCGAAGCCCTGAGACAGGATGCGAAGCGCTAATCCAGGCTCATGGCGAGAGGCATCCCCAAAGCGCCAAGCGGTATAAATTCCACACTCTGAACTAAAACTCTATCAATAATGTTACACTCCAGCGCCGGCGCGGCAAAGGGGTAGCCGAAGCCATGAGAATGGATGCGTAGCGTTAATCCAGGCTCATGGCGAGAGGCATCCCCAAAGCGCCAAGCGGTATAAATTCCACACTCTGAGCTAAAACTCAATCAATAATGTTACACTCCAGTGCCGGCGCGGCAAAGGGGTCGGCGAAGCCATAAGACTGGATGCGAAGCGTTAATCTAGGCTCATGGCGAGAGGCATCCCCAAAGCGCCAAGAAATCTAAATTCCACACTCCAAATTGCCCTAGCCATATAAGCCAGCCAACTATATCTCTAAATTTACCCCACACAAAAGCCCCTCTTTCGTCTAAAAGAGGGGCATGCAGTCATATAATCAAAGAAAATCAAAAGGACGATGCATAATGACAAGGTTATTCCTATTCCTTATGAGCTACGGACTCATTGTCGTTACAGTTTCAAATATGATTTTCTATTTTAACTACAGATCACTAGGATATGAGTGGTATCAAATATTCTATTTCATTTTACGTACGGCAGATTTTACACTGTTCGTTATTTCCGCAATCGTGATCATTCTTACCGTCTACGTCCGAGCCCCATCGCGGCCTCCATCTTACCGAGAGTGACAGACGCAATTGCGTTTGCTTTCTCCGCACCTGTATCCAGAATTTCATCAAGAACAGGTGAATCCAACAATTCATAATATCTTTCTTGAATAGGCGTCAAATGATTAATAACTGCTTCAGCAACACCCGCTTTAAATGCACCGTATCCAAGACCATCGTATTTCGCAACGAGATCGTCAATTGACACGCCAGACAATGCAGCTTCAATCGTTAGCAGATTTGATACGCCAGGCTTATTCTCGATATCGAATGTAACGATGCCTTCTGAATCAGTCACTGCGCTTTTGATTTTCTTTTCAATATCTTTCGGTGAATCGAGAAGAGAGATGGTTCCCTTTTTGTTGGGGTCGGATTTACTCATTTTCTTCGAAGGATCCTGAAGGGATTTGATGCGTGCACCGTTCTTTGGAATCCGGACTTCAGGAATTGTTAAGACCTCGCCATATCTTTTATTAAAACGTTCCGCCAAATCTCGTGTTAACTCGAGGTGTTGCTTCTGATCATCGCCGACTGGAACGATGTCAGTGTTATAAACTAAAATATCAGCGGCCATAAGTGGTGGATATGTCAGCAAGCCAACCGAAACACCTTCTTTGCCTTCCGTCTTATCTTTAAATTGTGTCATGCGCTCAAGCTCACCAATCGTTGAAATACATTGCATCATCCATCCTGCTTGTGCGTGCGCCGGAACTTCCGATTGGATGAATAATACCGCCTTGGAAGGATCAATCCCGCTTGCAATATAAATTGCAGCTAGAGAACGAATGGTTTTTGCAAGTTCCACTGGATCCTGTTGAACTGTTATTGCATGCTGATCAACAATGCAGAACAGACATTCAAAGTCATTTTGCAACTCTGTAAATTGACGGAACGCTCCAATGTAGTTGCCAAGTGTCACTGTTCCCGTAGGCTGAACGCCTGAAAAAATGGTTTTCATCTTTACATCTCCTCCTCAATCATAAAAAACATCAGCCGTCCCCGTAAAAAAGGGACGACTGATGTTTGATCAACCGTGGTACCACCCGAATTGCCCGAAGGCCACTCTGATTCCCATAACGCGGGGGACGTGACAAATTTCCACATGGTTCGTTCAAAAAAATCAAGCTAAATTGAACGAACTCAAGTGGGTTGACTTGTCAGGCTCGGGATCCCATTCTTCCAGTTTAGTATGCCTGTTTGCACCAACCACAAGCTCTCTGTAATACGAATACTGAAATACTCTTTTCCTTCAAAGCCATTCGCTATAAATGTTATTCACCATTATAAAACGTAATACAAAAGAATGCAATAGGCGAGCTACTTATAGATAGAAGATAATGAGAGCGATTCCCATTACAGCGAGGATGAGTGCACCAACGCTTAGAAATGAGCCAACATTCCCTGTGAATATTTCTGAAGGTTTTCGCATCGACATGACATCTTCCATTCGTTTCTTAGATGTAAATACTTTTCTCATGCTCACCGTGAATACATCAAAAAAACCGGTTGAAAAAACAAGTGAAACCAAACCGATGAACAATATAATACCACCAATGATGAAAGATGCATTTATATAAGAGAGGAGAGTCATCTCTTTAAAATAGACAAGCATCAAAAGGCTAATTAGGAGATGTGCGATTAGAAAGTTACGAATAATTGTTCTCATAATAACTACCTCGTTCCAAAGTAATGGTAATGGTATAGAGAGAAAAAATCAATAGTACAGAAGAAAGTTTATAAATGTTTTATCAAAAAGTCCTACTGTAAGCGTTATCAATCTAGCATTATAGGAATAATATCTGTGTTAGTACACTATGATATTTTAAAAAGGTATGTACAACTGAAATAATCATAGTATAATAATGAGGTACCTAGTTATCAGACAATTTAGAGGAGGTCATCGATTTGAAAACCCACAAGTTTATGTGGCTAATTAGTATCATGCTTGTACTTAGCGTGTTCCTAGCAGCGTGCGGCGACAAAAATGAAGACGCAGGCACTACAGAACCGGAAAAAGACAAAGAAGACAAAGGAACTACTGAAGAACCTGCTGAAGATGTAGCACAAGTTCTTAATTTGATTGAAGAGGCAGAGATTCCTTCTATTGACTCATCAATTTCAGAAGATGCAGTTGGTTTCAACGTACTGAACAACATCATGGAAGGGCTTTACCGCCTTGACCAAGAAAGCCTTCCGGTACCAGCTATGGCAGAAGGCGAGCCAGAAATCAGTGAAGATGGACTGACTTATACATTCAAAATTCGTGATGCACAATGGTCAAATGGAACACCTGTAACTGCACATGACTTCGTATATGCTTGGCAGCGCGCGATTGATCCTGACACAGGTTCACCTTACGGACCGTACTTGATGGCAGGAATGATTAAAAATGCTACTGAAATCGGCGAAGGGAAAGCAGAAATTGCAGACCTAGGCATTAAAGCTGAAGATGATAAAACTCTTATCATTGAACTTGAACGCCCGGTTGCTTACTTCCTATCACTTATGTCTTTCGGGACATTCTTACCACTTAATGAAGAGTTTGTAACAGCACAAGGCGACAAATATGCATCTAACTCTGACGCCATGATTTATAACGGCCCATTCTCATTATCTGATTGGGATGGTACAAGCGGTTGGAAATATCTTAAAAACGATAAATATTGGGATGCAGAAACTGTAAAACTTGATGAAATCGTTGTTGACGTTGTCAAAGAAACTGCAACAGCAGTTAAATTATATGAACAAGGCAAGAAAGACCGTGTAAAACTTTCTGCTGAATACGCAATGCAATTTGCTGATAATCCAGACATCGTCAATGAGATGGAAACAGCAGTATTCTACTTCAAAATGAACCAAGAACGTGGTGGTAAGGCTACGCCACTTGCTAATGCTGACATTCGTAGAGCAATTGCCACAGCGTATAACAAAGAAGAACTTGCAGACGCAGTTCTTGCCAATGGATCTATCGCTGCAAACTTCTTAGTACCAACTGCTTTCACATTTGACGAAGACGGAAAAGATTTCCGTGACTACAGCAAGGAATTCGCTGTGTATAACGTTGAAGAAGCACAAGCTTCATGGGCAAAAGGACTTAAAGCATTAGGTACAGATAAAGTTGAACTTGAAATCCTTGGTGGAGACACTGAAAATGCTAAAAAACAACAAGAATGGTTCAAATCTGAACTTGAAAGAAACCTTCCAGGTTTGACGATCAAACTGAAAGAAGTTCCTTTCGCTGTACGTCTTGAACTTGATGATACAAGTGATTACGATATTCAATCAGCTGGATGGGGCCCTGACTTCCAGGATCCAATCTCGTTCATGGAATTGTTCGTAACAGGAAGCCCACAAAACAAGATGAACTACTCTAATCCTGAGTATGACAAATTGATTGAATCTACAAAAACGACAATCGCAACTGATCCAGTAGCACGTTTTGAAGCTTTTGCAAAAGCTGAACAAATTCTTCTTGAAGATGACGTGGCTATTGCACCTCAGTATCAACGCGGAAGAATGGTTCTTATGAATCCAGCAGTAAAAGATCTTGCTACACATCCATTCGGTGGCGACTATAGCTACAAATGGGCGTACATCGACGCTGCAGAAAAGTAAGAATAACAATTTGTTAGCTTAAAATCTTATAGAAAAGAGAGTATATGGGTATTTCTGACCATGTACTCTCTTTTTCACTGAGATGGAACAAACTAAAAATTCATTTTATCAATTTATTGCAAATTGACTATGTAGTAGGTTTAATACGAATTTCCAGGAGGTATGAAAATGGCAAAGTATATCACAAAACGCGTGATTTATATGTTCCTATCACTATTTCTAATCGCATCATTTACATTTGTCCTTATGAAACTGCTTCCAGGGTCCCCGTTAGCTTCCGCAGAAAAATTATCCATTGAGCAAAGGGAGGTCGTTTATGAGAAATATGGCTTGAACGATCCAATCCCCGTACAGTACGTCAGGTATATGGGGAACCTTGCAAAAGGTGACTTTGGTGTATCATTCCAATATAAAAATGCGGATGTAACTACTCTAATTGTGAAGAAACTAAAATACTCAGCTATTCTAGGTGCCCAAGCGCTCATTTTCGGTACTTTAATAGGAATCGCTCTCGGGATGATTGCTGCTTTGAAGCAAAACACAGTCTGGGATTATGGAAGTACAATAATCGCAATTCTAGGAATTTCGATACCATCGTTTGTCTTTGCCGTTCTGCTACAATATGTCTTTTCGGTATGGCTTGAATGGCTGCCTGTCGGTCTTTGGGAAGGATGGAAGTCAAGTATTCTGCCATCCATCGCACTAGCAATGGGCCCGATTGCCGTCTCGGCAAGGTTCATTCGTACAGAAATGATAGAAGTATTAAGTTCAGACTATATTTTGTTAGCGAAAGCGAAAGGTGCAAACTGGTTTGAGATAGCTTTCAAACATGCATTTCGTAATGCGCTTATTCCACTCGTCACGGTACTTGGACCGCTCGCAGCTGGATTATTGACAGGATCACTCGTAGTAGAGCAGATTTTCGCAATTCCAGGTATTGGTGAACAGTTCGTCACTTCTATTAGCACGAACGACTTTTCTATCATCATGGGTACGACGATGTTCTTCTCAGTCCTCCTCATTGTGATCATATTAATTGTGGATATTCTTTATGGGATTATTGATCCGCGTATCCGTTTGTCTGGAGGTTCCAATTAATGAATAAAAACTTTGATAAATTACCAAAGGATTCGTTTGAACGGATTACGATAGATAGTTCACATGCAGAAAGAATTTCGAAACCTAGTTTGAGTTTCTGGCAAGATGCTTGGCTTCGTATTCGGAAAAATAAAGCAGCTATCGTTAGTATGTTTGTTTTAATCTTTATCGTATTTATGGCATTTGCTGGCCCTTACATGGTTGAACATGATCCAGAGGATGTAAGAGTAGCGCATGCGAGCTTGCCACCGAAAGTTCCAGGACTTGAAAAACTAGGGATTTTCGATGGTGAAGGTAAACTTGGTACAAAAACAGTCAATCTCTATGAACTGAAGAAGGTTGACGAGTATTACTGGTTTGGTACAGATAGCCTAGGACGAGATTTGTTTTCACGTCTATGGCAAGGAACGCAAATTTCTTTAATCATCGCTTTCGTTGCTGCTTTCATTGATGTTGTAATAGGTGTTATTTACGGTGGGATTTCCGGTTATTATGGGGGTCGAACCGATGACATTATGCAACGGGTTGTCGAAGTGTTAATCGGAATTCCAACGCTAGTCATCGTAATACTGATGCTAATGATTATGGAACCGGGTATCTGGGCAATCATTATTGCCATATCGATAACCGGATGGATCGGCATGTCTCGTATTGTCCGCGGCCAAGTCCTTAAGTTTAAAAATCAGGAATTTGTCTTGGCGGCCAAAACGTTAGGTGCAAGTGATAGACGAATTATCAGCAAACACATACTACCGAACATTATGGCGATCATTGTTATCAATATGATGTTTACAATTCCGACTGCGATATTCTTCGAGGCTTTCTTAAGCTTTATCGGGCTTGGTCTTCAAGCGCCAGAAGCGTCTCTTGGAACGCTGATTAATGATGGTTATAAATTCATTCAGTATCAGCCGCATATTTTGTTCTTCCCGGCATTTGTTTTGAGTATTCTGATGATCTCGTTCAACTTAATCGGGGACGGAATGCGTGATGCACTTGATCCGAAAATGAAAGATTAAAGGAGGAAAGTGAAATGGAGAAAATTGTTGAAGTGAAAAACCTGGAGCTTTCCTTCCATACGTTTGCAGGAGAAGTGAAAGCAATTCAAGGCGTCAATTTTGAAGTTTACAAAGGGGAGACCCTCGCGATTGTTGGTGAGTCGGGTTCAGGTAAATCAGTAACGACAAAATCTATCATGCGACTGCTTCCTAAATCCAGCACAGAATATAAAAATGGTGAAATTTTATTCGGAGGAAAAGATCTGCTGAAACTTTCTGAAAAAGAGATGCAAAAAGTTCGTGGAAAAGACATCTCGATGATTTTCCAGGATCCGATGACATCTCTCAATCCAACAATGACAATTGGCAAGCAGATTATGGAGCCGTTGTTGAAACACCAAAAGCTTAGTAAATCCGATGCTTGGAATAAATCGATTGAGTTATTGGGCCTTGTCGGCATGCCTCAGCCAGATATGCGAATGAAACAATACCCTCACCAATTTTCAGGTGGGCAACGCCAGCGTATCGTTATCGCTGTTGCACTGGCATGTAATCCAAAATTACTCATTGCGGATGAGCCAACAACTGCCTTGGACGTAACAATCCAAGCCCAAATTTTAGAGTTAATGAAAGACCTTCAACAGAAAATCGATACGTCGATTATATTTATCACACATGACCTAGGTGTTGTAGCGAACGTAGCTGACCGTGTAGCGGTCATGTATGGTGGGCGAATCGTCGAAGTGGGAACGGTGGATGAGATATTTTACAACCCGCAGCATCCGTATACATGGGGCTTGCTGAGTTCTATGCCATCACTCGATACAATAGACGAAAAACTATATGCGATTCCAGGGACTCCTCCAGATCTGTTGGATCCTCCAAAAGGAGACGCGTTTGCACTACGTAGTGAATATGCAATGAAGATTGACCTTGAACAGGTTCCGCCTTTATTTAAAGTGAGTGAAACGCATTATGCCGCGACATGGCTTCTGCATCCGGATGCGCCTCAAGTGGATCCTCCAGTGGCTGTCATGGAACGCATGAAGAGATTCCCTGGAAGTCGTTACTACGTTGGTAATGCAGGAGGTGACCGTTAATGGCTGAAAAATTAGTAGAAATCAAAAACTTGAAGCAGTATTTCAATTATGGGAAAAAGAATGAAGTGCGTGCAGTTGACGATATTACATTCGACATCTATAAAGGGGAAACACTCGGTCTTGTAGGTGAATCAGGTTGTGGTAAATCCACGACTGGCCGTTCAATCATTCGGCTTTATAATGCTACAGGCGGAGAAGTTATCTATGATGGCATCGACGTGCATGCGAAAAAATCGCAGAAAGAACTGAAAGAGTTTAACCGGAAAATGCAAATGATATTCCAGGATCCTTATGCTTCATTGAATCCTCGAATGAAAGTGCTTGATATTATCGCCGAAGGGCTCGATATACATGGGCTTGTAAAGAACTCGAAAGAACGTACAGCACGTGTCCACGAGTTGTTGGAAACAGTCGGTTTGAATCGCGAGCATGCGAACCGGTATCCACATGAGTTTTCAGGCGGACAGCGTCAACGTCTAGGTATTGCACGTGCGCTAGCAGTTGAACCTGAATTTATCATCGCGGATGAGCCGATTTCAGCGTTGGACGTGTCGATTCAAGCACAGGTAGTTAACTTGCTTAAAGAGCTTCAAGAAGAAAGAGGATTGACGTATCTATTTATTGCGCATGACCTTTCAATGGTAAAGTATATATCAGATCGGATAGGGGTTATGTATTTCGGTAGACTTGTCGAAATTGGACCCGCAGATGTATTATATACTGCGCCTTTACATCCATATACACAATCGCTTCTATCAGCGATTCCTTTACCAGATCCAGCCTATGAACGTAGCCGTGTGCGTAAAAGCTACAACCCAAAAGCACATAACTACACTGAAGATGAAGAAGTGAGCATGCGCGAAGTATCACCGGGACATTTTGTCCTTTGCTCACAACGTGAATTTGATTCCTTTTCAGTGTGATTAGCTACTAGATTACACACTGGGCAGTACATGTATAGGTACTATTGGATTGCTCTGAATCGAACAACCTATATACGATTAACGAGATGTCTTGATAAGGAAGGATGCGACTTTGTCGCATCCCTCCTTATTTTTTTCGGTAATCGTATGTTAGTTGCTCATTCGTCGCTCTCCAATGACACTAGTACAAGTAGTGCCAAAGCTTTTGGGATGAAAGAATAAACCGCTTCTTATTTAGAGATAAGCGGTCAAAAATACAATTTTGACCGCTCTAACCTTCTTCTATAGTATCTCTATTTTCAACTTAAGGAACTACTACTTCATAGAAGAGAATACAATATACAACGTGCAAGAGTGCCCGAAATTATATCTTCGGGCACTTACACCTTTTATAGAAAGGCATCTATTCTTTTATTTCAAAGCAACAGCATTTTTCACTTGAATATTGTAGGATCGCGACAGGCAATTAATCGCAACAGGATTACCCTAAAGAGTGTGTCTAGAAGTGACGGAGTCACTTCTAGACATCCTTGCCCCTCGGTAAAGGTGTTGTCTTTAATTAGCCGTAAGCGGACCGGAAATAGTCCAGTGAAAAATGAGGTTTTTAATCCCTTCCGCCCGTATTTTATACTTATTAATGGTTTATCGACAGCTGTGCTAATATATGAAACTAGGTCGTTCTTCGACAAGGAAACTGGCAATTCTCTATATATCGCTATTATTCATGTAGTCAATTTGATAGAATGATTGAAAAGAGAGGATGGTTCGATTGTTATGAAAACAAAGTTATGGTTACCGGCTATGCTGCTTATTCTAGCAATTGCGCTACCAATCAAGACAGATGCCGACGAAGTTAAAAAACACGAAGATTTTGCCGAACGCTCTTATGGTTTTGAAGCAATAGATGTGAGTATAGTTGCCTCCTCAACGCTATTTAGCTTCGATTCAGGACTGACATTTGAATACCCGGATGCAATTCGGGGTGTCTACGTAACAGGGCACTCTGCGGGCGGTGAACGTTTTAATTATTTAACAGATTTGCTAGATAAGACAGAACTGAATGCAATGGTTATTGATATTAAAGATGATTTTGGAAACATTACCTATCAACCTGCTGATGATTCACCCTTGAAAGCATTGGGTATTGGTAAACCTTATATTAAAGATCCGCAAATCATGTTAAAGACACTTGAAGAAAAGGAAATTTATCCAATTGCCCGTATTGTTGTATTTAAAGATAGTGTCCTTGCAGAAATGCGTCCGGATTTATCATTCATGGAGGGCGACAGCGTATGGAAAAATGGACGGGGAGAATCATTTGTCAATCCTTTTATGAAGGAAGTATGGGATCACAATGTCAATATTGCCATTGAGGCTGCTAAAATGGGTTTTCAAGAAATTCAGTTCGACTATGTTCGTTTTCCGGAAGGCTTTGAAAAACGTCATGATTCATTGAAGTATACATATGAATCCTATGCGGAATCTGAACTCGACCCTGTACAACGCCGTGTAGAAGCAATTACGGAATTCGTTGCCTATGCACGTGAGCAATTGAAACCATATGGCGTTAAAGTATCAGTTGATATTTTCGGTTATGCAGCAACGCTACCGGAAGCGCCAGGCATCGGACAGAACTTCGGAAAGATATCGGAAAATGTGGATGTCATATCATCGATGATTTATCCAAGTCACTGGACGTCCTATTTTGGTATTAAAAAGCCGGACCTTGAACCGTATAAATTGGTTTCTGAATACGCCAAGTTAGAAAATGCAGTGCTAGCTAAGCTTGACAATCCACCGATCTCACGACCTTGGATACAAGATTTTAGTGCACCATGGCTTGGATCAGGAAATTATTTGCGTTATGGAAAAGCTGAAGTCGATGCGCAAATCCAAGGACTGAAGGATAACGGTATAAACGAATATCTACTATGGAATGCAGGAAACAAATATTCACCAGGTGTAAATTACAATCCATGACATACAGAAAGTTCAGGAACGCGATTGCTGTTTCTGGATTTTCTTTTTATTTAATGAAACCTTTACCACTATAAGACGTATTATATAGTGTAGATAATTAAACGATGAAGTACTTATTTTCAATTAGATACAATCTAAATGAGAAATAGATTTAATTGAAAGAGGGATGTTTAATTATTTTTCCTTTCGGGTATAACAGTAGAGAGTACAAACACATACTGTTAAAGTTCAACAAAAGCCTTTAATGTTGTGGAATTGTGACAATAGTGTATGAGCCAATGAATATTTCTGGAAAAGTGTATTCATCAGTAATGAATACGTGTATAATAGAAAATAGAAGCAATCAGATTAAAGTTATTCTAATTTACTTGTAAAAATATATATCAAAACATTCGAGCCGACTGAAAGGAAGTGTCAGCATATGATGGTTACATTATTTACTTCACCTAGCTGTACATCATGCAGAAAAGCAAAAGCATGGTTAGAGAAACACGAGATTCCGTATACTGAACGTAACATTTTCTCAGAACCATTGAATATTGATGAAATAAAAGAAATTCTTCGAATGACCGAGGACGGAACTGATGAAATTATATCTACTCGCTCAAAAATATTCCAAAAACTAAATGTTGATGTGGAAAGTCTTCCACTGCAACGTCTGTACGAGCTAATTCAAGAACATCCAGGTCTTTTGAGAAGACCAATCATCCTAGATGAAAAAAGGCTTCAAGTAGGCTATAATGAAGATGAAATTCGCCGATTCCTACCGAGAAAAGTAAGAGCCTATCAGCTGCAAGAAGCGCGGCGCATGGTAAACTAATCAAACCAATAGTGTGAAGCTGATAGGGATTGACATTGCAAAATGCCGTATTCCTATCAGCTTTTTGTATTTCTCTTGCTTTCCTGGTGGATGTTCTCTACAATGCTATTACTATCAAAATTATTCGTCCTAAGGCGTAACCCTTTCAAATCGTAGAGGACGGTCATATAGTAAGTATAAGCATTGCAGTTTTTTTACACACATTGAAGGGAACTGGACTTGTCCTGTTCCAAGGAAGGGAGAGAAAAGGGATGGAAATAGAGCGCATTAATGAAAATACAGTTAAGTTCTTTCTTTCATATATTGATATAGAAGAGCGTGGCTTTACCCGTGAAGAAGTTTGGTATAATCGCGATAAAAGCGAGGAATTATTCTGGGAAATGATGGAAGAAGTGAATGACGAAGCCGAATTTGAAGTTGAGGGACCATTGTGGATTCAGGTCCACGCGATGAATGGCGGTATTGAAGTGACTGTCACGCGAGCACAAATGTCAGAGGATGGCGAACCATTAGAATCACCATTTACAATGGATGATCCTAAAAAGTTATTTCAACATGGGAAAATGTTTGACGATGATGCGGATGGAAATAACTCAAAAATGTCAGAGATAGACGATATCGCATACGAGTGGCTTGACAATATGTTCGTCTTTACTGATTTTGATTACCTCATTCCATTATCTGTTAAAGCAGCAGACTATGATGTAAAAACATCGCTGTATTCATTTGAAGATAACTACTATCTACATGTGGAATATGATGTCGATACGATGGACGATTCGCGTAAGTCGGATTTGTTTAGCGTAATGTCCGAATATGGAGATCCATCAAATTTGACAATTCATAGAATTGAAGAATATGGCGACCTCATTATGGACACTGATGTGTTTGCAAAAGTGCAACAGTACTTTGGAGATTGATTAAAATTTCTTAAAACAGCTACCTACTATTGAACTGCACTCCAATTGTTAGCTCAACCTAACAATTAGAGGTGCAGTTCAACGGGTAGCTTTTTTGTTTGCGTTTTTATTTGAATTTTCGTACTATTGAAGATGAGGGAGGGGATTGTTTATTCTTACAGCTAAAACAGGCGAAGGTGAAATCATTGTACTAACTAGGAAATTAAAAAGAGAAAAATTGAGACAGTGGCGACAGTTACAATTATTCTATTGCCAACAATGTAATACACAGGTTCAGTTAAAAGTTGGTGATATTAAAGTTCCTCATTTTTCACATATGAAAGGCGCATCCTGTTCGACCCTTTTTTCTGAAGGCGAGTCACAAAAACATTTACGAGGAAAACAGCAATTATATGGGTTTCTGCAACAATACGCGAAAGATGTAGAACTTGAACCCTTTTTGAAAATGCTGACACAAAGACCCGATATTCTTTTAACTACACCAACAGAATCAATACCAATCGAATTTCAATGCAGCACCATTCCGATTGCTGACATTGAATCTAGATCAGATGGCTATCGTAGTATTGGCATGAATCCAATCTGGATTTTGCATACGCCGGCAAAATTCGTGCATGCGCCCGTAGGTATAGGCGTATTTCATTTATCAAAATTTCATGAGAGTTTCTTAACAAATACATCCCCTGAAGGTCTTACACTACTCACATATAACCCCCAAACAGAACGTTTTCACTACCTCACTAGTCTAATTTGTATTGCTGGTAAGCGTTATATCGGCATGCATCGGACTTTGCCGTTATCCCTTCAAGTCTTTCCTTTTGCACGCCCAAAAGCACCATCAAAGAATGAAATCAGAAAGTATACAGCAATTTATATATCCATGCGAAATCAATTTATTCAATCATGCATATTATTGAATAGAAAAGGTGTAAATAATCCTTTTTTAAGAATGTGCTATGAAATGCGTACTTTACCTGCGCATCTTCCGCAATGGATTGGATTACCCGTTCTTTTTAACAATGTATTTAAGGAGCATGATTGTGAATGGCAATTGGCTTTCCTCTATCACATGAAGAGGGAAGGGATTAATATAATGGAAATTACAAATAGCCAGGTCAGAAGATATGTATCCCGATTGAATGGATCGTCAGAGGGACAGCTAAAAGCATGTCTTGCATACTTGAAATATCTTCGTTTCATTGGCGTTCATTCCATTAAAGATAGTACAGTTATAAGTGAAGAAGAAATTTCTGAGTTGTTATCAGAAAGATTCCTTGCAAAGTGGAGCGAAAATTGAGAAAATAGAATTGATTCGTATCCCGAAATAAAGGGAGAAGGGGGATTAATGAAAATGTCCGAAAACAAAAACAAAGTACTAACGCGTGAGGAAGTAAAAGTAGAGGAAACTTGGCGTCTTGAAGATATCTTTGCTACAGATGAAGCGTGGGAAAAAGAATACACTGAAGTGGAAGCGTTCTCCGGTAAGGCAGAGTCTTATAAAGGGACATTAACCAATGGCGGCGATGCATTATACAATGCTCTAAAATACCGTGACACACTCTCAGAGAGGTTGCGCAGGCTTTACACATATGCGCATCTAAAGACTGACCAAGATACAACTAACAGCTTCTATCAGGCGATGGATAGTCGCGTAAAATCACTCTATGTCAAGGTTTCGACTGCGTTATCATTCTTCCTCCCAGAGCTTCTGTCAATCGATGAAGCTGAACTAAACAAACAGGTTGTTGAACATGAAGAACTTCGTCTTTATAAACAGGAATTCGAAGAAATCAATACACAAAGACCACATGTACTACCGGCTGAACAAGAAGCGCTTCTTGCCCAGCTATCGGAAGTGACAGGGAATTCTTCAGAAACGTTCAGCATGTTAAACAATGCTGATTTAACATTCCCGATGGTTAAAGACGAAAATGGAGAAGAAATAGAGTTAACACATGGTCGCTATGTGAGGTTCTTAGAGAGTGACGATCCACGCGTTCGTGAAGAAGCATTCAAAGCGATGTATACAAGGTATGGTGAATTCCAGAATACTTTTGCATCGACTCTTTCTGGGAATGTGAAAAGCGATAACGTTAACGCACGCATCCGTAATTATTCATCTGCTCGTGAAGCGGCAATGTCGAATAATCATATTCCTGAACAAGTTTATGAAAACCTAGTTTCTACGATCAACAAAAACGTCCACTTATTGCAACGTTATGTGGCACTTCGTAAAAAAGTATTTGGACTTGAAGACCTTCATATGTGGGATATGTATGCACCACTCGTAAAGGATGCTGACATGAAAGTTCCATATGATGAAGCAGCACAGACGATGCTGGATAGTTTCCATCCGCTTGGTGATGAATATGTCTCCATCGTCAAAGAAGGCCTTGAAAACCGCTGGGTCGATGTCCGTGAAAACAAAGGGAAACGTTCTGGAGCTTATTCCTCAGGTGCCTATGGAACAAATCCTTATGTGTTAATGAACTGGCAAGATAATGTCAGCAACTTATTCACGCTGGCACATGAATTCGGACATAGCGTCCATAGTTACTATTCACGTAAAAGCCAGCCATATGTCTACAGCGGATACTCCATTTTTGTGGCGGAAGTTGCGTCAACAGTGAATGAAGCTATATTGAATGATCATCTCTTGAAAACAATTGATGATGAACAAAAACGCATTTACTTACTGAATTATTGGCTCGATGGTTTCAGAGGAACTGTTTTCCGTCAGACTATGTTCGCTGAATTCGAACACCTGATTCACGAGCTTGACCAGCAAGGGGTCGCTTTGACTGCGGAAAAACTGACTGAAGAGTATTATGCGCTCAATAAAAAATATTTCGGTGAAGACTTGGTTGTCGATGAAGAAATCGGTTTGGAATGGGCTAGAATTCCTCACTTCTACTATAATTATTATGTCTATCAATACGCAACAGGTTATAGTGCTGCAGTTGCGCTCAGCAATCAAATTCTGACAGAAGGGGAGCCCGCTGTTGAACGTTATGTAAATAACTTCTTGAAAGCTGGTTCTTCCGATTATCCAATTGAAGTTCTTAAAAAGGCAGGCGTTGATATGACGAGCGCTGCGCCAATTGAAGAAGCGTGTCGTGTTTTCGAAGAGAAATTAAATGAATTAGAGGACCTGCTCTTGAAAAAGTAAGTAAAATACAGAAACAGCCTTATCCGCCTATTTTAAATGCGGATAAGGCTGTTTTTTATCATAGATTTCGAAAAATATAAAGTAAGCCGCCTTCGTGTAACGGTCAATGTGACGTTCTTGTGAAATTCTTTGTGAATTGTTGATGCTACTATTATCTTGTGATAAGATAAGGATGTGAAATAAATCACATACCAAACATACACCCCTTTTGTTTGAACGTGAACATTTCCCACATTCCCTTTGATATAGAGCATTCACTCCCCCCCAGGAGTGAGTGCTCTTTTCTGTTGGCGGAAAATGGCGGGCTTAGTTAAAACGAATGGCATTCTTTGAATCGTTATTGTCTGTGAGTGAGATAGTCATGACTTACCTCCAAATATCCATGAATCAATCGTGCTAATTTATAGTAGTCCAGTCAACTTTGAATACTCTTCCAGAATTCGCAATCCATCCCATTCCCAATCAAACAAGCATCATCTCCCATAAATTCTGGGGGACGATGCTTGTTTAATGAATTAGCTCTTTTTTTTACGCCATAGTGTTATATCTTGAAAGGAAACGCGTTCAACATGTTGTTGAAGAAGTCGTTTTTTAAGTTCACGCTCAGCAGATTTCTCTGAGATGCTGTAAATGTTGGCAATTTCAATTGTGGAAAGTGTATCGAATCGTTGGAACAAATCCTCTAAAGGTGGAGGGATATCAGGGAAAACAGGCCCGCCTATCAGTTCTTCCAATATTTGTTCGTACACTTCATAGTCATACAAACCGCTTACTTTCAATCCTTCATCTTCAATGTTTTCATTGAAAAAAACGAAGGTAGGGGCTTTGTCGACTTCCATTTCTTTTGCCATATACAAATCGACTTGTAAAGACCGCAACACATTTTTTGAAGAGAAGTCCTGAATGAATTCGTCGACATCTAAATTTACCTTATTTGCAATTTCAAGGAGTACCGAAAATGATAAGACATTCCTAGATTTCAAAAATGAGTATTCTAGCATTTTGGATAAGAAACGGAAGCCGGCACGTTTACCTTGAAACTCCGCAGTTTTAACAGCAATGCTTGGAAAAGAGGGATGGACTTTTTCACAAGCCAGCTCATCAATGAATTTTTCCTTAGATTGAAGATTCATCTTGGGCAGTGATGTACGCAATGCGATACGCAGTGTAAAGTATCGATCATACTCCACTTGCAGTTTCCGAAGTAAAGGCTGAAGTGACCAGCAATCTCCGCATAACGGGTCGATATAAACATACAACTCGACAGGTCTTTTGCATGAGGAAGGAATAACCGGATTCTCCATCAAATTTCGTCGATTCACGTTATCTCTCCCCCGGTCCTGTTCACCATATGATTGGCAGTCAAGACGAGGCGTTTATAGTAGATATCACGTATTTTTTCATCAAGTTCTACCTCATCCATCGCTTCTGCCATGCAAGCTAACCATGCTTCTGCTTGAACTGGAGTAATGGGAAATGGCATATGACGTGCTTTCATCATGGGATGGCCATGTTCTTCAGTATATAAATTGGGGCCGCCTAAATATTGTGTTTGAAATTGTTTTTGTTTACGTGCTGTTTCTGTCAGGTCGTCCGGGAAAATCGGGTATAGGTCCGGGTGTACGGCAACTTTAGCGTAAAACAGGTCGATAAGTTCCGATAACTTTGTAGCACCGATCTCCTCAAAAGGGATCAAAGGTTTTCGCATCATTCTGTCAATCTCCTTTGCTCTGACTGTACTGATATTCTATCAACCCTTCACTCCTTACACAAATAAATAGCTTGCAGAGTGAAATGGAAATCAAAATTATCATTGTTAAACTTTCAAATAGCCAAGCACTTTTGTGACATATTGCTGTGTTTCTTTGAAAGGAGGAATTCCCCCGTGTTTTTTTACGTTACCGGGACCTGCATTGTATGCGGCAAGCGCCAATTCAACATTGCCGTCGAACTGATTAAGCATTTGTCTTAAGTACTTCGCTCCACCCATCACGTTCTGAGCGGGGTCGAAACTATCTTTGACACCCAAGAACTTCGCAGTGCCGGGCATCAGTTGCATGAGTCCCTGTGCGCCTGCATGACTCACAACATTATTGTTAAAGTTTGACTCCTGTTTGATGACTGCAGAAATTAGATTATCCGGTAAATTGTATTTTTTTGCGGCTTGGCTGATAATTTCGCTATAGTTGCCATTCGTTGTAGATGTAGCGGCAATTGGAATAGGCTGCACTTGTTGAGTGGCATCCATTATGGCACTTAGCTTAGAAGGTTTGAAAACGCCATTAATCCCATTATATCTCAAACTTTCAGTTGTATTACTATTTCCAAGTAAAGCGGACGTAGAAGTGGATAAGGAGTCCGTTATGGATGTGTCACCCAACATTTCTTCTAGTATCGTATTGAACATAGAGGTTGAAGTATTATTTTGTCCTGCATATGTCTGAACAGCTCCTAGAGACTGGAGTGCATTTATCTCCAATACTGTACGAAATGTGCGCGTATCCATGACGATTTCCCCTTTCCTATGTGGTGTGAGTAATTGCTGGATATCTATCCTTACATATAGTATACCAATTTATGTGGAATAACGCATTTTCTAAACTGCATGCACGTTCTCCATATGATAGAATGTACGTAATGACAGATGAAGGGAAGAAGAAATTATGAACATACAAAATCGAATTCATAGAGCGCAGCGCAACAACGATCAGGTCCTTTTTTTATTGGAAGAAGGTGCTGAGAAACCACAGGGGCTTCCATCAGGGAAGATGATTACAGATTCCGACAACCTTTCGTTTGTGTACCTGTTGGAAGGGGAAGAAGGATACAATCACGTTTATTTCCCTGAGGAAGTATGGCCATTCATGCTAGATGTATTGACAACGGAAAATGATCCGGCAATTTCTTGGCAAGAAGAACTAATTGTACTTCCCGGATTCAGAGATGAACTATTGATGTTAATTTATAATATTGAGGGTAATGATAACTACGGGGAAGTTTTCTCTACGTCAGTTGAGAAAGCATTTAGTTCGATTCTTCAACAAATGGACTAACAGTTGGGAGGGATCCGGATGAGGCAGTGGAATCAGTTTCTAGAACCTTACAAACAAGCGGTTGATGAACTGAAAGTGAAATTGAAAGGTTTGCGAAATCAGTATGAATTGGAAGATGTGCATACGCCTGTTGAGTTTGTGACAGGTCGGATAAAACCGCTCGCGAGTATATATGATAAGACGCTTGAAAAAGGGATTCCGTTCGAACCTTCACCGGAACTTGCTGCCGAACTTCCTGATATCGCGGGAATTCGTTTGATGTGTCAGTTTGTTGATGATATCAGTACCGTAGTGGAAACGTTACGACAGCGGAATGATCTCGAAGTGATAGAGGAACGCGATTATATATCGAATAATAAACCGAGTGGCTACAGATCTTACCATTTGATTATCAAATACCCCGTTCAGACAATTCATGGGGAAAAGACCATTTTTGCGGAGATTCAAATTCGCACATTGGCAATGAATTTTTGGGCATCGATTGAGCACTCATTAAACTATAAATATGAAGGTGAAATGCCCGATGAAATTAGGCATCGGCTTGAAAGAGCCGCGGAAGCCGCTTTCCGACTGGATGAAGAAATGTCCTTAATCCGCAATGAAATACAGGATGCACAACAATATTTCAGTGCATTTAAGGAAACGGCTACGAGACGTTATGGTGAAAATAATGGGAAAGGAGGAGAGAAATGATGAAATTTGCAATCCAGTCACGAAATGATGATTTATCAAATCGATTACTTAGAGAAGCAAAAAACTATTTGGTTGATTTCGGCATGGTGTTTGACGAAGAAGAACCTGATATCGTTCTGTCGATTGGCGGGGATGGTACATTACTTCATGCCTTTCATAAATACCAATACCGCCTGAAAGAAACTGCATTTGTTGGAATTCATACAGGACATCTAGGTTTCTATGCAGATTGGAAGCCGGCTGAAATTGAGAAACTTGTTATCTCAATCGCTCGTAAAGATTTTGAAGTTTTCGAATACCCGCTTCTGGATGTCAAGATTAACTATGCAAATGAAAGAGACAGTGCCCTATTCCTAGCACTGAATGAATCGACTGTGAAGTCACCCGACGTAACGCTTGTGATGGATGTTGAACTGAATGGCAACCATTTTGAACGCTTTCGCGGTGATGGTCTATGTATGTCTACACCTTCAGGATCCACTGCATATAATAAGGCGTTGGGAGGGGCAATCATCCATCCATCACTACCTTCAATGCAGCTAACTGAAATGGCGTCCATCAATAACCGGGTTTTCCGCACCGTGGGTTCATCGCTTGTTCTCCCAGCGCACCATAAATGTATATTGACTCCTGTCAAAGGACCAGATTTCATGGTAACAGTGGATCATTTGCAACTTCTTCATAAAGATGTAAAGTCAATTGAATACACAGTTTCACAAGAAAAAGTGCGTTTTGGAAGATTCCGACCGTTTCCATTTTGGAGAAGAGTACATGACTCATTCATCGACAGCGATGTTTAATGCGTTAGAGCGAGATGCACGTTTTCAACTAAAATTTCATGTAGATGAAGAGGGTCTGCTCCTGCGTGAATTCCTCCACGCAAAAGGGATTTCCAAAAGGACATTGACAGCGACGAAATACGACGGTGGCACTATTACAGTAAATGGATTTGAACGAAATGTTCGACATCACTTACAATTAGGCGACGAAGTAATTGTCTTCTTTCCGCCGGAAGTACCTAGTCCCGGGTTACGCCCAGAGCCCGGTCCACTTTCTATTGTCTTTGAAGATGATGCACTTATTATTATTAATAAGCCAGCGGGTCAAAGTACGATACCGTCACGAGATCATCCAGCCGGTACGATTGCAAATTCACTTGCCGGTAAGTTTGCCATTGAACGATTGCCATCGACGGTTCATATTGTGACTCGCCTGGATAGGGATACTTCAGGTTTGATTTGTGTTGCAAAAAACCGACATATTCATCATCTATTAAGTGAGCAGATGATACATTCTGCTTTTCACAGACAATACGTGGCGATTGTAGAGGGCCATATACAGCAGGAAAAGTTCAGTATTTCACAACCAATTGGCAGAAAAGATGGCAGTATCATCGAGAGAATTGTTCGTGAAGATGGTCAGAAAGCCTTGACCAAAGTAGAAGTTAAAAGACAATCTAAGATAAATGGAAGTAAATTTACAGAAATTGCACTAATTTTACATACAGGGAGGACACATCAAATACGTGTCCATATGCAGTGGGCGGGTTTTCCGCTCCATGGCGATGATTTATATGGCGGCGGTCGTGGATTGATTGGGCGGCAGGCACTACACTGTGCAGAAATTGGATTTACCCATCCACTTACGGGTGAGTACCTAAAGTTCAGCTGTGAAAGCCCGGTGGATATGAAACAATTGTTGAACCCTAATGTCAATCAAAATCAGTGAACTTTTCAGGGATGAACGGCTGGTGTGATGGAACCGAGATGATTTCCATTTCGGGATAACGTAACGCGGAAAGCTTTCCTCCAAAGACACAACCTGTATCGATATTCGCAGTGTTATTTATGATGCGAGATTCTATTACAGGTGTATGCCCGTATACGATATAAGGAGTTCCTCTGTACTCCTTAGCCCAATCGCGTCGAAGAGGTCTTCCGTCAGGTAATTTTTGTCCTGTAATATCTCCGTAGAGGACGAAAACTCTCATCTTTTCCGACCGCGGTTTACCGATCATATCTTCGCGAATACCAGCGTGAACAACAATCAGATTGCCTACATCCAAGGATTGATACAATGGTAAACTTTCATAAAAACTACGATAATTACTAAGAAATTGCCTGCGTTCATCCTTTGATAATGCATCAAGTTCAGCCACCGTAGTTTCGAGCCCGTGTGTGAGTTGAACTTGATTTCCTTTGGCAAATCGATAAAATTTATTGCAATGATTTCCCGGGGAATAGAGAAGAGATTGTTTTTTTTGAATCTTGAATAAGAGATTTAACATCTTGATTGAGTCAGGACCTCTGTCCATGGCATCTCCAACAAAGGCGACTTTTCTTCCGTCCGGATGTAGGGGAACACCTGTATCTATAGTGTATCCCAGCTTTTGAATTAACTGCATAAATTCATCGTAACAACCATGGATATCGCCAATAATATCGAATTTCATAAATTCATCATCCTTTTAGTATTTATATTAGTTTATAATACCCATATTCAAATCAATAATGCACGATAGACATGGAAAGGAAGGTGTAGCTATGAACACAAAAGAAGAGATGAATGAAGAAGTCATTTTCGATGAAGAGAAATTAATAGAGACGCTCGTTCAACATGATATAAAATCTTTCCGGAATGAATATCTACTCCTTCATCCGTATGATCGGGCACTGTTTTACGAGAAAGTTACACCAGAACTACGAGAAATCATTTATCAATACTTATCTCCGAAAGAACTTGCAGAAATTTTCGAGACAAGCGAAATTAGTGACGACGAGTATAAGCAGTTCCTTCAGGAGATGGACACGACGTATGCAGCAGACATGATTTCGTACATGTTCGTCGATAACGCGGTAGATGTCCTGAATGAACTCGACAAAGCACAAGTTGTTAGTTATTTAACCTTGATGGATAAACAAGCGGCTGCCGAAATCAAAGCCTTACTCCATTATGAAGAGTATACGGCAGGTTCGATTATGACGACGGAATACGTAACAATTCCGCAAAACTCAACCGTTCGTTCTGCTATGACGATTTTGCGTAGTGAAGCACCAAAAGCGGAAACAATCTATTATATTTTTGTTGTGGATGATTCCTATCGTCTGACTGGTGTCATATCGCTCCGAGATCTAATCATTGCACATGAAGATACGTTGATCAGTTCCATTATGAGTGAACGGGTTGTTAGTGTTCTTGTTTCGGAAGACCAGGAAGATGTAGCCCGAATGATTAAAGACTATAATTTCCTCGCAGTACCGGTCGTTGATTTCCAACATCATTTGCTAGGGATTATTACAGTTGATGACATTATTGACGTCCTTGATGAAGAAGCATCTGATGACTATTCCAAACTTGCAGGGGTTTCCAGTATGGATACTTTTGACAAAAACTCTTTCTCAGCGATGAAAAAGAGGCTTCCATGGTTACTTATCTTATTAGTACTTGGAATGCTAACTGCAAATTTGATTGATCTGTTTACTGAAACCATTTCAAAAGTAGCACTTCTTGCGGCATTCATTCCTCTGATTGCCGGAACAGCGGGGAATAGTGGTACTCAAGCGCTTGCTGTTGCAGTACGTGGTATCGCAACAGGTGACGTTGAGGATGAAAGTAAATTTAAGTTGCTTCTACGCGAGGCGGGAACGGGTCTCATGACGGGATTCATCTGCGCACTATTTGTTGTTGGTCTCATTTACGTTTGGAAGGATCAATTTGTGATAGGGCTGTTAGTCGGTGCCGCAATTTTTGTATCGATTTTTGTCGCGACAATTTCAGGCTCTTTCATTCCTTTGTTAATGCACAAATTGAAAATTGACCCAGCAGTTGCATCAGGGCCTTTTATCACGACGTTAAATGATGTTATAAGTGTTATTATTTATCTTGGCCTCGCTACTGTTTTCATCGCTGATCTTTAGATCAGCGGTGAATTTTTTTGTTTGGAGAAGTTTCTGTGCGCGGCGCCTTCAGCTTTTCGGTGGATCCAGCTTCAGGCGCCAACTCCTCGGAGGCTCACAGGATGTGAGTTACACAGCGGGGAAGGATTGAACTGCATCCTTCCTTATTGCCGCAGGACGCGGCGTACTTTGGCTGTGATCTTTGAAAGCCAGGTCGGCAATGCGGCAAAGAGCGCCGCTTCGCCGCCCTGTCCTATGCCTGTCGGAGCTGTGCGGCGCCTTGCGCTTTTCAGTGGATCCAGCTTCAGGCGCCAGACGCTCGGGTCATAAGTCAGACCATCTACGTGGCAAAGAACGCCACTGCGCTGGTCTGTCTTATGCCTGTCGCGTCTAGACGGCGCCTTCAGCTTTTCGGGTGACAATTCGAAATATAGGCGCATATACTGTGGTTAAAAAGGATGTGCTGATCATTTATCGAAATGAGCCATTATTATTTGTTCATGGACCGCCTGTCTTTATGAAAATTGCCATCACAGTCGAGGAAAGCACGTCAGTATTTGTTATAGATGGGGAAGAGCTTGAGGCTACTATAGATGTTATTGAAGAGGGGCTGGAGGAAAAGGAGATAGATGTAGACCAGGTGCAAGAAGAAATAGAATCATTCTCGGTTGCCGATCCATCGATCGTGAAGCGAATAATGTATCTAGGCACATCGTTTCCGCGGCAAGCCTATCAACCCCTTCAATTTGTATTAAGTGATGGAACATTGACAGGGAAAATAGAGAAGATTGAGGGCGAAACACTATTCATTGAAGTCAAGGGTGGAGACAATGAATTTGTTGCTGTAGAAATGGGCAATATTAGTGAAATACTTTGGCGCGGTAATCCATTTAGGGATTAGTAGAGAAATAACTTGAACACACACTGGGCACTACATGTACAGTTGCTCTTGGATAGCTTTGAATTAAACAATTTCTATAACATTATCGAGATGTCTAAATAAGTAGGGATGCGACCACGTCGCATCCCTACTTATTTTTTCGATAATCTTATGGTGTTTGTTCATCCGTCGCTCTCCAAATACACTGGTACAAGAAGTGCCAAAGCTTTTCGGGACGAAAGAATAGCTCGCTTCTCATCTGGATAGAGGCGGCCAAATATAAAATTTTGACCGCTCGAGCCTTCTTCTATAGTATCTCTACTTTTATTTTAAGGAAGTGTCACTTTCATATAAAGCATCACATAGTCTTTGCCATAAGTAAGCAGAGAATACAATGTACAACGTGCAAGAGTGCCCGAAATTTCATCTTCGGGCACTTACAATCTTTATAGAAGCTCATCTATTCACTTATTTCGAAGCAACTGCATTTTCCACTTTAATATTGTAGGAACGCGGCAGGGGATTAATCACAACAGTATGACCGAGAGGCAAGTATGGCTAGAAGTGACGGAGTCGCTTCTAGCCATACTTGCCTCTCGGTAATAGTGTTGTAATTATTTCGCCGAAAGCGGGTTGGAAATAGTCCAGTAGAAATTGTGGTTTTCAATCCCTTCTCCCCAGCGTTTTATGCGAATAAATGTTTAATCAACAGACGTTTCTCTACATATCAAAAAATCTGTCTGATCGATTTAACGATCAGACAGATTGGGCATTGCAGGGTAATAAAATTAATCTTCGTCACAGTCGATAAATACGTCCTTAACACATTGAATACCACAGAAACATTTTAAGTCCACAGTTATACATGAACCTGTTGCTTCAAAACGATCCACGTCACACAACGCATCCAAATCGATTTTCCCGTTCTTAATAAGGTTTACACCATGTCTACCTTTACGAGGTTCTAGTACTTCTAATGTAGCACAGCAATTGTCAAATACGTTTTGCACTCTGAAAAAGACCGACCAACAGCCATCGTGATCCTTATCTTTATCTGATGAATTTGCACCTACTGAATCTCTCCGTCTTCTGTTTTCCTTATTAAACATTGCTTTGAATGGATCGCCATCTTTAGTTAATAGCATAAATACCCGTGTGTTCGCACGTTGACGTGATGGGCTGACAAGAGCTCCAAGTGGAGTCAAGAAACAGTCGGTACTGCAATCGTCACAGTCCCGATCATCCCTAAGGTCTTGCACCCGCTTAATTGCACGGACGACTTCGCAAATACAATTATCATCGCGACGTTTATCATTACTATCATCATTTCTTCCACATCCCATTACTTACACCTCCTTTTTTCAATTCTTTATACTTTATGCGACAAAGTTCGGAGTGTAAGGGCGCACCAGTATTATGAATAAAGATTAGAGCGAAAAGGCATACTGTAAGGAATTGGAGGGGACGCATATCCGTAGATTTGGTCAATTGCTACTCGCAGCTGTTTTACTATCAGGTTGTTCAGAAAACGGGTTTCGTATTGACAATCATTCTGACGAAGATGCTGCAAAAGCAGAAGAGGTCTTTAAAAGTGACGAACGACTCACTTCAGCGGTTACTGTTTTTCATGAAAATGATGTCATTTCCGGAGTTACACTTAAAACATTTTCGAGATTCAAAAAAGAGAAAATTGAAAAAGAACTTAAAGGGAAACTGGAGAAGCTATACCCTGATTTGGATGTAACAGTATCTGCAGACAGCAAAATATGGATGGAAACAAAAAAACTCATGAAATTGGAAAGTGAAAAGAAGAAAGGTGAAAAAATCAAAGAGTTAAAATCACTCATAAAGGAAGAGACATGATGGATGAAAAAAAGTATGCGAAATTAGAAAAAGAAATTTCACCTAAAACCCCTTTGTTGCGAAATATGATTTTTGCGTTCTTGACTGGAGGAACTATTTGTTTGGTGGGTCAATTTGTTTCATTATTTTATATGACGTATTTTGATTTTACGGAACGAACGTCCAGTAATCCAACTGTGGCTACAATGATATTCTTTGCGATGCTACTAACGGGTTTTGGATTATATAAAAAAATTGCACAGTTCGGAGGGGCTGGAAGTGCAGTTCCGATAACTGGTTTCGGTAATGCAGTCATTTCCGCTTCTATCGAGCATAAGTCCGAAGGTTATGTCCTTGGGGTGGGCGGAAATATGTTTAAACTTGCGGGGTCCGTCATTTTATTCGGTGTTTTTTCGGCGTTTGTGGTTGCTCTTATTAAAACGATTCTGGTTAAGTTTGGTGTCGTGTCATGGTAGGGCGCGGTCTGTTGACTTTCAAAACGACACCTTCCATTGCTGCGACAGGTGTAACAGTGGGACCTCTGGAAAGAAAAAGCCCTTTTGCGGATAAGTTCGATAAAAGGTACGACGATGAACGTTGTGGTTTGAAGACGAATGAACATGCGAATGCAAAAATGATAGAAGACGCATGCATGATTGCTCTGAGTAAAGTTGAATCCATTCCTAGTGATGCTGACTTTCTGTTAATTGGTGATCTGGTCAATCAAATGACGCCTTCAAATTTTGCAGCTGGTACATTAGGAATTCCATACATCGGTTTATTTTCAGCTTGTTCGACATCTGTATCCTCACTTTTACTCGCAGCATTGTTGACTGAGTCGGGGATGTCTACAATGGCCATTGCGGGAGCGTCTAGTCAACATAATGCGGTTGAACGCCAATTTCGCTACCCAGTTGAATACGGTGCGCAAAAACCCGAGACCGCTCAGTGGACTGTCACTGCCGCGGGGGTAGCGACTATCACGCCATATAAAAAAGGAGTACCTTCTATAGAGTGCGGGACAATGGGATGTGTAATAGACCTCGGAATGACTGATCCATTGAATATGGGTGCTGCGATGGCACCCGCGGCGGCGGATACGCTATCACGCCATTTAAAAGGCCATGGGAAAGATGTAAGTGACTACGATGTCATAATGACAGGGGATCTTGGGAAAGTCGGATTTGAGTTATACAAAACGCTCGCAGGTAATCAGGGAATTGACGTATTTGATAACTTTCGGGACGCAGGTAAAGAATTCTACGGTGATGACACATCCTTTTTAGCAGGGGCAAGTGGAGCCGGTTGTTCGGCAGCTATTTTTTTCACGGAAATAATCGATAAAATGGTGGCAGGTGAATATAAGCGTGTCCTTCTCATTGCGACTGGTGCGCTCTTATCTCCGTTATCATTCCAACAAGGAGATACGATTCCGTGTATCGCGCACGCAATCGAATTAACGATGAAATGAGTGTGGCTAATGGTTTCGATTTTTATTACCGCCTTTATTGTAGGGGGTCTTATCTGCGTGGTTGGACAGCTTTTATTCGACGTCGCAAAACTGACGCCTGCGCATACATTATGTATTTTGGTTGTGGCAGGTTCAGTATTAGACGGTTTTGGATTGTATGAGCCTTTTATCGATTTTGCCGGGGCAGGTGCAACTATACCGATTACATCGTTTGGCAACTCGTTGACACATGGAGCGATGGCGGAGGCTGAAAAACATGGTCTCATTGGTGTAATGACAGGAATGTTTGAAGTGACAAGTTCAGGAATTAGTTCTGCTATTTTGTTCGGTTTCATTGCTGCTATCATTTTTAAAGCAAAAGGAAAGGTTTAATAGTCATTTAGCCCTCTAACTTCTAGTTGTGTCCGCATAGGATATATAGAAAGGAAGGGGGTATATTTATGTTCGGATGCAATTCGCATGTAGGTGGTTATGGCGGCGGTGGTTGCGGCGGTTATGAAAGCGATAAATGCGATAATTATGGTGGTTCGACATTTGTCCTCATCGTAGTTCTCTTCATCTTGCTCATTATTGTGGGCCGCAGTTTTTATGTTTAAGAAAGGGGATATTAGATGAATGATTCATTTTTCCGGAAAATCGAATCAAAAACAGGCGTCCCGATGGAAGAAGTGTTTGCACTTGCAAATGCAATCCAGTATGCGGATTTCAGTGATGAACGGCAAGTGAGGAAAATCATACGAAAAGTGGGTAAACTCGCCAAAAAAGATGTTCCTCAAGCTACTGAAGATGAGCTTGTCAACTCTATCTTAAAGAATGGTAAAGCCGTAAATATTAAAGATATTCAAGATATGCTTGGGCGGCAATAAAATAAAAGTACAGAACAGTAGAATAATAGGTTTAACGGTAGCACTTTAAGGATATACTAATAGAAAATGTGGAAATGGGGTGTTAACAATGGGCTATATATTACCGATTCAGCCAATACAATCTCAAATGTACGCAAACCGATTGAATATGGATCTCCACGATTTCGCATTTATCGAAAAGGTCGGCAGGGTTAAGCTTGATTCGGATTTTTCGGATGAATTGAATGGATCCTTTTCTCGGGAACAAGAAAAGGATAAGGGAGATGTAGAAGGTAAGCCTATTGTTAAAATACCTCCATCATATCAAGGATTCGTCTTACCAAACCCCGTTAATCTGTCACCAATCATTGCTCAAGTTGTAGGAAAAGGTATATCAGTAAATGCATATATCTAATGAACAATAAGAAAAAGGTTCGCATTGCTATTTAGCAATGCGAACCTTTTATGATTCAATAATAATTTTCTCCATTGCACGGTGCGGAATGTCCGCATCCATAAACTCTGGTGAAGTAATAATATATCCTAATTTCTCATAGAAAGGAACAGCGTATGCTTGAGCATTCAAAGTTACTTTCTTCATATCTACGTTTATTGCATGCTCTTCAAGTGCATTCATTACGAGATTACCCAGATGTTTACCGCGGTAGTCTTTTAAAACACAAACCCTTTCGACCTTCCCAATTCCATCACTGATTACTCTGATTCGACCTGCTCCGATTGGTGTTTCGGCCGAATAGACGACGAAATGCACTGCAGTCTTGTCAAGAGGATCTAGTTCAAGATTGAGGGGTACTCCTTGTTCTTCCACGAATACTTTTCTTCTGACAAAAAATGCGTCTTCTCTTTCAAGGTCAGAAGTTGCGATTTTTACTTCGAACAACGGTCAGTTATCCTCATCGAGGCGGAATGTTTCGTAGACCGTCCAAGAGCCGTCTTCAAGCTGGTAAGTTAGGTGAAGTCGATCAATCGTTTCAGTATGATCGACACCAATCATTTTCAATTGACCTATGATATCGTCGTGCTCGCCGGAAGATAACTTTTGTGCAATCGTCACGTGGGGAACGAATGCATATTCAGGATCTTTACCGAAAAAGTTGAAATTCAAATCTTTATGCAATGCAGCCAATTCATCGTTTAGAGTGGCCTTGAAGTAAATCGTATTCGTAATAGGGGCAAAAGTACCCACTTTCGAAACATTTAATTCGAACGGACCGTGTTTTTTAGTTATTTCTTTGATGGCTTTAGAAACTTCATCAATTTCCTGGTCGTTCGCTTCGAAAACACCTTTAACCGTCAAATGTGGAGTAATTAGTGCGTAATGCGGGTCGTATCTTTTCCGATAGCCATTCGCTAAATCTTGAAGTTTCTTAGATGGAAATGCAACAACGCCATAATTCAATATGAAAACCTCCTAGGTAAAGTTATTGTTAAATGCTTCATACAATCAATTATAACAGAATATCCTGCAAATTGTCCGTTTAGACTGACTTAATGGCCAAATACCATTTTTATAGCGCGGGGGATATCGGGTTGCCAATACTTCCAAGTATGATTTCCGTCGAATTCTTCATAATAGTATGGAAACCCTTTTCTTACAATCAACTCGTTTAATGTCCGGTTGGGTGTAAGAAAGTCCTGGACACCGTCAACCTGTGTGGACACTTCATTCTCTCCTGTTCCGATCACATGATAAATCGAGAAACAAGAAGAATCTTTTGCAGCTTCCACTTTTTCTAGTACCAAATCATCGACATAAGGGGAATGAAGAAGTACTCTTCCGAATATATTAGGGTATTTCAAAGCAGTCAATAGTGAAATCGTAGCCGCAAGTGAATCTCCTATGAGTGCTCTGCCTGTGCCTATTTGATAAGTCGGGTAATTATCATCGATAAAAGGGACAAGCTCGTGGGCCAAAAATCGGATGTATGCTTCTCGTCGATCACCTTCAGGATGATACATGCGCCTTCGTTCCTGGACGCTCTTGTAAGGGACGCCAACGACAATCACGTTCTCTATTTCTTCTTTTTCAAGCAACCCATCGATGACTCGTCCAATTCGTCCATACTGAAAATAGTCTTTTCCATCGGATGCGATTAGAACTGAGTACTTATATAGTGGGGAATAGTTGTGTGGTAAATGAATAAGTAACTGCATTTCCTCATCAAGTTCTTTACTATAGATTGTTATGTCCTCTATTTTACCGTTCTTCAAGATGAAACCTCCTAAAAATGCGTATATAGTGAAATTGTATCATATCGGCAAGGTCAGGTATAATGGTTGTGTTAAGTTTATATATTACTTACAAAAGGGGTTGAACAGTAATGCATGACGACAAAAAGGTAGTTCATTCAAAAGTTGTAACTGATGCAACGAAAGCAGCTTTGAACCGACGCGGTGTAACGCTTGAATCGGTTGCAGAAATTGTCTACGAAATGCAATATCCTTACAATAAAGGCCTCACAATGGATCACTGTATTGAATCTGTTGAAGGTGTACTCCGAAAACGTGAACTCCAACATGCAATCTTAGTGGGAATCGAGCTGGATGAACTTGCTGAACAAGGTAAGTTGTCCGCACCTTTACAACAAATTGTTGAATCGGATGAAGGACTCTTCGGAGTCGATGAAACAATCGCACTTGGTGCCGTATTTACATATGGATCCATTGCAGTAACGACATTCGGTCATCTTGACAAAAATAAAATAGGAATTATTAATGAACTGGATACAGTAAAAGGAAAAGCAATCCATACGTTCCTTGACGATCTCGTTGCCAGTATTGCTGCTTGTGCATCATCAAGAATCGCACACAGAACGCGTGATTTACAAGAAGCCGGCGAAACCTTCGAAGATATCAGACCTGATGAAACAATGCCTGAAACGAAAGTGAAAGGTGCACAAACATAACGAAACGTATATGAAAGCCCGAAAGGTTTAAACCAACCTTTCGGGCTTTTTTGTATTAAGGAGGTTCATTCAATAGAATAAGATATAACTTTGAAAGTGTACTAATCGTGTTGTATTTTTAACAAATGTAACCGTTTTCAAAAAATCAAGTTGACAACTAAATTGTGAATAGATAGAATGGCATACATGCATGACAATTTAGAAATTGGAAATGATTCAATGAACTCAGTTCTTTTTGAGTTCGAAGTTGTTAGAAAGGGGTAAGGCATGATTTCATTTGAACAAGTCAATAAATATTATGGAGATTTTCAAGTTCTTAAAGATATTAATCTCACTATGAAAGATGGAGAAGTAGTTGTCATCATCGGTCCATCGGGCTCTGGTAAAAGTACGTTACTTAGATGCATAAATAGGCTTGAGACAATTACCGAAGGAACGCTTACCGTGAATGACACCGTAGTCAATGACAAGAAAACGGATATTAACAAATTGAGACGAAATATTGGAATGGTTTTCCAACACTTTAATTTGTATCCACACAAAACTGTTCTTCAAAATATTACACTGGCTCCAATGAATGTCTTGAAGCAATCAGCAGAAGAGGCAAAAAAGACTGCGATGTATTACTTAGAAAAGGTAGGAATTCCTGACAAAGCATCTTCCTATCCATCGCAATTATCTGGGGGACAACAACAACGCGTCGCAATTGCGAGAGAACTTGCTATGAAACCGGACATCATGCTTTTTGATGAACCTACATCTGCTCTTGACCCGGAAATGGTCGGTGAAGTATTGGATGTCATGAAAACGCTTGCAAAAGAAGGTATGACGATGGTGGTTGTCACACATGAAATGGGATTTGCCAAAGAAGTTGGAGATCGAATTGTCTTCATAGACCAAGGCAGAATTTTAGAAGAGGCACTTCCGGTTGAGTTTTTCGAAAACCCGCAAGAAGAAAGGGCTCAAGTCTTTCTCAGCCGTATATTAAATCATTAAAAACAAAAGGGGAGATGTTGATATGTTTAAAACAAAAAAGATTCTTTTATTAACGATTACTGCAATTATGTCAGTTATGCTTTTGGCAGCTTGTAATTCGGAGGACGACAATGCAGCGAGTGATGCAACAGAAGGGAAAAATGTACTAGATACAATTAAAGAACGCGATAAAATTGTGTTCGGTGTAAAATACGACACGAAATTATTTGGTTTAAAAGATCCGGCTACAGGAGAAGTTGAAGGTTTTGATATCGATGTTGCTAAGCAATTAGCAAAAGAAATCCTAGGCGATGAAACGAAAGTTGAATTTGTAGAAGTAACATCTAAAACAAGAATTCCATTATTGAATAAAGGCAATATCGATGCAATTATCGCGACAATGACAATTTCAGAAGAACGTGCAAAAGAAGTTGATTTCTCAGACGTATATTTCAATGCAGGTCAATCTCTTCTTGTGAAAAAAGGAAGTCCTATTCAAAGTACTGACGACCTTACAAAAGATACAACTGTAATTGCTGTAAAAGGGTCTACTTCTACTGATAATATACGTGAAGCAGCTCCAGATGCACCCGTCTTAGAATTTGAAAACTATGCAGAAGCTTTCACTGCACTTAAAGCTGGAAAAGGTGAAGTATTAACAACAGATGACTCAATCCTTGCAGGAATGGCTTCTGAAGATGATTCATTTGAATTAGTTGGTGAACAATTTACAGAAGAGCCTTATGGGATTGCTGTGAAAAAAGGTGAAAAAGAACTTGTAGATGCGCTTAACACTTCGCTTGAATCACTAAAATCGAACGGTGAATTCGATACTGTTTATAACAGTTGGTTTGAAGGTTTGTTGAAGTAAAAGGGTGTTTCTATATTGGCAATGTATAGTTTCACAAAATAGTTTGATCAATCAGGATGGGCATCTATTGCCCATCCTGATTGAATTAAGTGAGGTGGAAAGATTGTGGATTTCTCAATTCTAATAAATTATTTCGATATGTATTGGGATGGGTTTAAAGTTACGTTATTAATTAGTCTTATCGCATTAATTGGAAGCTTTTTGATTGGTGCTATCGTCGCGGTAATGAGAATTATTCTGTTTGCACCGCTTCGTTGGATAGCCACAGCTTATGTAGAGTTTTTCCGGAATATTCCACTACTCGTTATTGTGTTTTTCTTTTATTTTGGGACTCCGTCCTTGGGACTACAGCTCTCAGGATTTACTGCAGGAACAATTGGATTGACTATTTATACGTCTGCTTTTATCGCAGAAGCGATTCGCTCAGGTATTTTGTCTGTTCCCAAAGGGCAAATGGAAGCTGCAAGGTCGTCAGGTTTAGGCTATGCTCAAACAATGAGAATAATCATCCTACCTCAAGCTATTAAAATTGTAGTACCTCCTATTGGTAACCAATTTATTAATTTAGTGAAAAACTCATCTATTTTGGCGCTCATAGCCGGTACGGAACTGATGTATCAAGCAGACCTTATTTCGGCCAAAACTTATGTAGTCTTTGATGTGTACATATTTGTCGCTTTATTTTATTTAATCATAACCATTCCATTAAGCTTAGGCGTATCTTATCTTGAAAAACGTCTTGCTAATAGCCATTAAGGAGGTGTCATAATGGATTTTTCAGGTGCATTTAGTCCAGATAATCTTAAATTTTTAATGGAAGGTTTTTATGTTACGTTAAAAGTTGCTTTTATTTCAATTTTTTTCAGTTTTATAATAGGTGGGGCAATCGGAACTTTACGATTTGCTAAAATACCTATCCTTTCAAAATTACTAGCGGTTGTTGTGGAAACAATCCGGAACTTGCCACTACTTCTAATCATATTATTTACTTATTTTGCACTGCCAGAGATGGGTATTAATCTCAGCATAACTGTTTCCGCTATTGTGGCATTGACTGTTTTTGAATCAGCGATGTTAGCTGAAATTGTCCGTGGTGGATTGAATTCTATTGAAAAAGGGCAAATGGAAGCAGCACGTTCATCAGGACTTACATATGTTCAAGCGTTGAGAACTGTTATTTTGCCGCAAGCACTTCGAAGAATGGTACCAAACCTTGTTAGTCAGTTTATATCACTTCTAAAGGATACATCGCTTGCAGTTGTTATAGCGCTTCCGGAGTTGCTTCATAATGCAAAAATCATTCAAGCACACTTTCCAAACGAAGTAATTCCAATCTTTATATTAATATCCCTTATGTACTTCGTTGTGAATTACGCTTTGTCTCTACTTGCACAAAGACTAGAATTGAAAACCACATAAATGTTTTTTAAAGTGGAAATCCCTTCGCTAATAGGCGAAGGGATTTTTTGCGTTCGGAATCCATTTTTTCATTGGGGGAAAGTTCCTTGTATTTTTTGAAGATATTACCCTCTGCATTCAATCGATCTAATGCAGTGTTGTAGATATATTTCGGAATAGGAAAAGAATCGGGCGTGGAGCGGAAATGAATGAAATTATAGTGAATACGATAGTAATACAGGCCATATCTAACTTTCGTGTTTTTGGGTCTTAGAATTATAGGATAAAGGAGGTATTATAATGAATGCAGAAAAACTAAAGCAGCTTGTCGCGTTATTCGGGGGATGGCTGTCAGCGTTACTCTTATATTTGGGTACTCTAAACGTCAAATTCGAATGGTTTGACCAGGAATCGATAACAGCACTTGAAACATTTCTAATGGCATCAATTCCATTTGCCATCGCATTATACGGTGTATACAAAAATAGCTACCGTATAAGTAAAAAAGCGAAGATGCAAGAGGAGACCTTAAAGAAAAATGGATTGAAGTGATATAGTATAGAACTTTTTCAGTTCCCCAGAGGCATCCCTAAAGCGCTAAGCGATCTAAAATGTACACACTGAATTAACAGCTCTATCTATAATGGAAACTCTAGCGAAGGCGCGGCAAAGGGGTAGCTGAAGCCCTGAGACTGGATGCGAAGCGCATATCCAGGATCATGGCGAGAGGCATCCCCAAAGCGCCAAGCATCTGCGAATTCACACTTCGAATTTTTCAATTCTCTCGATATCGAACTCCTCAGCGCGGGAAGCGGTCTACACTCCATACTCCGAACCCGCCCCTATACATAAGGAAGAATTTAAATATTATTATCAAACAAAAAAACACCATCCAATGAAGGATGATGCTTTTAGAAAAACCTTTGTTCCTAAAGGCTTTTTTCGGGTTTAACACCCAATGGTCCCGACTGGGCTCGAACCAGCGACCCCTACCTTGTCGAGGTAGTGCTCTCCCAGCTGAGCTACGGAACCGGGAATTTAAGTAGTGCTTCTGCTTACTGCACAAGTTCTATTATAACCAATCTGTAGAGGAAGTCAATACTTTTTGGGAAACTATTTTACTAGCGTATAATAAACGATAGAATCATGAAGAAAGAGGTGTTTTTAATCGACGTTCAATTCTCATTGCCGTTCGTTTACGATTTTGATCGAGCAATTGCGCGACTTGCAAGAGACCCTGTAAATACGGTGGATTTGCATAGTTGTTCAGTTCGCATTCCCATGAAGGAAGGGAATATTGTCCACTTACAAAGTACAGGCACAAAACAATTCCCTTCATTTAACATAGAAGAAGCGATTGATGAAAATCAAGTTAAAACGGTTAAGTCAATTTTTCACTTTGATAAACCGCTGGATGCCATCGGGAATCATTTTGCAAATACGGACCTTGGAGCACTTTTCCTCGAATATGAAGGAACGCCGCTTATAAAAAGTTTTTCTTTGTACGAAACTTTAATGAAAAGTATTATTCATCAGCAACTAAACCTTTCCTTTGCGCATACATTGACCAAGCGTTTCGTGGAAACGTTTGGTAGTGAGTTGGATGGTGTCTGGCGCTATCCCACCGCTGAACGTATTGCGTCCCTAGATGTCTCCACTCTGCGTGAATTGCAGTTTAGTTCACGTAAGGCTGAATATGTCATCGGACTGTCGCAAGCGATTGCAGAGGGGAAGCTGGACCTTGAGCGATTTACGCTAATGGATGATGAAGAAGTGACATCGGAATTGGTTGCATATCGTGGAGTGGGTCCATGGACGGCGCAAAGTTTTCTCATGTCAGGTCTTGGGCGTCCGAATTTATTCCCATTGGCGGATATTGGTCTACAAAATGCATTGAAAAAGTTATGGGGAATGGACCGCAAGCCTACGATCGATGAAATGCTTGTTCATTTTCCTGATTGGACACCCTATTTAAGTTATGCTGCACTTTATCTATGGCACAGTATCGAGTAAACCATATTTAAAAACAGCTTTCCCGGTAAATTACTGGAAAAGCTGTCGTATGGTCCATGTTAAATTAGTGTCATGAATTAGTATGTGGAATTCGTTATCAGTGTATGGGTTCTTCGATTTGTTGCACCTCATCAAAATAAAGGAAATTTTCTTCTTCAAGTTCAACCAGACGTTCTTTATTTATTCCCGATGAAAGATTACCTTCAAAGATTGTTTCCCACCAAGTATCAGTTGTTGTCATGTCCATTTCCTCCTTTAGATTCTTTGCTGTTTAAATTTTCTATTCCCTTCATTGCTGTCATTCAAAACGTGAAGGCGTGTAAAGGAATCCTAAGACCTATCTATCTTTATTCATCTCTCACCTCCATAGGTTGGAGGTGAATGGGGTTTAATTCCTGTTCAGCGGGTGTCCAAACGCCCGCTGAATAAAGATTAAGCCTCCGGCGGATGTCACAGATTTTGAAAGAAGTCAATCGAGCAAGCTCGATTCAAAATCTGGACGCAATTACGCCGAGGCGTAATTGATATTAGCTTTGTAAAAACGAACTTTCAAAAAGGGGTTGTCTAGATGAATAAGACTACATTTGCAATCGTCGGCACAGGAATTGTCGGTGAACGGATTATTAATCAATTGCGTAACAATGATACTGCACTCATTGTGGCGCTGTTCGATGAAAATGACAAACGTCTTCAAGAAATGGCGAATACATATGGGCTTTATGCGGCATCCTCTTATGAAGAGGTACTCGCATTGAGACCGAACTGGGTCTATATTGGAACTCCGCCTGTATCGCATGCTGTTCTTAGTACGGAAGCGCTTGCACAAGGTTTGAATGTACTTTGTGAAAAACCGCTTGCACATAATGTTGCAGATGGATTGGTTATGTCTTCAGCCGCGGCGAACAAGTCGATTCAAACTGCAATGCATTTTCCATTGATCTACAGTCCATCAGTCAGGCATATGATGAAACTTGTTAATGAAGGTGAAATCGGTGAAGTTGTTCGAATTGAGTTGCAAACCTATTTTCCACATTGGCCACGCGTTTGGCAGCAAAATCCATGGATTGCTTCACGTGAACAAGGTGGCTTTACACGAGAAGTATTCCCGCATTATCTTCAGCTTATGTACAGGATGTTTGGTGAACTGGAAATCATCTCCCACCAGACCACTTATCCTATAGATGAAACGCTTGCGGAAACGAGCGTCATTGCATTTGGCGATACGGCAGGCGACATACCATTCCTCCTGAACGGCATTTCAGGAATCGGCCAACAAGAAGAACTGTCTTATACAGTGTATGGAGATAAAGGTGTTCTGAAACTGCGCAATTGGTCGGAACTTAGCATGGCATTAAAAGACAGTCCTTTTGAGATATTGACTTCTTCTGATTCAGTGAAAACGCTTGTAGATGAATGTATTGCAGCCGTAAATGGGGAAGATGCGTTGCTTGTTTCATTCGAAGAAGGTCTTGAGATACAAAAAGTGATTGATATTCTTTTAGCATAATGATTGCAACCTCTATCTATTATATTTAAGATTATAAGAAATAGAATATGGAGGGATAACATGAATTTTACTGCACAAGACGTAGAATCGATGATAACTTCCCAGCGCTCATTTTATTTTACTGGGAAGACACGGAGCGCTGCATTCCGAAAAGAAATGCTCGGTAAGCTGAAGGAAGCGATTACCGCCAATGAAGTAGAAATCACGGAAGCCTTACATAAAGATTTGCGTAAAAGTTCTTTTGAATCCTATGTAACGGAAATTGGATTCGTCCTATCGAGTATTACTTATATGATTAAACACTTAGAAGACTGGATGGAAGAGGAATCAGTCAAAACGCCTGTCCACCTTCAACCTGCGAAAAGCTTCATCGTTCATGAACCTTATGGATCCGTCCTTATTATTGGACCTTTCAACTATCCATTTCAGCTCGTTATGGAGCCACTTATCGGAGCGATTGCAGGTGGGAATTGCGCCATCGTTAAACCTTCTGAGACATCTGTTCATACTGCGCATGTCGTTAATAAAATACTGACGGAAACTTTTGCGCCCGATTATATTCGAGTCGTAGAAGGAGAACAGGAAGAAACGTCAGCACTCATCCACGCTTCATTCGATTATATTTTCTTTACCGGAAGTGTGGCCGTTGGGAAAGTTATTATGAAAGCTGCGGCGGAAAGGTTAACGCCGATTACGCTTGAACTCGGCGGGAAAAGTCCGGCGCTTGTTGATCAGACAGCTGATTTACAAAAAGCGGCTGAGCGAATTGTTTGGGGTAAATTTTTGAATACTGGACAGACATGTGTTGCACCGGATTATCTTCTCGTCCATCATACTGTCAAAGAACAACTAATTAAAAAAATTCAATCATCTATTCGTAAATTTTACGGAAAAGATATTTCGCAAAGTCCAGATTACGGAAGAATCGTCAGTGAAAAACACTTCAACCGACTCGCCGGAATTATTGATGCGGACCGAACTCATGTAATAAGCGGAGGGAATTCTGACCGTTCTGACTTATTCATTGAACCGACACTTCTTGATAATATATCTTGGAATAGTGCTTCAATGGAGGATGAAATATTTGGGCCGATTTTACCGATTTTGACATATGATAACCTTGAAGATGCGCTTCACCGGATTCGTCAATTGCCGAAACCACTGGCCGCATATTTCTTTACTGAGAATAGTCGAGCTGCTGACTACTTCATTGAAAACCTTCCGTTCGGCGGTGGATGCATCAATGACACAATTGCGCATGTTGGAAACGTCAACTTACCATTTGGCGGAGTCGGTACTTCCGGAGTGAGTTCGTATCATGGAAAAGCTAGTTTTGATACATTTACGCATGCCAAGTCTATGATGAAAAAAAGTACAACCATTCCAATGTCACTTGCATTTCCACCATACGGCAATAAGCTGAAAATAGTAAAACCGCTCATCCGATAATGGATAGCGGTTTTCTATTCTTTAAGGTGTGAGAAACGGCAACAATCAAACGTTAGCTATTGACTATGAAGGGTACTATGAATTGAAAAAAGTTAGAACAAAAGTATTCCATTAGGCACCTCGGTAAATCTACATTATACTTAAAATATATGATGTAAAACTTCGAAAAGCCGGCTACTTTTGAAGGGGAAGAAAGGGGACTTGAAAATGCAAACTGTATTTGATGAAAAACAGATTGTTACGCTACTTAAAAGACTTGTTGAAACACCTAGTCCATCGGGATATACACAAAAAGTGATGGAGCTAATTGAGCAAGAACTGAGCGATATCGGGGTATCCTACAAGAAGACAAATAAAGGAGCTATCATCGCTACGATTGAAGGTTCTAATACTTCACGTCATCGCCTGCTCACAGCACATACGGACACACTTGGCGCAATGGTTAAAGAAATTAAAAGCGATGGTCGTTTGAAACTGGATATGATTGGCGGTTTCAGATGGAATGCAGTGGAAGGGGAATATTGTCTCATCCATACAGCTTCAGGGAAAGAAGTACGGGGAACAATTCTTATGCACCAGACGTCTGTCCATGTTTATAAAAATGCCGGAACAGCTGAACGAAGCGCAGATAATATCGAAGTACGTATAGATGAAAAAGTGACGAAAGCAGATGGAACACGTGCACTGGGTATCGAAGTTGGCGATTTTGTCTCATTTGACCCGCGTTTTGAAACGACAGAAAGTGGATTCATTAAATCACGTCATCTTGACGACAAAGCGAGTACAGCTCTCTTACTTGGATTGATTCGTTCATTAAAAGAAGAAAAATTACAACTTCCGCATACGACGCATTTTTATATTTCCAATAATGAAGAAATCGGCTATGGTGGAAACTCTAATATTCCAGAAGAAACAGTTGAGTACATAGCGGTCGATATGGGCGCAATTGGAGATGGTCAAACTTCGGATGAATATACGGTTTCAATTTGTGCAAAAGATTCAAGCGGACCGTATCATTATGCATTGACACGGCATTTGTCGAACTTGTGTAAAGCGGGAGATATTCCGTTCAAACTCGATATTTACCCGTATTACGGATCAGACGCTTCTGCTGCAATCCGTGCGGGATTCGATGTTAAGCATGCGTTATTCGGTCCAGGAATTGAATCATCTCATGCTTTAGAACGGACACATACCGATTCACTGAAAGCGTCTGCAAAGTTGCTACGAGCATACGTGACTTCAGCAATGATAGATTAAATGGAGGGTTTTTATGGATACAAAAAATTTACTATCAATCTTACCTATTAAACAAATAACAGGGACACTCCCACCAACTGTGACAGATATTGCGGTAGATTCACGTTCGGTAAGTGCGGGAGGGGTTTTCGTCTGTATCGAAGGGTTCACAGTGGATGGTCATAAGTTTGTGGATAAAGCCATTGAAAATGGAGCACGCGTTATCGTTGCTTCGAAACCCGTCAACGTCGATTTGACTAAAGTTGCTTGCGTCATGGTTGAAAATACTTCACGGGTTATCAGTTTGTTGGCACCACGGTTTTTCAGCTATCCTTCAAAACGGCTGACGATGATTGGTGTAACAGGGACGAACGGAAAGACTAGCGTGAGTGGCATCATACAAGCAATACTCCAGCAAGCAGGTGAAGTATCAGCAGTTTCTGGAACAATTGGCTTTGAGTTGAATGGAACACTATATGAAACTGAAAATACAACAGCAGACGTACTGACGACACAGGGAATGATTGCCCGTGCATTGGAGGAAGGCTGTACAACAATGACGATGGAAGTTTCCTCTCACGGACTCGTAGAAGGTCGTTTAGCAGGAACGGAATTCGATATTGCTGTTTTCACAAACCTAACGCATGACCATCTCGATTTCCATGGCACGATGGATCACTACGGTTATGCAAAAGGTTTATTGTTTTCACAACTAGGACAAGACATGGAAAAACGGAAATTTGCAGTCATTAACGCGGATGACGAATGGTCCAATAAGCTACTGGAAATGACTTCTTACCCAGCCTTTACATATGGCATTCAAAATGAAGCGGTATTTCGTGGATCGGATATCGAACTTGCAGCAAACGGAACGGTATTTAAACTAACTTCACCTGATGGGGAGTTCCGGGTCGCTATGAATTTGATAGGCGAATTCAGTGTCTACAATGCATTGGCTGTAATCGCTGCTCTATACGCTAAAGGAATGGTTATAGAGGATATCCTAAATTACCTAGGGAAGATTTCAGCCGTCAAAGGTAGAATGGAACAAGTACCGACACAATTGCCGCTAACGATGTATGTCGACTACGCACATTCGCCGGATGCGATTGAAAAAGCGATTGCTGCAGTCCTCCCATATAAGAAGGAAGGAAGCCGTCTTATCTTCGTCATAGGGACAGGAGGCAACCGCGATCGGATTAAACGTCCAATCATGGCGGAAAAAGCATCTGTTGCTGATTATGTTGTCTTAACGACAGACGATCCGAGAGACGAGCCGTATGAGTCAATCCTATCTGAATTGGAAGCTGGCATGCTGCATAAGCAGTATGCATGTATCGGTGATCGACCAAGTGCTGTGCGCCACGCAGTTTCAGTCGCAAATTCCGAAGACATCATCATATTTGCAGGAAAAGGGCATGAGGACTTTCAAATTATCGGCTCTATAAAACATCCGCATTCAGATGCAGAAATCGCGCTAGAAGAAGCGGAAAAGAAGTTTGGTACAGGGTTATTTATTAATTAATTGAAAGTTAGCTTGGTCCTGACTAAAGGAACTTTTTTTGCACTACCATCTAATTGGAACGTCCATCCGGGCGTTCTTTTTGTTCATGCAATAGAAAAGTGATAGGCGGCTTTGAGAATATTTACAAAACATTAACGCTCCATTCAAAATGGCTTAATAAAGGCGTGTTAATCTTTAAATGTACCAATACTCTAGACATAGGATGTGGTGATATGAAAATAATTAAAGATATGAAATTTAAAGTTGTCATCTCTTTTCTTGTGATTATGTTTCATACCCATTTGGCGTAGCGTATTGAACTATAAATAGTTATATCATTAAACGCTTCGGCATTATTTTTTTATCTAAAATTGAACGTTACTTAATGGGCGTACACAGTGCATAAAGGTCGTTCATCTAAATAGTGATCGTAACTAAAAACATCTCTCACAAGATGCTTTTTATTTGCTTGTAAAGCGAACGTATATTCTGTATGATGGATGAAAAGGGGGAACGAATGTGCGTGGCCAATTATTGAAGTCACTGAAGTACAACGAGTCACTGGATATGATGTACATGGCTAAAGATGGTTCAATCAGTAAGCGAAGAATCAAAGTCCTACAGGTTGGTGAGGTATCCTTCCGAGCCTATTGTCATCTTCGAGGATCCAAACGTACTTTTATTATTGATAATGTACTGGCACTTGTTCCCATCATTCGTAAAGAGAGTAGGGTAATCTAATGGCGTTTATTCCATCAGATGCATTACCGCATTTTGAAAATATGATTTACTTACCAATGGTTATAACAATTTTAGAGAGAGACCAGGCTCATTTAAATTGAAAAAGCCTTATGTAGAAATTATTGAAAGTGCACTAAAAATCGTCCGAGCCGAATTAAAAGAAACGAATCTCTATGCCCGAAGTGAACATTTAAAGTTAATTAAACAAGGGAAAGACGGCACGTTTACTGAGTATGCCTTTTTCCATGGTGGCTATGAAGACAAAAGACGCTACATGAACATGCGGCTGCGCAACAGGACGGAAGAGCTAATATCTATTTACTTTGCGATGGTAGGAAATCAGAGCAGTAAAGGAGTGGCTGTAACGTGATAGATCAGAGCGCTGAGAAGCATGCTATGTCGCTGCTATTTCGAGAACATTTAGCAGAATTAAGCTGGTATAAAAAAGTCGATGAAAGTAACGGTAATACGGAAACGACCAAATTGAAACATAACAGACGCACTAGGCCCGATGCTAACCAAAACTGTTTATCTTGAAATTCGGCGAGAGGTTTTGTCAACGAAAATAAGTAACGAATATATAAAAGTCAATATTAACAATAGCATGAGTGTTAAATAGATTATCAAAGTGTTTTTAGGTTTGTTTGTTATTTAATCAAAAGGAAAATGACGAAGGAAGAAGCGCGGATAGTCAAACAAGACATTTATCTGTTTACCGAAAGAAGACTCTCACTTCACTCACGACAAGGGCGTAGCCCAGTGATAAGTGGGAGATGAATTTCGGTTGGAAAAAAGTCCAAAATATTCGCTTTAACGGAACGGTTATTCTGTTCTTGTCACATAACCCTTTTGAAGCGAGGTGAAAATACATGATAATCAACAAAGCCTATAAATTCCGTATCTATCCAGACATAGAACAACAAATCCTCATTGCTAAGACAATCGGGTGCAGTCGCTTTGTCTTTAATCACTTTTTGGCTAAGTGGGATAGTATCTACAAAGAGACGGGCAAAGGATTGTCTTATATCGCTTGTTCCGCCGAGTTAACGCAATTAAAAAAACAGGAAGATACAATTTGGTTAAAAGAAGTGGATAGCACTTCTCTTCAGTCGTCCTTAAAGAATTTGGCTGATTCATATGAACGATTTTTCAAGAAACAAAACAAAGCTCCGCGTTTTAAATCAAAGAGCAATAACGTGCAATCCTACACGTCAAAGCATACCAACGGAAATATAGCAGTAGTTGATAACATGGTTAAGCTACCTAAGTTGGGCTTGGTGAAGTTTTCTAAAAGTCGTGAAATTGATGGTAGAATTCTTAGCGCAACGATTCGACGTAACCCTTCGGGTAAATACTTTGTATCTATTCTTGTTGAAACAGAAGTTAAAGGGTTACCAAAAACTGGTTTATCTGCAGGTGTTGATGTTGGCCTGAAGGATTTTGCGATCTTATCTGACGGAACGATCTATAGAAATCATAAGTTCTTTTGTGCACTAGAGAAGAGGCTGATACAAGCACAGCGTATTCTTTCAAGACGACAAGAGGCCGCCTTAAAGCGGAAATGTAAATTAAGCGAAGCGAGAAACTATCAAAAACAAAAGATAAAGGTTGCTCGTATTCACGAGCAAATTAGCAACGCAAGAACGGATTACTTGCATAAAATCTCCTCCGAAATCATCAAAAACCACGATGTTATCGGAATAGAGGATTTGCAAGTATCCAATATGCTCAAAAACCAAATGTTTGCTAAATTAATTAGCGAAGTAAGTTGGTCGCAATTCAGAACGATGCTTGAATATAAGGCGAAATGGTATGGGAAACAAGTTATTGCTGTAGGTAAAACATTCCCATCAAGCCAACTTTGTTCATCTTGTGGATATAGAAACAAAGACGTTAAGAATCTTGCCTTGCGTGAATGGGATTGTCAAGGGTGTGGAGACCATCACGATAGAGATATTAACGCAAGTATAAATATAAAAAATGAAGCCGAAAGGCTTTTAACCGCAGGGATTGCGGGGTTAGCCTAATCAATAACTGACGGTTACGTCAGTGGTCTTAGGAATCTCCCACTTCTAAACGAAGTGAAAGTGGGGGTAATTCAAGATTGCGTGCTCATCGCGATGATGTTAAAATCAGAAGTAATAGTATTGTGGTGATGGAGGAATAAAACGACCAATCCAATTACGGAAAGGTCGTTTTATTTTGTGTATTTTCGGGATGCGGGCCTGATTAAACCTTTTATTCAGGAAACGGTATAATAAACTTTAATACACTGGTTTTTGTTGAATGCTTGTAGACCTGGATGCAACGGTATTTATTCAAATGATCTACTGCGGTTTACACTATGATAAACTTATGCTAAGAAAAGCAGAACAGAAGGAGATAATATATAATGGACAAACCTATAAATGAAGAAATTGCGTCTCGTCGTACCTTTGCAATCATTTCTCACCCGGATGCCGGGAAAACGACAATTACAGAAAAACTTCTCTATTTTGGCGGCGCAATTCGTGATGCTGGAACAGTAAAAGGGAAAAAGTCTGGTAAATTTGCAACGTCTGACTGGATGGAAATTGAAAAACAGCGTGGGATTTCGGTCACTTCATCAGTTATGCAATTCGATTATGATGGAAAACGCGTTAATATTTTGGATACACCCGGGCACGAGGATTTCAGTGAAGATACTTACCGTACGCTTATGGCAGTTGATGCAGCGGTTATGATGGTCGACTCGGCGAAAGGAATTGAGCCGCAGACGATTAAACTATTCAAAGTATGTCGTATGCGTGGAATTCCGATTTTTACATTTATCAACAAAATGGACCGCTTAGGGAAAGAACCGCTTGAATTAATGGAAGAGTTGGAAGAAGTTCTTGGCATACAGTCTTACGCCATGAACTGGCCAATTGGGATGGGCAAAGAGTTCCTAGGTATCTATGATCGTTTTAATCAGCGTATTGAACAGGTTCGTGTCAACGATGACAACCGTTTCCTTGCTATAAATGACGAGGGTGGCCTCGTAGAACCGCATCCGATGATGGAAACTTCGTATTACAAGCAAGCAATCGAAGATGTCCTACTTTTAAATGAAGCAGGAAATGATTTCGATGAAGAGAAAATTGCAATTGGCGAATTAACGCCAGTATTTTTTGGCAGCGCACTTACAAATTTCGGTGTACAAACATTTTTAGAAACATTTTTACAATTTTCACCGCCTCCACAACCGCGAATAACAAAAGATAAAACAGAAATCGATCCGTATTCGGAAGAGTTTTCAGGGTTTATCTTTAAGATTCAAGCGAATATGAACCCAATGCACCGAGACCGTATCGCATTCGTCCGTATTGTTTCAGGTAAATTCGAACGCGGAATGAACGTAACAGTTCCACGAATTTCAAGGACATTCAAACTGACACAGACAACACAGTTTCTTGCAGATGATCGTGAAACTGTGGATGAAGCAGTTGCCGGAGATATTATTGGGCTCCATGATACAGGTAACTACCAAATCGGAGATACAGTAATTGGCGGTAAATCCAACTTCATTTTTGATGCGCTTCCACAATTTACACCGGAACTTTTCGTACGGGTAACCGCGAAAAACGTCATGAAGTCCAAGCATTTCCATAAAGGAATTCTCCAGCTTGTACAAGAAGGGGCAATTCAATATTACCGAACGCTCCACACCGAGGATGTACTTTTAGGGGCAGTTGGTCAGCTTCAATTCGAAGTATTCGAGCATCGGATGAAGAATGAGTATAATGTCGAGGTACGTATGGAGCACGTCGGTTCAAAAGTGGCACGTTGGATTGTTAATGAAAGTGATGTCAAAGAATCAATGGCGGGTCAACGTGCCATGCTCGTAAAAGACCGCCACGATAAATTAGTATTCCTGTTTGAAAACGACTTTGCGATGCGGTGGTTCCACGATAAGTATCCAGATATTGAGTTATATAGTCTATTATAATCCGCTAATCCGGCAGGACGGTCTTTCCGTTTTGTCGGTTTTTTTATGGATAGGAAACGATAAGTTTAAATTGATCGTTTCTAGTTTCAGACCTCAGGTTCTTTGAGGTTCGACCTTTTGATAAAAGAGCAGATGATAGTGGCTCATGTTTGAAGAAGTGTCAATCTTTAACTATGATTGAAATAAAGAATTATTTGGGGAGAGGGAAATGTAAATGAAAATCAGTGACTTTTCTATTAAAAGACCTGTATTTACAATTGTGACAATGTTTCTAATCATCATTCTCGGAGCAGTGTCATTTTTTCGCATTCCAGTAACACTAATTCCGGAATTGAACCCGCCAATTGCAGTCGTAGTTTCTAGTTATCCAGGCGCATCTCCGGCTGAAGTGAGCGAGAAATTAACTAAACCGCTTGAAGCAAGTCTTTCAACTTCACCTGGTTTGAAATCAATGCAGTCTACCTCCCAGGAAGGGGCAAATTTCATCCTACTCATGTTTGACTGGTCGACGAACATTGATGAAGTCCAACTCGATATCATGCAGCGGGTCGATCAAGTTCCGGTTCCTGACGGGGCAAATAAACCCAGATTCATGAAGTTTGACCCGGCCCAGTTTCCGGTAATTCAATTGTCGTTGCATTCTACTACGGAAGACATTGATGTCCGAAAGATTACCGAACAGTTGGAAACAGAATTACGGAGAACAAAAGGGGTAGCGAGTGTTTCTGTTTCAGGTCAACTTATGGAAGAAGTCCAAATTATTCTAGATCAGAACAAAATTGTGGCAAATGGACTTGACCAAGCAGGTATCGTGCAAATGATCCAGGCGAATAATGTATCGATGCCGGGTGAACCAATCGAGACTAGAGACGGAATGTTATTGACAACACGTATTGTCAGCACGCTCACGTCCATTTCGGATATCCGTGGCGTCACAGTAGGAACAAATCCACTCAGTGGCAAAAAGATAAAAATAGCCGATGTAGCGGACGTTGCACTTGTAGAGTCTGAGACCGGAACAGAAACCCGTGCAAATGATCAGCAGGCAGTTTTAATGTCCGTATTGCAAGAATCGGGTGCAAATACTGCGGAAGTATCTACAGCATTCAAAACAGCGCTTGACAAGCTTTTAGAGAAAGAAGAATTCAATGGAGTCGAGTCAAATATTTTGTTTGACCAAGGAGATTATGTGAAACTTGCCATCGGAAATATTGGACAATCTCTAATACTAGGCGGTATTTTTGCGATGCTCGTTTTATTCTTTTTCCTTCGAGGCATCAAGAGCCCAATTATTATTGGAATTGCAATTCCATACTCGGTTATTGTCACTTTCGTCCTCATGTATTTTGCGAACTTCTCGCTAAATATTATGACATTGGGTGCACTTGCATTAGGTATCGGAATGCTCGTCGATAATGCGATTATCGTTATTGAAAACATTGAACGGCATCTCACTATGGGGAAAACGCCAAAGCAAGCTGCATCAGAAGGGACGAAGGAAATTGGCGGTGCGATTATAGCGTCAACATTAACGACGCTAGCTGTATTTGTACCGGTTGTTTTCATCAGCGGTTTGATAGGACAGATATTTACTGAATTCGCTTTAACAATTTCCTTCAGCTTATTTGCATCGCTCATTGTTGCTTTAACAGTTGTACCAATGATGGCAAGTCGTTTACTCAATAAACCGAAGGCCGACATGGAAGCGAGAAGACGTCGATCTAAAAAATTGAACAACTTTGAACGCTCGGTAAAATGGTCGTTGAAATATCGTTCTGTTGTTCTGGTATTTACAGTAGTCGTTCTACTACTTAGCGTTTTAGCCTTGACCAAAGTCGGAACAGAATTCCTGCCTTCAACAGATGAAGGATTTGTAAGTGTTTCGGTGAAGCTACCGAATGGTTCATCTGCAACTGCAACGGATGAAGTTGTGAAGCGAATCGAAACACAATTGAATAAGGAAAGTGACGTAGAGGTATATGTCAGTCTGGTTGGCGGAACGCAACGGGATATAGCTCAAGGCACATCAAAAGCAGATCGTGCAGAAATATCTGTAAAACTGTTACCTCTCGCAGATCGTGAACGTTCTGTTTTCGAATTCGTCGATGATGTACAGCCTAAGGTATTGAAGGAAATCGGTGATGATGCGAAAGTTAGCTTTAACTTGCAGACCGCCGCGGGCTCAAGTCCGATTACACTGACGTTTTCATTGAAAGATACAAATGAAGAACAACTCAATGATGCAGTATTGAAGTTGAATCGGAAATTGGCCGACCTTGACTCAGTAACTGAAGTAACAAATAATCTTCAAGATACCGTGGAAGAGATACAAATCGAAGTGAATCCAGATAAAGCATCTGAAAAAGGATTAGCACCTTATCAAATTGCACAAACGGTCAACGACGTTACGCGTGGTTCATTTGCGACCCAAATTATTGGGGAAAATGAAGAAGTTTACGGTGTCTATGTTAGATACGACAAGAAATTCCGTAATAGTATAGAACGGTTGAAAAATATAAAAATGCGAACACCTGCTGGAACTTTTGTGTCGCTAGGTGAAGTTGCTAAAATTAAGATTGCAGAAGGACCTGTTTCCATACAGCGAGTCGACCAGGCGCACTCTGTTACATTCAATGTGAAATATATATCGTCCCAGTCGCTTGGGGATATGACTGAAAAAGTAAATAATACGATTGATAGCCTAAAGTTACCTGGAGAGATTGATGTTTCATTCGGCGGTGACAGGGAGTTATTTGAAGGTGCCATTGATGATATGATTATGGCAATCCTGCTAGCTGTTGTCCTCGTTTATATTGTAATGGCGGCACAATTTGAATCATTTAAGTATCCATTTGTGATTATGTTCTCCGTACCACTCATGATTATTGGTGTAGGACTTGGATTGTTTTTGACGAATACGCCAATTAGTGTAACAGCGGTTATTGGTATACTCGTTCTTGTCGGGATTGTAGTTAATAATGGGATTGTCCTTGTTGAATATATTAATCAGCGAAAAGAAGCGGGGCTAAGCTCATATGATGCTATCGTTGTTTCTGTCAGGGACCGGGTTAGACCAATCCTAATGACTGCACTTACGACCATTCTGGGCCTGCTGCCACTGGCACTAGGTATAGGCGAAGGGACCGAAATGAACCAACCGATGGGAATTGTAGTAATTGGTGGTTTACTGAGCTCGACATTGCTGACGCTATATGTTGTACCCATCATCTACAGCCTATTTGATCGACAAACGAGAAAACGAGCGGTAGAAAAGAAATAATGGAAATGTCTCCTTTTCGAAGGAGGCATTTTTTTGCGCACGAATAATAAATAGAGTTGTAGGACATAAACTGAATTACAACTGTAAAATTATAATTACCTTAATGACGATATATGTTGAAATGAAGAATCCCATTGAATTTGTTGAGGTGTTCAATAATGAGGGAGTTATTATTCGGAGTGTGGATTGTAGATCGCTTGGCGCTTTGGGGATGCCTCTGGCCCTAAGCCTGGATTAACGCTTCGCATCCAGTCTCACGGCTTCGGCGACCCCTTGTCGCGCTTGCGCTGGTGTGTACCATCATTGAGAGAGTTTTAGTTCAGAGTGTACATTTTATATCGCTTAGCGCTTTGGGGATGCCTTTCGCCCTGAGCCTGGATTGGCGCTTCGCATCCAGTCTAAGGGCTTCGGCTACCCCTTTGCCGCGCCTGCGCTGGGATGTTCCATTATTGAAAGTTATTTTGAGATGTATGGACTGAGATTATAATGTGATAACTATTTGATACTAATTTCATTGAAAAAGCACGTACTACAGGCTGTAGGTCTTATCCCCGATAATGAAATGCGCTTTCTACATAGAGACCATCTAGCGCAAAGCGGTATTAGCAGGATCTCTAATTCATTCCATCTATTGATCCCGTTGTAAAATGCATTCACTCAGTTTATGGCACTACAGATTGCAAATCTCCTCCCCGATAACGATATGCGCTTTCTTAAATTGACCATCCAGCGAAAGCGCGTCTTCGTGGTAGCCGAAGCGATAAGACTGAAAGTGAACTTCTTTCCGGCTTATCGCGAGAGGCATCCACAAAGCGGTAATAGCAGGAATACCTGGAGTTAATTCCATCTATCAAGAGTTCTTTATGAAAAAAATAGCGAATATCATATAAAAGTAGGAAGCCTTATCATTTACTTTTGGGCGAACTATGCTATAATAAATCAAAAGCACCCGAACTTAATAAACTTTTGACTTTATGTCAAAGGGGAGTAGCTATAGGGAAACCTATTTCATAGTCGTCAATACGTGGCTTGCGCCATCGGTTATGATAGCTGGATTTTTACAAGACTAAAATTCCGACTTAGCGAGACCTTTGCCTTTTATTAGGTGAGGGTCTTTTTTATTCGTGAAAAATTAGGAGGAATTGATTTGGAAGCAATATTATTGGAATACGCATGGGTACTCGTCGTACTTATCGTATTAGAAGGATTACTTGCAGCAGATAACGCGGTTGTTATGGCAGTTATGGTTAAGCACTTACCGCGCGAACAACAAAAGAAAGCACTCTTCTACGGGTTATTTGGTGCATTTGTCTTCCGTTTTGCAGCATTGTTCATGATTACAATCCTTGTGAACTATTGGCAAATTCAAGCACTTGGAGCAGCATATCTTTTATTCATCTCGATTAAAAGCCTTATTGATCAGCGAAAAGATGAAGATCCACATCCCGATGCGAAAGTACGCAAAAAATCCGGTTTCTGGATGACGGTTGTGAAAGTTGAACTTGCGGATATTGCATTTGCACTTGATTCAATGCTTGCGGCGGTTGCACTTGCTGTAACGTTGCCTGAACTTGGGAACTTCCAAGTTGGTGGTATTAATGGTGGACAGTTCACTGTCATGCTATTAGGTGGAATTATCGGGTTAGTCATCATGCGATTTGCAGCACGTCAATTCGTTACTCTGTTAGAAAAATTCCCTTCATTAGAAACAGCAGCATTTCTTATCGTTGGATGGGTCGGTGTCAAATTACTTGTTCTTACATTGGCACATCCAGGCGTGGGTATCCTTGCTGAAAGCTTCCCACATTCAACAATATGGAAGTCGACGTTCTGGATTGTCCTCGTTGGAATTGCCGTTTTCGGTTACTTAGCCGGGGTTAGAAGTAGTAAGAAAAAAGCTTAAGTTGAGGGGCAGCCGTGCAATTGCACGGCTGTTTTTTTTGTTAGATAAAGTTCGTTCTTTCTTTTTTCGTGCAACTTCTCTAAAATAGGTACGACACCTCTACAGTGGTGAAAGGAGCGGGGATAAGAGTGAAATTCAATCGCGAGAATTTACGTAGGTTCACACCTGCCCAAGTAATTGTGTTTTATTATTTTCTGGCCATTGCATTCTCATTATTACTTCTAAATCTTCCTGGCGTTTACTTGCCTGGCGTAAAGGTTAGTTTTATTGATAGTTTGTTTACCGCCGTCAGTGCAGTAAGCGTTACGGGTCTGACACCTATCAGTATTGTAAATACATACTCAGTTTTCGGGATTTGTATGTTGATGTTGGTTTTGCAAATTGGCGGAATAGGAATTATGTCGATAGGTACATTTTTTTGGCTGCTCGTCAAAAAGAAGATAGGTTTGCGTGAAAGGCAGTTAATTATGGTCGAACATAATCAATACAACCTCGCGGGACTCGTTCATCTCATAAGAGAAATTGTGAAAATAATAATTTTAATTGAAATTATTGGCGGACTCATTTTTACAATGTATATCATGCGTTATTATGATTCGTTCAGCGAAGCGTTTCTAAACGGGATGTTTATGTCTGTTTCCGCAACCACAAATGCTGGTTTTGATATAACAGGAACTTCGTTAACAGGGTATTTTAATGATTACTTCATTCAATCATTGACGATGATTTTGATAATACTAGGTGCAATCGGATTTCCTGTACTTATGGAAATCAAAAGCTTCTTCTCTAAAAAAGTTCCTCATTTCCGTTTTTCATTGTTTACCAAGATAACGACAATGACATTTGGCATTTTACTCATTTTTGGTGCATTAATGATTTTTATATTGGAATCTGTAAACTCATTCAAAGGGATGGCGTGGCATGAGAAAATATTTACCGCATTATTTCATTCAGTGTCATCGAGATCTGGAGGACTGACAACGGTTGATATAACGAAATTCAGTGAAGCAACGGATATTTTCATCAGTTCGTTGATGTTCATCGGTGCATCACCGAGTTCCGTAGGTGGTGGAATTCGTACAACGACATTCGCGGTAGCACTTCTGTTTCTCATCAACTTTGCACGTGGAAATCAGGTCATTAATGTCTTTCATCGGCAAATTAAATTAATAGATATTTTCCGTTCATTTGCTGTAATTATTCTAGCATTGGCAATGGTTATGACAGCACTTCTAGTGTTGCTTATTACAGAACCAGGCGTCCCAGTTGTTGCTTTGTTGTTTGAAATAACCTCTGCATTTGGAACGTGTGGAATGTCGCTAGGGATTACGTCGGATCTCTCTGTTGTTGGGAAAGGGATTATTATGATTCTTATGTTCATCGGACGAGTAGGGCTTATATCGTTCCTCTACACATTAGGAGGAAAAACGAAAAGTTTGCATTATCAGTACCCGAAAGAACGGGTCATTATTGGATGAAAATAAAAACGTTAAAAGCAAAAAAACATCAAATTAGCTTCCCACAGTGTAAGAAAAAAAGGCTGTCCCATATCAAGATGGGGCAGCCTTTATTCAATGGATCAGTGACTTTTCTAAAAACATGAGTTGCGGTGTATCATCGTGTCTGAAAACAGTAATGAGATATCCAGTAGCATACTGGACAACACCAATTTCAACGTCTTCAGGTTGGACTGCTATAGGTGTGATGAAAGTTTGTTTTCGTATATTTCTTGCATTCAAGCCTAAAGAACTAAACGAATCTCCTAGTAAAGCAGGGTTTTCTAGAAGGAGTTGTTCAATGGAAGACCGTTCCTCAATCGGCATATCATCTTGCCACCATATTTTTCGCGGTTGGAACTTATGATGAGCAAGGTAGTCCATTTTTAGAAGACTTCGTGCGATATCCATGTCTGCACTGCCATCTTCCATAAGGAAATCATGCAATCGAATGAATAAATCCTCCAATTGATGTCCAATTCTTGACCAGCCCCGATTTTCCCAATAGGATCCAAACTGTTGGAAGAAGTCGAATGGTGTTTCGAAGACTTCAGAGACAACATACTCGACTGTTCTTGGTAAACGATTGTCGTTCCAATACTTCTCAAGGACGTCTTCGGTTTGTTTGATACGTAAGATATCATCGAACGTCAATACGTTATTTGAAAAGATCTCATAGGGTGCTTCATCGATAAAGTCATATCCGAACTGTTCGGCTTGGATGCGCAATCCCGTTCCACGTAGCAGTTTTAGGAAGCCGAGTTGCAATTCCTCCGGGCGCATGGCGAAAACTTCATTGAAGGTATTGCGGAAAGATTGATAATCTTCCTCAGGCAGCCCAGCGATTAAGTCCAGATGCTGCTCGATTTTTCCACCCGCTTTCACCATATTGACTGTTCGTGAAAGTTTTTCGAAGTTTTGTCGCCGTTGTACTAACTCGTTTGTTAAATCATTAGTGGATTGAACGCCAATTTCGAATCTGAATAGTCCTGCGGGCGCGTTTTCATTGAGAAAATCAATAACTTCGGGACGCATGATGTCGCCCGTAATTTCAAACTGAAAGACGGTACCCGGTTTATGTTCATCAATCAAAAATTGAAATATATCCATTGCATAGCTTCTGCTAATATTGAACGTGCGGTCGACAAATTTTATTGTTTTAGCACCATGTTCCATCAAATAGCGTATGTCATCCTTAATCGACTCGCGGTTAAAATAGCGGACACCTACTTCAATGGATGATAGACAAAATTGACAAGAAAAAGGACATCCGCGACTCGTTTCTATATAGGTCACTCTTTTACCAAGGTCAGATATATCCTCGTTGAACTTGAAAGGTGAGGGGAGTTCGCGCAAGTCCAGTTTTGGACCGGGCGCTGTAATTTTCAGCTTATCATTTTTTCTATAAGCAATACCTTGAACTGCGGTTATCTCGTCTTTTCCAGCAAAGACATCTAGTAGATGTTTAAACGTTCTTTCTCCTTCACCAATGGCGATGACATCAATTTCGGGAACACGCTCTAGCCAATAATCATAATCATAGGTCACCTCAGGTCCGCCTGCGATAATTTTTACATCGGGTTTGACCTTTTTTAACATGCGTATCACTTTAATGGTTTCTTCAATGTTCCAAATATAAAGACTAAATCCAACAATGTCCGGATTTTTTTGGTATAAATCTGATACAATATTCATTGTAGGATCTTTGATGGTATATTCTGCAATAACCGAATTGTACTCAGGCATTGCAAATGCCTTCAAGCAACGTATGGCCAGATTAGTATGGATATATTTTGCGTTTAACGTTGACAATATAATATTCATAATCAAACTCCTTCTTTCTATCTACTATAAGATTTAGTTCGAGAAAACACAAATATAGGTACGAAGTTCTATTTCTATTGCACCCTGATTATGGAATAATCCAAGTAAGGTGATTATTGTAAAAATTTGATATTTCGGCATGAACCATTGCTATATTTCATATTGTTTTGAAACGGGAACAGGGGGCGTACACTTGAGCTGTAAAAAGGGGAAAGTCAAGGAACACATAACATTCATGTTGGATAATGCCAACAGACCGGGTACAGTTTTTGATAATAAGGGTTTGCTTTTATATGCAAATCAATCATTCAGGGAAAACTTTGGCACTAGTAAAAAGAAAAATATTCGTGACTATCTTGATGGTCTGACTAATGAGTTGTGGGACAATACAACAAATCTAATTACTGAATTTAAGAATAAGACACTAAACGTAAACATTCAATTAATAGACAGAATATGCGCTGTTAAAATAGATCTGATGTATCTTGAAGATGTCCAACAAACGATTGCACTATTGGATATCCCACGGAGTTTTCCGGATATTGCAGAAAAAACATATATCAATGCTTTCCGCAGTTCTGACAACTTTTTGATTTTCACGGACATTCAAGGAGCAATCTGTGACGTAAATGAGATGCACACTGAATTTTTTAATTTACCAAGGGACTACTTTGTAGGAAAGTCGGCTAAAGTGGTTTTAGAATTATTGAATGTAGATAATGATATACTGATTGATTACTTTAAAAGTTTAAAACTTAATAGCTACGCGGAAATGACAGTTGAGTATGAACGTTCACTTCGTGATCGTAGATACTATAATATTATTACTTCATTCGACAGTGAGACTCAAACGTATCTGATCCGGATGAGAGATCATACAGAAAAGGTTGCTATAGAACAACATTTGGTGCATGCAGAATCATTATCGACTCTTGGTGGGCTAGCGGCTAGCATCGCTCACGAAATTAGGAACCCAATGACGACCATGAAGGGTTTTGTTCAATTACTTAAGATTTCAGCAACATCTGACACAATGAAATACTTAAATGTCATTGATGAAGAAGTTCTTAGGATGGAATCGATATTGACAGAAATGCTTATCCTTTCAAAACCCAGTACGAACAAGAAGATGACCTTCTGCTTGGAACTCCTGGTTGCGGATATGATTGAGGTTATCCAACCGAAAGCTTTAATGGATGGCATCACTATATCGCAACAAGTAGTGTCTATTCCAGAGTCATTGATTTATGGTGAACCCGATAAAATTAAGCAAGTTCTCCTGAATCTGTTTAAAAATGCACTCGAAGCAATGACTCCTGGAGGCATACTTACAACTTCCTTGAATTTGGATAGCTCAGGAAAAGTAATTTTAAAGGTTACCGACACTGGAAAAGGAATGGATACGACGCAAGTGAAGCAGGTTTTCTTGTCGTTTTTCACTTCCAAATCGAATGGAACAGGACTTGGGCTGCCATTTGTTCTGAAAATAATCGAAGAACATGGTGGCATGATTGCTGTCGAAAGTGAAGTTGGAAAGGGTACGACCTTTATACTAACATTTCCTCCAGCAATTGCACATGGAACTGAGAAGGTTTTAAATGATAAGAGTGTATTGTTGACGCAATAAGCAAACGACTTTCATGCCTTTTGACATCAATGCGTTCTAACCGCTATAATGAAGGCAACAATGGAACGGGATATAGAAGGTGGCACTGAATAATGACAAAAGATACAGAACGGGCATTAAAACTATTTATCGTTTTATCTAGAGCAAGCAAAGTAATATTGGAAGAGGCACATAGGACAAGCGAAAAACATGGGCTTAACCCTACTGAATTTGCTGTTCTTGAACTACTGCATCATACTGGGAGACAGCCGATTCAAAAGATTGGACAAAAAATTTTACTGCGTAGTGGTTCAATGACATACGTGGTTGATAAACTTGAAAAAAGAGGTTTATTGGAACGCGTTAATTGTGAGGCGGATAAGCGTGTGACGTATATGGCCATTACAAATGCGGGTGAGGAACTCATGATATCCATATTTCCGGAACACGCAGCTAATATTAAATCGATTATGACATCACTTACAATCGAAGAACAAGATCAGGCAATCGAATTGTTACGGAAGCTAGGTCTATCCGTAAAAAATCTATCGTAAAATCCGATTGTATGCTGATAGAATCAGTGCAGTCGAAAGAAGAAATAGAAAAACGCCAAATGGATACGTTCCATTTGGCGCTTTTGTTGTTCTGTTATTTAGCAACAATTGTTTCGCTCATACGTAGAAAACTTTCAAAATGGTCTTCGTTCAGGGAATCATAAATTGTTAGGCGAACAATCATATCTCCGCGTTCGAAGAGAATACCTGTAACGGACGTGGTTTCAGCTTTGACAGAAAGAACTTTTGCGTTCTCGATGCTTTCCCCAACTGGAATTGACGTTTTGTCTGTAACTTCAACAGGTGTGCCGCCATCACTGGATGCTTCTAGCACAGCGCCCATATTTTCAAGCAAGTAATCATAAGTACCTTCTTCTACTGGCATGGTTTCAATACGCATGAACACAGATTCGTCTTCTGTTGCCATAAGAACGTCCTTGCCGGGCTCTTCACTTGTTAATGTATACTTCGGAAGAACAGAAATAGAGTAATTTTGTTCATCGCTATCTGTCAATTTGCTATCTTTCATGAAATCTTCTTTGGCGTCATTGCTTGTCGTCTCATCTTCTACTCCTGTTTCTTCTTGTACAACATCTTTTGATTCTTCTTCGACAACTTCATCTGAACTTTCATCTTCAACGACTTTATCTGTCTCTTCGACTACATCCGTTGAACCATTTGTTGTATCCTCGCCAGCATCGGGATTTGTACCGCATGCTGTCAGAAGTAAAGTGGTCGCGACTGCTACTAGCAGTAAATTCCATTTTAATTTCATCGTAAATCCCTCCTTATTTAATTTAGACGCATGAAACTCATAAATGTTGCATAACTCTTTACACTTTACTAGTTTGCCTTATTAAGAGCAGAACGTAAAGTGATATCCATTAGTTGCTTTTTTCTTTGTCACCTTTCAAAGTTGACGGAATTTGATGGTGATTTATTATCATTTTAGAAGAGTATTGCTGTATAATAATATTTTAACTATCTTTTATATTTGGAGGGATCATCTTGGAATGGAGTCTTGAAGAAAAAATTGAAATGATGCGTGAAGAGATGATTGAACGAGCGTTGAAAAAAGGACTGAATGCTGACGAAACGATAGTACTTAGCAATGAACTTGATTATCTCATGAATCAGTATGAAGAAGAAAAAATAACTTTTGAGCAATGAAAAGATTTAGCATATATAACTTTATCTGTTACGGAAGAAGAAGGAATCACATTTTTAGATGACCTAGAAAAAATATTTTACAAACAATGTTTAATAACCTTGGAAAAGGGGGAAATTAAGGTAGAACACAGCAACATTCTCATTTCCCCCTTTTGAGGACGGAACCCTATTCACAGGGTCCGTCCTCCTTTTTTTGAAAATTTAAATGAATGATGGAAAAAAAGATTTTCTTTGATACGATAAATAGTGCTACTACTAATTAGGGGGAATCGTATTGAAAATAGAAAAGGTGGCATTTATCGGGACAGGTGTAATGGGGGCCAGTGTTATTAAACACTTACTGAAGAACAATTATAGAGTGAACATGTACACACGTACAAAAGAAAAGGCGGAGCCACTCATTGAGGCAGGTGCAACCTGGTCGGATACGATCGGGGAAGCTGTGAAGGGTGTAGACCTGGTCTTCACGATGGTCGGCTATCCGACAGATGTAGAAGAAATCTATTTTGGTGAGAATGGGATTTTTAAAAATGGCAGGGCGGGACAGATCCTTATAGATATGACGACATCTAGTCCTGCGCTGGCGAAACGAATTGCAGAACAAGGGGGCAACCTGCAGATGTCGGTGATAGACGCACCTGTTTCAGGTGGGGACATCGGTGCAAGGAATGGAACGTTGTCGATTATGTGTGGTGGTGACGAAAAAACGTTTAAAGCAGTCCTTCCGATTCTATCAAACTTCGGAGAACAAATTGTTTATCAAGGAACGGCCGGTGCTGGACAGCACGCTAAAATGTGCAATCAGATTGCAATTGCTTCAAATATGATCGGTGTTTGTGAAGCACTAGCGTATGCTGAAAAAGCAGGGTTAAATACTGAAACAGTCCTGAAATCCATTTCAACTGGGGCAGCGGGTTCATGGTCACTGTCGAACTTGGCACCGCGTATGCTTAAAGGAGACTTTGAACCAGGTTTTTATGTTAAACATTTTTTGAAAGACATGAATATCGCTTTGACAGAAGCGGAAGAAATGAATTTAACGCTTCCGGGTTTACAGCTTGCGCGTGAAATGTACGAGCAGCTTGAACAGAAAGGCTTCGCGGAAAAAGGGACACAAGTTCTTTATAAAAGATATGAATAAACCTCAATAATAGCTAAAATAGACCGAAAATAGAACTAAGGGATGAATCTAATCAATAACGATCATCAATAGGTGGGAGATGGACATATGAACACGATAAAATCCGATGAAGTCACATATGAAGTTTTTGAATTTGTAGAGTTTCAAGTCGGACAAAGTAATTTTGGACTGAGTATTCAACATGTTCGTGAAATTATTCAACCTGTTCCAGTAACTGTCTTGCCACATTCCCATCCATTTATCGAAGGAATTATACAATTACGGGGCGAAGTGCTTCCGGTCATTGATTTAAGGAAGGTAACAGGAAATACAGATTTTAATGACACGGAGGAATCGAAGTACATCGTAGCGGAATTCGATGGCACAACAGTTGTTCTGGATGTGACGAGTGTCACACAGATTCAACGCATTAATTTCACTGATATTGAACCTGCTTCAGACATGTATATGGGTGATAAAGTACCCGTTTCAGGCGTTATCAAACGAGACAATGGCATGACGCTCCTCGTCGATTTTGAAAAAGTGATTGCGGAACAATTTAAATAAACATGGAATAGTTCAGGTGAATTTGAATAAACTGACTGAATCCTAATGATCAAGATAGGATTCAGTCAGTTTCATTTTCCGTCTAAATAAGAGGAGCGAAAACTTTGAGTGTTTTGCATCGTATGGATTGATTTTTTTGGAGGAACCTTTTTCTTCTCGCGTGTTTTCTGCTGAAGTGGTTCTACATAATTGGAAAGAATTTCACGAGCTGTTTTAAGACTCATTCGTTCTTGTGGGTTACGAGATGTCGGATCTTGTTGTCCGAGGTGTGGAAGTGTGTTGAAGTCTTCTTTTTCTGGGAGTGTGTGAAAGAGGAATTCGTCACAACGAACGAGGACCGTGGAATGCTGCTTGCTAAATTTCGGATTATCGACAAAGTGTAATCCGATTTTTTCTGCGTTGCCTGAACGAATCAGTTTATCAATCGCCATTTTTTTAAATGCATAAAGTTGTTTATTATCAGGAGCAGTTTTAGCATGTCGATTTACTGTATAGATGGCAATCGCCAATTGACGGATTGAATGTTTATGTTTCAAAATAAGCCTCCTTTATAAATGATTGTGTGATTGCATATGTTTCGATAATACCAAGAATGATAAGAGTTGTATACCTCCTTACACAAATAGTTTTGAAATCATGGAAAATTAAATTAGTACCCTTATGGATACATGGTCTTCTGTAAATGGTACAAACTGTTCTTGAAGTACAAACAAAAGAATTGAAAAGATTGTTGTTCGGTGAATCTTTAAGCATACAGACTATAAATGGAGGCACTCATGAGAAAAACTGAAGCAGAAGACCAGATAGATAAAATAGTAGAATCCTCTATTTTTAATCATTCATTCAAGATGTCCGTACTAATTAGGAAAAATGAAAAAGAGGGGTTTGATGTACTTTATGCTAATGCATTAGCTTTGCAATACTTTGCTAGAGAAGTCCCGTTATCAGCACAAGAATTTTTTGGGGATATGTGGGAATCGTTCATACAGATTATACATAAATATCATAATCACTTCGATTTTGCGACTGAAATTCTAGTAATGCAAAACGGACTGAAGGGATTATTCGAATTGGATTTCCACTTCCATACTAAAGAGTATGAAAGTGAGTATATCTATGTTGAATTACGTGAACGAATGGATATCGCTGCGGAAAGAGAATTACAAACAGAATTGCAAAACAAATATAATTCTGTTATTGACCACAATATAGATCCGATTATAACCATTAATCAAAGCATGAAAATGATTGATGCCAACCGTGCAGTTCATTTAGCATTCGGTTATCGTTTTAAAGAACTTTCCGGCCGTACATTCATTGATCTGCTAGGTGAGGATAAAATAGCTGAGTTTCAACAAATCCTGCACCGTGCCCTATCTGGCGAATCAGTGGAGATGGAAAGTTCGACCTTTTACCACAAACGAGGCCACTTATTACCTACTTATATGAAGCTGATTCCTGTCTTCGTGTTTGAAGAAGTAAAAGAAATTCACCTGATACTACGGGATACTTCTGTCAATCAAAGAAATAATGAAAAACTTCTTTATTTATCTTATCATGACCAGATGACAGGTCTATGGAATCGCCGTGCGATGAAGGAGCATTTCACTGAAGACGCCACCTATGCTTTGAAAAGTGATGAGCGACTATCATTCATACACCTCGGCCTAGATCGTTTTAAGATGATTAATGAATCGCTTGGACATAATGGTGCAGATGAAATTTTGAAAATCGTTGCAGAACGCTTAAAAGTAATTTGTCCCTCATCGGGAAGATTGTACCGTAATGGAGGAGATGAATTTATCGTCTCCTTGCAAAATCATTCTGTTTCAAAAACGGAGAAGTTTGCGCAAAAGTTATTAAATGATTTTGGAAAACCATTTTACTTCAACCATCAAGAATATTTCATATCTGCGTCCATAGGCATTGCTGTGTATCCAGAGGATGGGAAAACACTGGAAGATTTGTTGCGGAAGTCAGAACATGCCCTTACCTTTGTGAAAGATCGAGGTCGTTCTCATTATCGTTTCTATCGTGAAGAGATGAATTCAACTTTCCCTGATGAAGCATTGATGGAATCGCATTTACGTAGATCGATTGAACTGGAAGAATTGGCAATCCATTATCAACCCCAAGTCGATTTGAAAACAGGCCATATTAGCAGTTTCGAAGCACTTCTTAGGTGGAATAACCGTAAATTCGGATTTGTTTCACCCGCACTATTTATCCCGATTGCAGAAGAATCGGGTCTCATACATGGGATAGGTGATTGGGTATTGAATCAGGTATGCAGTCAGTTGAAAGAATGGCAGGACAAAAGGTTCAAGGCGGCACGGATTGCTGTAAATATTTCACCAAAGCAGTTTAGAATGGAAGATTTTTCGGGAAAATTAAAAAGTAAAATTTTAAGTTATGGCATTGCACCTTCTTCCTTGGAAGTGGAAATTACAGAAAGTGCATTGACAGAAATGACTGAAACGCTTAGAACACTCAATGACCTGAAGGAGATTGGTGTAATAATTTCTGTCGATGATTTCGGCACAGGTTATTCGTCACTTAGTTATTTGAATCAGTATCCAATCGATATCATCAAAATCGATCGTTCTTTTATCAAAGATATTGAAACAGATGTGAAAAATGAAGCGATCGCGAAGACAATTATTAATCTGGCTCATAACTTGGGAATGGAAGTTGTTGCTGAAGGGGTTGAAAGGGATTTGCAGGCTCAGATTCTCCTGGAGGCCAAGTGTCAGAAAGCACAAGGATTTTTATACAGCAAAGCGATACCTATAAAGGAAATCGTTGAAAAATATTTTGTCTAGAAAAACATGCATGACAACTGGAAAAGTCCTAAAAGATGAGTGTGAATCAGAAATTCTGCTAATACCGCTTCTGCGCTTTGTGGATGCCTCCCGCGATAAGCCGGAAAGGAAACCGCTTTCAGTCTTATCGCTCCGGCTACCACGTAGACGCGCCTGCGCTGAATATTCTATGTATGAAGGCACATTTCGTTGTCAGGATTAGATTTGCAATCTGTAGTCTGTCTTTCTTCAATGTAATTTGAATCAAATAGTACTCATATTATAATTTCATTTCATACATCTCAAATTAACTTTCAATAATGGAACAACCTCAGCGCAGGCGCGGCAAAGGGGTCGCCGAAGCCGTGAGACTGGATGCGAAGCGTTAATCCAGGCTCATGGCCAGAGGCATCCCCAGAGCGCCAAGCGTTCTTCAATCCACTCTCTGAATTACAACTTTCCCGATAATGTACACACCAGCGCAGGCGCGGCAAAGGGGTCGCCGAAGCCATGAGACTGGATGCGAAGCGCCAATCCAGGCTCATGGCGAGAGGCAGTCCCAAAGCGCCAAGCGTTCTTCAATTCACTTTCTGAATTACAACTCTCCCGATAATGTGCACACCAGCGCAGGCGCGGCAAAGGGGTCGCCGAAGCCATGAGACTGGATGCGAAGCGTTAATCCAGGCTCATGGCCAGAGGCATCCCCAAAGCGCCAAGCGTTCTTCAATCCACTTTCTGAATTGACAACTCTCCCGATAATGTACACACCAGCGCAAGCGGATTCAATGGGATTCTTTAATTTAACTTATATAGACACATTAATTACTTTCTAACGATAAACAGGTCAATCCATTCTATTAATCTCGTCATGTAGCAAATAAAATGATACAATAATGAGTGAATATTCATTCATTGCGAGGGGGAATTGAAATGTTTGAAGAAAAGGTATTTATTGTCACTGGTGGATCGAATGGAATGGGGAAATATATGGCGAAGAAATTTGCTGCTGAAGGTGCCCAAGTTGTTATAACAGGCAGGGATATGGATAGATTGAAACTAGCGCAAGAAGAAATTGGCGATCATGCCCACGTATTCCAGATGGATGTACGAAAAGTAGAAAATGTGGATGCATTAGTTGCTTTCACTGATGAAAAGTTTGGTAGAATCGATGGTCTCGTTAATAATGCAGCGGGAAATTTTATTGTTAAAGCAGAAGATTTATCGCCAAATGGCTGGAATACTGTAATTGATATCGTCTTAAATGGAACATTTTACTGTTCAAGTGCTGTCGGGAAATATTGGATTGAAAAAGGTCAAAAAGGATCGATTTTAAATATGCTTGCAACATATGCGTGGGATGCAGGAGCAGGTGTTGTTCATTCCGCAGCAGCCAAAGCAGGCGTAATGTCGTTAACAAGGACACTAGCGGTTGAATGGGGTACACAATACGGAATTAGGGTGAATGGGATAGCTCCGGGTCCAATCGAGCGCACAGGAGGCGCAGGAAAACTCTGGGAATCAGAAAAAGCTGCGAAACGTACATTGGCTTCAATTCCTTTAGGTCGTCTCGGACAGCCGGAAGAAGTCGCAGAACTGGCTGCATTCATCATGTCCGATAAAGCATCTTATATGAATGGAGAAATTGTTACGCTTGATGGTGGCCAATGGTTAAAAAGTTATCCGTTTTGATGATTAACTATTTATAAATAGTGCATCCTACCTTCGAAAGGAGAGATGTACGCTTGGATATTTGGACAGTACCATTTGTCATCGTTGTTTTGATCATCATCTCGATTAGTGTTGTTTCCGTATGGAAATGGAACAAGGCATTTGCAGTTATAAGTGGACAAGATATCCAGACTGCTGCAGAGAACGAAGATCATCCGTTTACTTTAAATCCAATTATTTGGATTTCTCTCACCGCTGCATTCTTCATTTTAATTGTCATTTTCTATTATGCAACCTCTTCTTAATCGGAGAGGTTTTCTTTGTCAAATTGAGGAAAGAAAGCCCTTCTTATGATATGATAGATATGTAGTTTTTAGGTGAATAGCAAAGCTACAGAAGGAGCAGATTTACATGATATCTATTAATAATAGGGATTTTCTTTTTACACCAATCGCGGAATTTATCATATCGTCTGAAAAAGTTGCCCACGTGCAGGTTGGCAATAATGCGGAGCACGCTCTCCTTGTTCTGACAAAAACAGGTTATTCAGCTATACCGGTCCTTGATGCGAAATATCATCTCAAAGGGTTACTTAGTATGGGAATGATAACAGATTCGATTTTGGGTCTTGAACGTATCGAATATGAACTTCTAGCAAACTTAAAAGTAGATGCAATTATGCAGACTGATTTACCAACCATAAAAACGAGTGATCGGTTCCAAAAAGGGCTTGATCTTTTAATTGACCATACTTTCCTATGTGTTACTGAAGAGGACGGTACATTTGCCGGTATTTTAACGCGAAGAGTGATAATGAAACAATTTAAAAAATACATTTATTCAGCTCAATAAGAATTTGTGGTTTAACGACTGGCTCCTTGGCGGGGCCTTTTTCTGTTTGAAAGGAGACTGTATAGCAGTGAAGACCATTAAAAAAACGAATCGTCCATTGGTACTAATTTCGGTTATGCTGGCTATGTTTGTCGGGGCGGTAGAAGCAACTATTGTATCAACAGCAATGCCCGCAATAGCTTCAGATCTCGGGGGGTTTTCAAGATATAGTTGGGTTTTTTCTTCTTATTTACTGATGAGTACGGTAACTGTTCTTGTCTATGGTAAACTTGCGGACATATTTGGTCGTAAGCCAATATTGTTTATAGGGTTGTCCATTTTCATTATCGGTTCCATTTTATGCGGTTTTGCTGTTTCAATGGAGCAGTTAATTGTTTTCAGGTTATTACAAGGACTTGGCGCAGGAGCTGTTATGCCGATTGCAACGACTATCGTTGGTGATATTTATACGACTGAAGAGCGCGCAAAAGTCCAAGGGTATTTATCGAGTGTCTGGGGGATTTCTGCGGTATCTGGTCCTGTCATCGGTGGGCTGATTGTCCAATATATGGATTGGAAGTATATCTTTTGGGTAAACGTGCCACTAGGTATTCTTGCGATGGTCGGTATCTACTTGTTTTTACACGAACCTCAGCGTTCGAAAAAAGTGTCAATTGATTATAAAGGGGCCATACTTCTTACATTATCATTATCCACAATCCTCTTTTGGCTTGTTGAAGGCGGTCAGTCATTTGGTCGACTGTCATTTTACAGCATTACGCTTATTGTGGTGGGGTTCGGAGCGCTGGCATTATTCGTCAGAGTTGAGAGAAAAGCAGTGAATCCCGTCATGCCATTCGCAATGTGGAAGAATCCTGTTATTTTGTATGCGAATCTCGTGTCACTTACGACAGGTATCATATTAATTGGTATTTCATCCTATTTACCAACATATGTGACGGGTGTCATGGAGCAACCTGCGATTATCGCTGGATTTACCTTGACGGCAATGTCCATAGGCTGGCCGATTGCGTCGTCTGTCGCGGGGCATTTATTGATCCGCTTTGGTCCGTTTGTGGTCTCATTTGTAGGGGGCATATCGCTTGTTCTAGGGACATCTTTGTTTGTTATGATGAATGCAGCGTCTGGACCGTGGTGGGCTGCAATGTCCAGCTTCTTTGTAGGTATCGGTATGGGATTGACGAGTACAGCTTTCACTGTAACAATCCAAGGGGCGGTTTCAAGAGAGATGCGAGGTTCTGCGACTGCAGCTAATATGTTCATGAGAAACTTTGGAAATACAGTTGGAGCCGCACTCTTTGGGGCTATTTTAAACGGTATGATAATGGCGGGTTTCAAAAAAGAAAACCTAGATTACAGTTTAGATGATATTAATCTTCTTTTAACTGAAAAGCTGAGGCAAACAATACCAAACTCAAATCTGAATTTATTACAAAATATCCTCGATGGATCTTTAGAATGGGTGTATATTGCTGTAGCTGCTTTTGCTGTAATCAGTTTGCTTTTGATATTGAAAATCCCACGTGGAAAGGGGTTTCTTCATGACGACGACAGAACTTGAAATCATCAAAGCACTTGCTGAAGAAGGGAATATGAGAAAAGCGGCGGAGCGTCTTTTTTTATCGCAACCTGCGCTTTCCCAGCGTTTGCAGTCAATTGAAAAAGAATGGGGAACAATATTGTTTCTGCGCTCTCAGAAAGGACTTGAGCCAACACCTGCAGGAGAACTTGTCATCGCTTATGCGCGTGAAGCAATCGTTAAGAGGGAAGAAACGTTTGAAATGATTGCTTCGATGGCTGACAGGGTGCACGGTACTTTGAAGATAGCATGTGCCTCTATTGTAGGTCAGACTTGGTTGCCACAAATATTGCAAGAGTATGTGGAAAGGTATCCCGATGCAAAAATCTCGCTGATAACGGGTTGGAGTTCAGAAATTGTTAAAGCGTTATATGAGGGTGAGGCACATGTGGGTATCGTGCGTGGTCAGGTTGATTGGAAGAGCAGAAAAACCTATTTATTTCGGGATCGTCTCTATTTAGTAGATCGTGAAATTAAATCAATTGATGAATTAAGAGACACTAAAAGACCGTTCATCCAATTTAAAAGTGATTCAAACTACCATATGGAAATCCAGCGGTGGTGGCAGCGTCATTTTCATCAAAATCCTGGACGTCAGATTACAGTAGATCAGATTGAGACGTGCAAGCAACTCGCGATAAACGGTATCGGTTATGCGATTTTGCCTTCGATTACGCTTACTGGGGATGAGAATGTCAATAAAATACCTCTTTTAAATAGCGAAGAAGAGTTCGAATTGACGCGGGATACATGGCTGATAGGATACGAATCGTCGTTCGCATTGAAACAAGTTGATGCGTTCACACAAATTGTACAGGAACACGCAAATAAATTACAAAATGATTATAACTTTTAAGGGGTTCTAACGACTCTAGTGGAGTCCGGATCGAGCAGTGCGTAATTTAATGAGAAAATCCCTATCACGCCGGAATAATAGCCGGTATGATAGGGATTTTTACTTGAATGAATAGGTGACTGTGGATTTGATTCGTCTAGCTCCATACGGCCTAGAGGCTCGGTCATAAGTCAGTTTGGCTGTGCAGCAAAGAACGCTGCTTCGCCAACCTGTCTTATGCCTGCCGCCTCTGGACAGGCGTCCTGCGCTTTTGAGTTATAGCTTTGCTAATAATTCTCCGTTTCGTTTTGACCAATAGTTGGCGAGGGCAAAACAGATGAGCAGGATGATTGTTCCGATGATGTATGGGTAGATAATATTAATATCGAACAATACGCCCGCAAGTGCCGGTCCAATCATGTTTCCTAAGCTCATGTAAGCAGACATCATCCCTGCTGCATAGCCTTGTTCACTGCCAGCAAGTTTGGAAACGAGGGTGTTGACGGCCGGTCTGAGAAGAGATGTGGCTGTAAAGAAAATAGTAGCAACGAAAAGAATAGTGAAAAATGAATCGACGAACAAAATGCCAATCATCCCTAGTGCCGCGATGATAAGATTAACTAGAATGACACGCATTTCACCAAATCTTTTAAACAGTTTATTGATAACGAATGTCTGAGCGATAACTCCTACAAAACCTCCAATTGTAATAATGACGGCGATTTGAGAAGGCGTATAGCCATATTTGTGATCGACGTAAAGAGAAATGGTTGATTGGAAATTAGCCAGTCCAAAAGAAAAGACGAACATTACAATTAACATGACAAAGTAAGGCGTTGTGGTAGATCGTTTCATCTGTTTGAATAGATTTTCACTCTTTTTTTCACTTCCAGGTTCAACAGCGCTGCTAGTGGCTGGATTCGGCAAAGCAAAAACTGAGATAACCGCTGCAATTAAAGCTGCTGCTGTGGAGAAGTAAAAAGGGAATTCTAAACTTATTTTTGATAGGGCGCCGCCGATTGCAGGACCAATCATGAAGCCAAAAGACATTGAGGCACCTAGCAGACCCATCCCTCGACCTCTTTCTTTGTACGTAGTGATATCGGCAACAAACGCCATCATTGGAGGGATCATGAAGGCAGCACCGAGTCCAGAGAAGAATCGTGCGACGTAAAGCATCCATAATTCTGTGGCTAAACCGAATGCGAGTTGGGATAGACCCATAATAATCAAACCAATAATGATCAATTTTTTTCGACCATGTTTATCGGATAGATCACCGGCAAGCGGAGAAAAGATAAATTGTGAGAATGAAAATATTGCAATTAAAAAACCGAGTGCTTGACCAGCAACCCCGAACGTTCCGAGATATTCCGGCATGATAGGAATAATAAGACCGAATCCTGCCATGGCTATAAACATATTGAACATTAAAACATATAAAGCGAAATTATTGGACTTGTTTGTCAGAAATACCACCGCTTTCTAAACTACTTCTGTAACTAAACTATAATACCATAAGCTTCATTTGAATACATATTAATACAATATTTAATTAATGAAGACGACCTAAGTAGAAAACAAGGTCGTCAATCATACATTCATTTCATATCCATTTTGAATTCCAGGAATAACTCATTGTAATGTCCGAGCATTTCAAGTCCAAGATTGCGATAGACTTCAAGATGTCCTCGTGTTTCTTTGTCTGGGTAGAAGCGCTCGTCTTCTGTCACTTCAGGATCCAAAATATCCATAGCAGCTATATTCGGGGTAGAGTAACCAACATAATCAGCATTTTGTGCCGCAACTTCGGCATCGAGCATAAAGTTGATAAACGCATGTGCACCTTCGATGTTGGTAGACGTACGTGGAATTACCATATTATCAAACCAAAGATTTGAACCTTCTTCGGGAACAATATAATTGATATCCTCGTTTTCATACATCATGTCTGCAGCTTGACCGGACCATGTTAGTGAAATCGCTGCTTCTTCGTTAATCATCAGTTGAGTTACTTCATCTCCGATAACCGCCTTAACATTAGGACTTAAGGTTTTCAGCTTATCAGTCGCTTCTCTCAATTCGTTTAAATCAGTGGAGTTCAATGAATAGCCTAATGAATTCAGACTCATTCCAATGGTTTCTCTTGCGCTGTCGACTAGTATAACTTGCTGTTTTAGAGATGGATCCCATAATTTATCCCAGCTATCAAATGTTTGACCATCCAACAGCTCGGGATTATAAGCGATTCCAAGTGTCCCCCAAAAATAAGGAAGTGAATATTTATTGTCAGGATCAAAAGGCAAGTCTAGGAAATAGGGGTCAATGTTTTTTATGTTGGGAATTTGACTGTAATCGAGCGGGAGTAATAAATCTGCATCGCGCATCATTTCAATCATATATTCCGAAGGCATTGAAATATCGTATGCTGTCCCGCCTTGTTCAATTTTCCCCATCATCCCTTCATTCGAATCAAATGTTTCGTAGGATACTTTAATTCCTGTTTCTTTTTCAAATTGTTTCAGCAAATCAGGATCAATGTATTCACCCCAGTTATAAACGGTGATGGAATCCTTACTGGAACGTGCACCTCCGTCATTCAACTTCGAATTGACGAAAAGCAGGACTGTGGAAACAATAAGAATTATTACTGCACCACGTAAAATGTCTTTCATTTCCTCACCCCCGAAAGTGGAGTTTTAGTTTTGCGGCTAATCGCATAGTAACCAAGTACAAGTCCGACTGTCACTATGAAGATAAGTCCGGACAATGCATTGATTGTCAGTGTTATTCCTGAGCGTGCCATTGAATAAATTTCAACGGAAAGTGTGGAGAATCCGTTACCTGTAACGAAAAATGTTACCGCAAAATCATCAAGGGAATACGTCAACGCAAGGAAAAATCCTGCTAATATGCCTGGTTTAATGAACGGAATGATGACGCGTGTCAAAACATCTCGTTTGGTAGCACCTAAATCGAGAGCGGCATCGATAAGTGTGGGACTCATCTCTTGCAGTTTTGGCAGCACCATAATAACGACAATAGGGATGCTGAAAGCAATATGTGAAATAAGTACAGAAGCGAAACCAAGTTTCACCCCAATTATTGTGAATAGGATGAGAAACGAAGCACCGATGATGACATCCGGGCTGACAATTAATATATTATTGAGTGACAGTACGGCTTTGCGCATTGCTTTGTTGCGCATGAAAACAATTGACAGTGCACCCAGCACACCGATTGCTGTAGAAACAAGCGCTGATAAAAGTGCGACAATAATCGTGTTAAGTAGAATGACAATTAACCTCGTATCCTCAAAGACAGCCGAATAATGTTCAAGGGTGAACGATTCGAAATTCGACATTCCGCCGCCCGAATTGAAAGAGTAAAAAATTAAATAAAATATAGGGGCATATAAAATGATGAAAACGGTAATCAAATAAATCTTAGGGAGTTTATTTAATTTTCCCATTGATTGTCGACCCCCTATCATTGCTGCTTGTAATCAACATAATGAGAAACATGAATAAAATCAGGAATACGGCGATGGTGGAACCCATACCCCAGTTTTGTGTAACAAGGAATTGTTGTTCAATTGCAGTTCCTAGTGTAATAACTTTATTCCCAGCAATCAGTCGAGTAATCATGAATAACGACAGGGCAGGGATGAAGACGACCTGGATTCCCGACTTAACCCCATTTAAAGTGAGTGGCCAAATTACTCGTCTGAAAGTTGTCCATGAATTTGCTCCAAGGTCGCGGGATGCTTCGATGAGCACAGGATTCAATTTATCGAGTGAATTGAAAATCGGTAAAATCATGAATGGGATAAAAATATAAACGGAAACAAAAACAAAACTAAAATCGGTGAAAAGAATTTGTTGTTTGCCAATTCCAACCGTTTCCAATAATGCATTTATGGGGCCGTAGAGACCGAGAAGACCAATGAATGCATACGTTTTTAAGAGAAGATTAATCCAAGATGGAATAATGATTAACAAAAGCCAAAGTTGCTTATGCTTCGTCTTCGTCAGGAAATATGCGGTCGGGTATGAAAAGAGCAATGTGAACAAAGTGATTAGAAACGCATACCAGAACGAATTGATGGTCAGTTTTAAATAAACCGATGAGAAAAAGTTGATATAGTTGTCAAATGTAAAATTGCCACTTAAATCAAAAAAAGAATAGTAAATAATAAGTGCAATCGGTGCAATGACGAACAGTAAAATCCAAGTGGCATAAGGGATTGTATAAAATGGACGCAATGGTTTATTGTTCATCGACCAATACCCCATATGCCTCAAGTCTGGCATCAAATTCTTCTTCAGTTTCATTCAATCGCATAACATGAATGTCTTCTGGGTCAAAATCAAGTCCAACGACTACGCCAACTTCCGCTTTTTTAGTGGAATGAACAAGCCATTCGTTTCCGTCTTTATCGTAAGTGGATAGTTCATAGTGAACACCACGGAATAATTGGGTATCTACTGTAACGTTTAGTTTCCCCTTATCGACTGTTGTCAGTTCTAAATCTTCCGGACGGATGACAATATCCACTTTTTCATTGGGATTTAGTCCTTTATCAACACATGCGAATGTTTGTCCTGTAAATTGGACTACAAAGTCTTCAATCATCTTCCCTGGTACGATATTAGATTCGCCAATGAAGTCAGCAACAAATCGGTTAATGGGTTCATCATAAATATCTAAAGGTGTTCCTGATTGCTGTATTTCGCCAGTGTTCAGAACAAAGATTTCATCGGACATCGCCAAAGCTTCTTCCTGGTCATGGGTAACGAATACGAATGTTTTCCCCAGTCTCTGTTGCAATTCTCGAAGTTCATATTGCATTTCAGAACGCAATTTTAAATCGAGGGCCGATAGCGGTTCATCGAGTAAAATAACTTCCGGATCATTGATGATTGCGCGTGCTATAGCTACACGTTGACGCTGTCCGCCTGACATCTCCGCAATTTCTCGATTTTCATAACCTTCTAGATTAACAAATTTCAGTGCTTCAATGACGCGACGTTTGACTTCAGCTTGTTTTACCTTTTTAATGCGCAGACCAAATGCGACATTTTCGAAAACGTTTAAATGGGGAAACAAAGCGTAATCCTGAAAAACAGTGTTAACTTGACGTTCATTGGCAGGTACATTGTTGATCTTTTTGCCGTTGAAGTAAATTGTACCTTCCGTTGGTTCGATGAAACCTGCAATGAGTCTTAGAATCGTCGTTTTACCACAACCGGAAGGACCTAGAAGTGTATAAAACTTTCCACGTTCCATTTCGAATGATACACCGTCCAATACGGTTGTATCATTACTGTATTTTTTTGTAACATTTTCAAAACGAATAATCGGTTGAGTCGTCATGTAGACACCCCTTTTTCTAATAGTGAAAGTTCTGTATGGTCCAGTCTTGCCGCATTTCGTTTTATAAATAAGATTCCGTCACAACAAGTAGTATCTCACTCGATCCATTGTATGCGTTTAATAAGCGGTGATGCTCCGATGCGTCATAATAAACAGCATCTCCCTTAGTGGCAAAATGGTGTGAATCTCCAATTTCAATGCGTATTTTGCCTTTTAAAACATAGATAAACGTTTCAGATGGTGAAGGATCGAATCTCTTGAACTCTCCCGTTTTATGGAAAGTTAGAAGAACCGGTTCTAATTCATTTTCATTGGAACGTGGCACCAACCAACGAATATCATATTTCAGTTCGTCATCGACGAAGATTGTCTGATCTTCAGCAGAAAATACGACTTTCACATTTTTTGTGGGTTCATCGAAAAACTCTTTTGGTGTCGTACCGAGAACCTCCAACAAAGCGAAAAGTGTTTCAATGGAAGGGGAGTTTAGATTCCGTTCTACTTGTGAGATATGTCCTTTTGTTAAATTTGTACGTTCTGCAAGTTCTTCCTGTGTCAGTCCTTTTTTTAGACGTAGGCTTTTTATTTTACTTCCAATCTCCACGGACATTCCTCCCCAAATTTTATGGAGTTTAGTGATAGTATACTCGAAGTTTACTAAAAACCCTTTTAATTATACGAAATCTAGGTCGGAAATCAAGAACTATTATTTATCTTTATTCAGCATTCATCTCTCACCTCCATAGGTGGGAAATGAATGCTGTTTTGTTTTCCTGTTCAGGGGTGTCCAAACGCCCGCTGAACATAGAGTAATGAAGTTCAATTCCTCCCTGATAAAGCCTTCGGCGGATGTCGCAGATTTTGAAACAAGGTAATGAAGGCAACCTGAGATCGCCACGCCCTTCGCCAACAAGGAAGGATACAGTTCAATCCTTCGCCACTGTAGGCATCAGGTTCGATTCAAAATCTGGATGCAAATACGCCGAGACGTAATTGATGAAATATAACCGGAAAACCCTTTTTGTGAACGAAGGGTTCCGGTCATAGTCATTGATGCGTATTTGATTTCTTCTGTCGCAGTTTTCCTAACGCCATCTTTCCGATAGTCGTGAAAGTTAAGTACACAGATAGAGCAATTCCGCTCAAAGCAGTGACAAGGGATATCCATTCAAAAATAGTATACGTAGAAAGTGCTTTCCAGCCTGAAGGAGACGCCCAATCATCTATGACTAAGTTCATTCCGTAAATTCCTGAAACGACGGTAAAAATAGTAAGGATGAGTAGGAGCATGTTCATCCTGTCAGAAGCAATGTTCTCCTGGCTTTTATAAAGTTCCTGCAAAGTCTTATTTACTTCTTTAAATAAGCTGTCTATAGCGAAGGATTGCCGGAATCTCAATGAAAGTTCTTTACCTTCCGAGCGCGTACTGATTTCTTGGAAATAATACCAGGAGGTAAAAAGAGTAATGAGTTTGATGAGTGATTTGACATATTCCTCGTCTTTTTTCCAATTGATTTCACTATAATTGAACGATACTTGTAAGAGCATGACTTTATAAAAGTAGTGTAGAAGAAAATTATAGTAATGGGTCCCCATGTATTGTGAAAGCTCCCTGGACATATCTTCAGGAAGGTGATTCGTTACGGTGATAAACGCATGTTCAGTTGCAATGGTATAGGTGTCCGGAGCCCATCTATCGTGTAGCGTTTCGCCTAAAGAACGGCGGATGTATTCAGAGTTATTTGCAGATATGAATGGCTTTCCATCTGGTGTACGTCCATCCAAGGCGCCCATCCGATACAATTGATCTTCAGTTATTTGTGAATCTTCACGACTGAAAAGAAATGCTGAAGCGTACATTCTCTCATCCTCATAGTAAGGCAGTGAACCGAAATAGCCGTTCAGATTTTTATCATGGAGAAGGAAATCTATCAAAAATGGACAGAGGTGAACAAAAAGCAATTCGTGTATGGATAAGCCATCTCCATAGGTAGGAGAACTAATTGTCATTCCCCGCTCCTCTTCCAACTTTTGATCGATTGTCCTGAAATGATGCATAAAATCAAGAACGTCTGACAGATCCAATTCTTCATTGTCTAATTGGACTCTAATTGATAGAAAGGCAAGGCCAAATGGTGCTACGACGATATCTATACTGTGGATGATGAAGGGTAGACTTGTATCTCTGACTCTATATATGAAGCGTTCTTGTATAGATTTAGTAAACCTATGGAAACCGTTCTCCTTCAGCGATGTAGGGAAAATTTTACGTTCGATATAGGGTAAAAAGTATTGTTCAAGTTCCTTTCCGTCTACCGTAATTCCTTCTCCGTAATAGTTCGCCTTCTCAGCGTTGTCGTTCAACTGGAAATAGGAAAAGGCGTTTTTATTCAGAGCTAAGAATAGCTCATCTTTTTTTCTACTGTCATAACCTAAAGGTAGAATGAATGACATATGTGATCGAAGAATATCAAGTTTAGTAATAGTTACTGATGTCTTCATCTGAATTCACCCTCGGCAATTGAAATTTTGTCTTTTCATGGTACAATATAGCGAATAAAGGGGGGACTTTGATTGGGAAAAAAGAAAGTTTTCTATTTGGACCCTAATGATCGAAATTGGACGATGAAAGATCTAGGATTCGGCTGGGATTCACTAGAAACTCTAATGACGAATAAAAAAGGATTCGAGGGTATTTACTATACGAAAAATCGGAAAATCCTCCGTATACATGAGCTAGCCAATCATTGTAAAGTTTGTCTTGATGCACTGGATTATAATGACGAACACGATTCCATCTTCTGCCCGGCGTGCGATGAATGGCGGGAAGACTCTTGTAGCGATCCAGGTTGTGAGTATTGTTTAGCACGCCCACCAAAACCATCTAATTGTAAATGACACATACACACCTCTTCCCTAAAGAGGGAAGAGGTTAAACATACTAATTGTATATTCGTCATGGAATTGCCACATATTGAGTAGAGTGTAGCTTGGACAAGCCACTCTATTTGAATTAGGGCATTTTTTTTGTTATTCTTGAAAAGGATTGTGCGGGTGAGATGACCTAGCACAAAAGAATTAGTGGAGGGGTTATTTAATGATTAATCGTATGGTAGGTAAGCAAGCTCCAAGATTTACTTTGGATGCAGTACTTGCAGATAAGTCTTTTGGTAAAGTAAGCCTTGAGGAAAACATGAAAAATGATAAATGGACAGTATTGTTCTTCTATCCAATGGACTTCACATTTGTGTGCCCAACGGAAATAACAGCAATGTCTGACCGTTATGATGAGTTTGAAGATTTGGATACAGAAATTATTGGACTTTCAACAGATACAATTCATACTCACCTAGCGTGGATTAACACAGACCGTAAAGATAATGGTCTTGAGCAATTGAAATACCCACTTGCTGCAGATACAAACCACAAAACGTCAAGCGATTATGGTGTTTTGATTGAAGAAGAAGGCGTAGCGTTACGCGGTCTATTCATCATTAACCCTGAAGGTGAACTGCAGTATCAAACTGTATTCCACAACAATATCGGCCGTGATGTAGATGAAACACTACGAGTTCTACAAGCACTTCAAACGGGTGGACTTTGCCCGGCTAACTGGAGACCTGGTCAGAAGACACTTTAAGATAAAGTTCAAATCTTACTAAATGAAATCCCCGTGCATATATTACGCAGTGGGGATTTTTTTGAAAAATGAAGGAGGAAATAAATATGAAATTACGTGATCAATTACCTGAACTTGAAGGTGCGACAGCATGGTTAAATGGAGAATTGGTGAAGACGGATTTGGTCGGTGAAAAGCCGACGCTGATTCACTTTTGGTCAGTCAGCTGCCACCTTTGTAAAGAAGCAATGCCTGAAGTTAACCAATTTAGAGACAAATATAGCGAGGACTTAAATGTCGTCGCAGTTCATATGCCGCGCTCGGAAGATGATCTGGACTTAGATCAAATTAAATCAGTTGCAGCTGAACATGATATTACTCAACCAATATTCGTTGACAGTGAAGCGAAACTTACCGACAAATTTGATAACCAATATGTTCCGGCATACTATGTGTTTGATAAAGACGGTCAGCTGCGTCATTTCCAGGCGGGCGGCGGAGGCATGAAGATGCTTGAGAAACGTGTTAACCGTGTACTAGATGAAATGAAAAAAGAGTAGGATTTGGCCCGATTTCGCATTTGCGGCATCGGGTTTTTTAAAACAGAAGAATGTTTAAGGATTACCGAAGTTGATAGGCGATTTGTTTTTTTGTTGTTTAGCTCCGGGCGCCTTCTGCTTTTCTTAAATATGATAAACTATTCGCATCAGGTTAGTGGATAGGGAGGGGTGCTATATGAAAAAGGAATTTGCAGTGATTGGATTGGGCCGATTTGGAGGCAGTATCGTCAGAGAACTGATCGAACTAGATGCTGACGTCATGGCGATTGATATATCACCTGAAAGAGTGGATGAGTATGCCCACTTGGCAACGCAAGCAGTAGCTGCTGATACTACTGATGAATCAGTCCTTCGATCACTTGGCATCCGAAACTTTGAACACGTTGTTGTTGCGATTGGTGAAAATATACAAGCTAGCATTTTGACAACGCTGATGTTAAAAGAAATTGGTGTGAAAAAGATAACGGTGAAAGCACAAAATGATTCGCATGAGAAAGTTTTGCGAAAAATTGGTGCCGACCAAGTTGTCCATCCCGAACGTGATATGGGTATCAGAATTGCGAATAATATGGTATCAAACAATATACTCGATTATCTCGAATTGTCGGACGAGTTTTCAATTGCAGAAATAAAGGCAAATGATAAACTTGTTGGATTTACACTAATTGATCTTGATATTAGGGCGAGATATGGTGTGAATATTGTCGCTATTAAACGAGGTAAGCAAATTCTTGTATCCCCTCAGGCAATTGAAAAGATCAGGCTTGAAGACATCTTAATCGTAATTGGATCGGATGAAGAAATACACAAGTTTGAAAAGAAAGCACTTCATTAAACGACCATAAAAATCCTCTAATGCACTCAGTTATGAAATAATAAGCCAACTAACATCGAATTAGAACGATAGTCAGCACTGCCATTGGCGGTGCTATTTGTATTTCCACTAACAAGACAATTTGACGGTTTTCGCGGCATATTCAAAATGTATATATCCTTTGTCTGGCCTTCCCTAGTGTGATCATTATTGACAGAGTATGTGATTCAGAGTGTGGATTGTAGACCGCTTTGCGCTATGGGGATGCCTCTCGCCCTGAGCCTGGATTAACGCTTCGCATCCAGTCTCATGGCTTCGGCTACCCCTTTGCCGCGCCTGCGCTGGAAAGTTTCATTATTGAAAGTGATTTTGAGATGCGAGTGATGTAGAATCCCTACTAAAACGCATCGCCGCTTTGTGGATGCCTCCGTGGGCACTGAAAAAGTCCGATTACCTTAAATGCCGTTGATTTATGTATCCGAGCGGACGTTTTTCGCAGGCACGGCTTCAGCCTCCTCTCACTGCGTTCTTGTGGGGTCTTCAGCCAGGGGAGAGTGAAATTCTTTCTCTTCCTAGCTGTTCCCGCTGGAATCGCCGCTCTCCACTACAATCTACTAGTTCGTATTATAATTATGTAGGGGAGCACATTTCGTTCTCGGGGATAAAACTGCGACTGTTATTAAACGCACTCACTTAATTGAAACAAACCGTATTCCTAGTTGTACTTTCGTCACAAGTCCTGGCATATAGGAAAAAGTAAAGAGCCCAATTCATATGTGAATTGGACTCTTTTTGTGTGTTTAATTTAGTTTTGTACAAGTCAATGAACAAGTAAGCATTCAGTGTTATAACATTCCTTTGGAAATGCAATAATCACTCAATTGTGATCTTAAATCAATTAAACTTCCATAATGACAGGAAGAACCATTGGCTTACGTTTTGTCTTATCGTATAGATAAGGTCCGAGGACATCGATGACTTCACTTTTTAGTGCGTCGAAATCTGATGGTGAATTAGCGAGCTTCCGCTGCATTTGCTTCGAAAGCATCTGTTGTGCTTCATGAATCATTGCACCAGATTCGCGCATATAAACGAATCCACGGGAAATGATATCTGGACCTGAAACTATGCGATTGCGTTTCAAGTCTACTGTTGCAACAACAATGACGAGTCCGTCTTCAGATAGAATTCTGCGATCACGCAATACGACGCTTCCAATATCACCTATCCCGCTTCCGTCGATATATACATCACCAGAGGGGATACGGCCTGCAAGATGTGCTTCGTCTTGTGTAAGAGCCAGTACGTCACCGTTACCCATAATGAACGTATTCTCTCGTGGGATATCGCAAGAGACGGCAAGGTCGGTATGCATTTTTAACATTCGGTATTCACCGTGTATCGGCATGAAGAATTTTGGTTTAATCAGTCGAAGCATTAATTTCTGTTCTTCTTGAGAACCGTGTCCGGAAGTATGAATGTTGTTTAGAGTACCATGCAGTACATCCGCACCCGCGCGGAACAATGCATTAATCGTTTTATTGACGCTAAGCGTATTACCCGGAATTGGAGATGAAGAGAAGATAACCGTATCACCGGGATGGATTTGAACTTGACGATGTGTACCATTAGCAATACGTGAAAGTGCTGCCATTGGCTCACCCTGACTACCAGTACAAAGAATCATTACTTTATTTGCAGGCAATTTATTAAGTGATTGCGTATCTACAAATAATTCTTTAGGCGCATCAATGTAACCGAGTTCGCGTCCAATTGTGATGGCGTTATCCATGCTGCGTCCAAATACCGCAATTTTACGTCCAAATACTTGAGCTGATTCAATGACTTGCTGCAATCTATGGATATTAGAAGCAAATGTCGCAAAGATAATTCGACCTTCAACTTTTCTGAATATCTCATTCAAGCTGTCGCCAACTTTTCGTTCAGACATTGTGAAATTAGGGATTTCCGCATTCGTACTATCAGATAGCAGGCATAGAACACCTTCGCTTCCGATTTTCGCCATTTTAGTCAAGTTTGCGGGTTCACCAACTGGAGTGAAGTCAAACTTGAAGTCGCCTGTATGAACAATGTTACCTGACGGAGTCTTAACTACAACACCGAAAGCATCTGGAATACTGTGTGTTGTCCGGAAAAATGATACTGCCGTTTTCCGAAACTTGAATACATCATCCTCGCCGAATGGAATCAGCTTTGTAGTTCGTAACAGACCGTGCTCTTCAAGTTTGTTTCTCAATAGTCCAAGTGCAAGCTTACCGCCATAAACAGGGACATTAATTTTACGCAGTAGATAAGGAATACCACCAATATGGTCTTCATGGCCATGAGTAATAAATAGGCCTTTAATCTTGTCCACATTTTTTTCGAGATACGTGTAATCAGGAATGACATAGTCGATTCCTAGTAACTCGTCGTCAGGGAATTTTATCCCTGCGTCAATTAAGATAATCTCGTCTTGAAATTGCACACCATATGTGTTTTTACCGATTTCCCCTAGTCCGCCTAAAGCGAAAACGGCAGTTTCATTGTTTTTAATAGATTTCATCCTTAAACCTCTTCGAGCTCGAAATAGGGTGCAGCCTGCTCATGTTCTAGATGAACACCTTCAAGCAATTGGATGAATTCGATATTATAGCCACGATCTTTTAACTTTAGGCGGACTGACCTCTCCGAGTCCGCTTCGATGTACATGCTTTTAGTGTTTTCACGGACTGGTACTTGAAGTGTAGTTTCTTGATAATATACTTTATAAATCATCGTTTGCTCTCCTTTTTACGTTCGTTTGAACTGATTCTCTTTATAGTAGCATGACACTTCTTTAAAATAAAGAAAAGCCCACCAATTTCATGGCAGGCTAATATGTTTAAGCAATAGTTTTCTTTCCGAGTATGCCATTTAGCCGTTTCAACAATTTGCGTTTTAGGCGTTTATACATGGCTATATCACTCCTCGAAATCATTATAACAAATTCAGAACCTTCTGTCAAGTAGGATTTTCAGCGAAGCTGAAAGATCCATCATTTATCTCGGTCTTTTTGATTTTCAGCGAAGCTGAAAGATCCATCATTTATCTCGGTCTTTTTGATTTTCAGCGAAGCTGAAAGATCCATCATTTATCTCGGTCTTTTTGATTTTCAGCGAAGCTGAAAGATCCATCATTTATCTCGGTCTTCTTGATTTTCAGCAAAGCTGAAAGATCCATCATTTATCTCGGTCTTCTTGATTTTCAGCTAAGCTGAAAGATCCATCATTTATCTCGGTCTTCTTGATTTTCAGCAAAGCTGAAAGATCCATCATTTATCTCGGTCTTCTTGATTTTCAGCTAGATTAAAATTTACATCTAAAGTCGTATAATTAATCCCGTTCGAAAGGAGATGCACCGGGAATTTCTTTAAACGGTAAGTTTTCATCAATATGATCAAAGAACATAATGCCGTTCAAATGGTCGAGTTCATGTTGAAATGCGATGGCTGCCAATCCTTTTAATCTCTTTTTGAATTCATTTCCATCAATGTCATAAGCTTTAATAGTGATTCGTGCATGGCGAGGGACATAGCCCTCAATTACCCGGTCAACTGAAAGGCAACCTTCACCCGAAGAAAGATAGGTTTTTTCGATGGAGTGACTGACGATTTTGGGGTTTACAGCTACAAAACTAATCGGTTCCTGATCAGTTTCAGTAATGTGGAGTGCAAAAGCCCTTTTCGCTTTATTGAGTTGAGGGGCTGCGATTCCGATACCGGGCCGCAGATCAAACTCTTCGCTAATTTCGGGGATCTGGCTATTTATTACGTATTCCATTAAGTCCTCGCAGAGTTCCCGGTCAGCTGAAGATAAAGGGAATTTCATTTCTTCGGCATGTTTACGTAAAGTGGGGTGCCCTTCTCGAACAATATGTTTCATTAAAATCAATGTACAAACATCCTTTCAGTTATCTATATTGAATAGTATAAGCGATTGTTAAATGGGGTGAAAGAATTTAAACGCAAACTTGAATTCAAGAATCCAAAACGCTATAGTTTATAAGGAATTGGAGGGGGTTTAATTTTGAGGAAAAATATAATGCTAGTCGTACTGTCACTCGTATTGTTACTCTCTGGGTGCAGTTTCGAAACTTCAGTCGAAAAGATAGTGGCTGATGCTTTAGCAGAAATGAATAGTGCTGAAAAAGAGTACCGGGATGGGCAAGCTGAATTGACAGAGCTTGAAAAAACAGAACAAAAATTATTTAATGAAACAATGGAGCTGACTCAGGAACAAAAAGAAGTGCTCAAGAAGAACGTCACTGAACTTGAAAGTTCACTTGATCTCCGTGTCGCTCATATAGAAAGAGAAGAAAAATCCATTAATAAGGCAGAAGGTTCTATAGACGGTCTTGATAAAGCTATCAAAGAAGCAGATGAAACTAACAAAAAAGGTATTGAAGAACTGAAGAATGCTATCAGTGAAAGGTATGAATTGCATACGGATTTTATATCTCAATACAAAGAACTTTTAACGTTACAACAAGAATTGTATGGAATGCTTATTACTGAAGAAATAGAGATGACGGAGCTTAGGGATAAAGTAGGTGAAGTGAATTCTCAAAATGACATGGTCAAGTCCGCAGTGACATCTTTCAATGATGCAACTGGAAAAATGAATCAGCTAAAAGATGAGGTTTTTGTCGAATTAGAGAAATGAAAATAATTATAAATAGCAAAGGGATGGGGATTGTTGCTTAGAGTCCTAGTCCTGTTTTATTCTACGACAATAGAATCATATAAACTGGAAATCTATTATAATACAGTTGTATTATTGTGCTAATACAGATTTCAAGTAACAGTCAATTCGGTTAATTTTAAAGTTCATTTAGGCTTGAGAATACTATGTTTGACCATTTAGTTTTGTTTAGTTATACTTAATTAGAAATAGATTGTACCAATTATTAAACCAATGTTTCATAATACAGTTATAAAGGAGAGTTGCCGAAATGGCTGCAAACAAAAGCAAGCAGTTCGATCCGGTGGAGACACTTCACGCGATTGAAGAAAAGTTTGAAATGTTCCAGATTTTGAACGAAGAAGGCGAAATTGTTAATAAGGAAGCAGATCCAAAGTTATCAGATGAAAAACTTATCGAATTGATGACACGTATGGTATATACACGTATTTTGGATCAACGCTCAATTTCGTTGAACCGACAAGGTCGTCTAGGATTCTACGCACCAACTGCAGGTCAGGAAGCTTCACAACTTGCTTCGCAGTTTGCATTAGAACAAGAGGATTTCATCCTTCCTGGATACCGTGATGTTCCGCAAATGTTATTCCACGGATTACCATTATCGATGGCATTTCTTTGGTCAAGAGGACATTTCCAAGGGGGCAATATTCCAGAAGGTGTGAATGTATTCCCACCACAAATCATTATCGGTGCGCAATATATTCAAGCAGCTGGTATTGCACTTGGTTTCCAAAAACGTGGCACAAAAGCAGTTGCCGTGACGTATACAGGAGACGGGGGAACATCTCAAGGTGATTTCTATGAGGGAATAAACTTTGCAGGAGCGTACCGCTCACCAGCAATCTTTATTATTCAGAATAACCAATTCGCAATATCGACTCCACGTTCTGCACAAACGGCAGCAAAAACACTTGCACAAAAAGGTATTGCAGCTGGTATTCCGAGTATTCTAGTTGACGGTATGGACCCACTTGCGGTGTATGCGGTTACACGTGACGCACGAGAACGTGCAATCAACGGAGATGGACCAACGCTTATCGAGGCACTATGCTACCGCTACGGACCGCATACAATGGCAGGAGATGACCCAACACGTTACCGTACATCTGAAACGGACAGTGAATGGGAAAAACGCGATCCTCTAATTCGTTTCCGTACATACCTTGAAGCTAAAGGGGTTTGGAATGAAGAAAAAGAGAATGAAGTTATTGAACGTGCAAAAGAAGAAATTAAAGAAGCGATAAAAGAAGCTGATGCAGCTCCTAAACAAAAAGTTAGTGATTTCATTAATATCATGTACAAAGGTGAATTACCTTACAACTTGCAAGAGCAGCTAGATATTTACACAGAGAAGGAGTCGAAGTAACCGATGGCACAAATGACGATGATTCAAGCAATAACTGATGCTCTACGTACGGAGCTGAAAAATGATGAAAACGTCCTCGTCTTCGGTGAAGACGTTGGAAATAACGGAGGAGTCTTCCGTGCAACTGAAGGTTTGCAAAAAGAATTTGGGGAAGAACGTGTATTTGATACACCGCTTGCAGAATCCGGTATTGGCGGACTTGCAATTGGACTTGCGTTCACAGGTTTCCGTCCAGTTATGGAAATCCAGTTCTTCGGATTCCTATTTGAAGTAATTGACTCAGTTAGTGGTCAGCTTGCACGTATGAGTTTCAGAAGTGCGGGACGATATAATGCACCTGTAACAATTCGCTCTCCATTTGGCGGCGGTGTTGCAACGCCTGAAATGCACGCTGACAGTCTGGAAGGAATCGTAGCATCACAGCCAGGTTTGAAAGTTGTTATCCCTTCAACTCCTTATGATGCAAAAGGGCTTTTGATTTCTGCGATTCGCGATGAGAATCCGGTTATCTTCCTTGAGCACATGAAGCTGTATCGGTCATTCAGACAGGAAGTTCCTGAAGAAGAGTACACAATCCCACTTGGGAAAGCCGATGTGAAACGCGAAGGTAAAGATCTTTCAGTTATTACTTACGGTGCGATGGTTCACGAAAGTTTAAAAGCTGCTGAAGAACTTGAAAAAGAAGGCTATTCTGTTGAGGTTATTGACCTGCGTACAATTCAACCGATGGATATCGAAACTATAATTGCATCTGTTGAGAAAACAAACCGTGCAATTGTTGTTCAAGAAGCACAAAAACAAGCTGGAATTGCGGCGAATATCGTAGCTGAAATTACAGAGCGTGCAATTCTGAGTCTTGAAGCACCTGTATTGCGCGTAACTGCGCCTGATACTGTCTATCCTTTTGCTCAAGGTGAAAATGCGTGGCTTCCAAATGCGAAGGATATTATTGAAACAGCTAAAAAAGTATTGACGTTCTAAGTTAGATAATTTAAATGTTAAATGTCTAAACCAAGTGTCTAAAATAGTAAAATTCTTAATTAGAAAGGGTGAATCTTGTGGCATTTGAATTCCGTTTACCAGATATCGGTGAAGGTATCCATGAAGGTGAAGTTGTAAAGTGGTTTGTTAATAAAGGCGACAAAATCAATGAAGATGACATTCTACTCGAAATTCAAAACGATAAAGCAGTAGTGGAAATTCCGTCACCGGTTACGGGTACAGTTGAAGAGGTTGTTGTCTCTGAAGGTACTGTAGCAATTGTTGGAGATGTTTTGATCCGTTTCGACGCACCTGGTTATGAAAGTGCGAAAACTGAAGATGACGACAATGCTGTAACTGAAGCACAAGTTCAAGCAACAGCTGAAGCGGGTCAGAAGATTGAAAAAGAAGAAGCACCGAAAGAAGAATCGGTAACAACTACGGCTTCTGCAAGTTCACAAACAAAAACAGACGTCGATCCGAATCGCCGTATTATTGCGATGCCTTCTGTACGTAAATTTGCGCGTGAGCAAGGTGTAGAAATTCAACAAGTTGCTGGTTCAGGCAAAAATGGCCGTGTTTTGAAAGAAGATATCGAGTCATTCCAAAATGGCGGTCAAATTCAAGAGGCTCCACCTGCAGATGCGCCACAAACAAAAGGACAAACTGAAAGCGTTGAACAAGAAAAAACAGTCAAATCTCCAGTTTACTTAGAAGGAGATTTCCCTGAAACACGCGAAAAGATGTCTGGCATCCGAAAAGCAATTGCAAAAGCAATGGTCAATTCAAAACAAACAGCTCCACATGTAACATTGCTTGACGAAGTGGATGTTACAGAACTCGTAGCACACCGTCGTAAGTTCAAAGACATTGCAGCTGAAAAAGATATTAAACTTACTTATTTGCCATATGTCGTGAAAGCACTTGTTTCAACATTACGCGAATTCCCGGTCTTCAATAGCTCACTTGATGATGCTACTCAAGAAATTGTTCAGAAGCATTATTACAACATAGGTATTGCTGCTGACACTGATCGTGGACTTCTAGTTCCTGTCATTAAGCATGCAGACCGTAAATCGATCTTTGCAATTTCAGATGAAATTAACAGTCTCGCAGTAAAAGCACGTGACGGTAAACTATCCCCGCCAGAAATGAAGGGTGCGTCTTGTTCGATTACGAATATCGGTTCCGCAGGGGGCCAATGGTTTACACCGATTATTAATCATCCAGAAGTTGCAATTCTCGGAATTGGTCGTATTGCAGAAAAACCTGTTGTTAAAAATGGTGAAATTGTAGCGGCACCTATGTTAGCATTATCATTGGTATTCGATCACCGGATGATCGACGGCGCAACTGCACAAAATGCGTTGAATCACCTTAAGAAATTGCTCGCAAATCCGGAACTTTTATTAATGGAGGCGTAAACAATGGTAGTAGGAGACTTTCCAATCGAAGTAGACACGCTCGTCGTAGGTTCTGGACCAGGAGGATATGTTGCGGCAATTCGCGCGGCACAATTGGGCCAAAAAGTAATCGTAGTTGAAAAAGGTGATCTTGGTGGTGTGTGCTTGAACGTGGGATGTATTCCTTCCAAAGCACTTATTGCTGTTGGACATCGTTATGCAAATGCTCAAGATTCTGATTCAATGGGCATTACAGCGACGGAAGTGAAACTAGATTTCACTAAAGCGCAAGCGTTCAAAGATAGCGTTGTAAACAAGTTGACTGGTGGAGTCGCAGGACTTCTTAAAGGCAACAAGATTGAATATGTTCAAGGTGAAGCCTATTTCGTCGATAGCAACACAGTACGTGTGATGGACGAAACTTCAGCGCAAACATATAAATTCAAAAATGCAATCGTTGCAACGGGTTCACGTCCGATTGAAATTCCGACGTTTAAATTTACAGAACGCGTTATTAATTCTACAGGTGCTTTGAATCTTAAAGAATTACCGGGTAAACTTGTAGTTATCGGTGGTGGATATATCGGTACTGAGCTAGGATCTGCATATGCAAATCTTGGATCAAAAGTAACGATCATTGAAGGCGCTAATGACATTCTTGCGGGCTTTGAAAAACAAATGACACAGATCGTTAAAAAAGGCTTGAAGAAAAAAGGCGTTGAAGTTGTTGTTAAAGCGTCTGCAAAAGGCGTTGAAGAAACAGCTACTGGCGTTACAGTTACATACGAAGTAGGCGGAGAAGAGAAAAAAGTCGAAGCTGATTACGTACTTGTTACTGTAGGCCGTCGTCCGAATACGGATGAAATTGGATTAGAAGAGATTGGCGTTAAGTTCCTTGAGCGCGGTCTCATCGAAGTCGATAAACAATGCAGAACAAGCATTCCAAATATCTACGCAATCGGTGATATCGTTCCTGGACTTCAACTTGCACATAAAGCTTCTTATGAAGCGAAAATTGCTGCAGAAGCGATTTCAGGCGAGAAGTCTGAAGTTGACTACTTGGCGATTCCTGCTGTTTGTTTCACTGATCCTGAACTTGCATCTGTTGGCTTTACCGAGCAACAGGCAAAAGAAGAAGGTTATGAAACGGTAGTAGGGAAATTCCCATTTGCGGCTAATGGACGTGCACTAGCACTTGATGCTTCAGAAGGGTTCGTTAAGCTTGTATCACGTAAAGAAGACGGACTACTACTTGGGGCTCAAATAGTAGGTGCAAGTGCATCAGACATGATTGCTGAACTTGCACTTGCAATTGAAGCGGGAATGACACTTGAAGATGTGGCTATGACAATTCATGCCCATCCGACGTTGAGTGAAATCTCAATGGAAGCAGCGGAAGTTGCTTTAGGTAAACCAATTCATATGATTACAAAATAAAAACTATAGTTAGAGATTAAACCGTCTATGAGGCAGAAAGTTATCCTCCTAGACGGTTTTTTTAGTTTGATATATTGTGATTAAAACTATTAAACTGGTATTCTTTTCTTATAAAACTTTAATTATGTTATTATTTAAGGAATTGAAAGGGCGGGACTAACTTGAAAAAACAAATAATATACATATTGGGCGCATTGATATTGGTATTATCAGCATGTTCCGACATAGATGTAGACGCCAAGCCTGAAAATAGAGACGAGAAATCATCTGAACCTGACGTTGAAATCATTGACAAAAGTACTGTTGAAGATCTCGATGAAATAGAAGAAGTTTATGAACCATTGTATGAAGTGAATCCCGCGACATATGCGATTGAACCGATTGGAAGTGCAAACAACAAGGTTGTTTTACTGACAATTGACGATGCACCTGATAAATGGGCATTAGATATGGCTAAGACGCTACAAAGTCTTGATGCACCAGCAATCTTTTTTGTAAACGGTCATTTTATTGATACGGATGAAGAAAAACTTGTATTGAAAGAAATTCATGATTTAGGATTTATGATCGGCAATCATACGAAAACGCACGCTGATTTAAAACAACTTTCAGAAGAACAACAAACTGAAGAAATCCTTACAGTGAGTGATACAGTAGAGGGAATTATTGGTGAGCGTCCAGTGTTTTTCAGAGCTCCGTTTGGCAGTAATACGGACTATAGCAGAGCGCTAGCGCTAAAAGATGGAATGCTTTTGATGAATTGGTCATTTGGCTATGATTGGGAGAAAAAGTATACGGATGTGGATGCATTGGCGGATATCATGGTGAACACTGATTTATTGCGTGATGGTGCGAATCTTCTCATACATGATCGTGAATGGACTGCTGGAGCACTGGAGAAAATCGTCCTCGGTTTAAGAGAAAAGGGATATGAGTTCGTAGATCCTGGAACAATCAAGGTCCCCGAGCAATAAGAGTCTTCGGTAAAGGTTTGGTAGGTGCCAATGAAGAATATTCTATAGTAGAGATAATGAGGGGGATAAACAAATGGAATGGAAAACTAGAATAACGGATCTGCTTGAAGTGCAGTATCCCATCGTTCAAGGTGGCTTGGCATACTTAGCATACGCGGAGCTTGCTGCCGCCGTTTCGGAAGCTGGGGGACTCGGGCAGATAACGGCTATGAGTTTGGACTCGGCCGATGAACTCAGAGCAGAGATACAGAAAGTGAAAGGGATGACGAATAAGCCTTTCGGTGTAAACTTTGCAATTGGACAGCATGGACGACCTTTCGCACATATGGTGGAGGCAGCACTCGAAGAAGGAGTTCAAGTCATGTCGGTGACAGGAGGAAACCCAGCACCATTTTTTGCGCAACTTGAAAACACAAATGTCAAAAAGCTAGTACTCGTTGCCGCTAAAAGACAGGCACAGAAGGCGGAATCACTTGGAGCCGATGCTGTTATGGTTGTTGGACAGGAAGGTGGGGGGCATCTTGGTCGCGATGACATCGGTACAATGGTTCTTGTCCCGCAAGTTGTCGATGCGGTCTCAATTCCTGTTATTGCCTCGGGTGGAATCGGAGATGGACGTGGGTGGATGGCTGCTCATGCACTTGGCGCTGAAGGGATAGAGATGGGTACGAGGTTTATCGCAACGAAAGAGTGCGTTCATGCTTCACAAGCGTACATTGACCTTCTCTTGGCCAGTAAAGAAACGGGGACAACTGTCATCAAGCGGACAATTGGATCCCCTGCACGTGCATTAACAGGCAGTTGGACGGGTAGAATACTCGAAATGGAAGCACAGAATACTGATTATGAAGCATTGAAAGATTATATTAGCGGAGAAGCAAACCGGCGTTTCATCCACGACGGAGATTCTGACAATGGCTTTGGATGGGCGGGTCAAGTTGCGGGACTTATTAATGATGTGCCTTCCGTTGCTGAATTATTTGAACGTATGGTCAAGCAAGCAAAGACAATCCGCACCAGTTGGAACTAAAGTTAATAAAGGGGATGTACACATGGATTATAATTATCCAATCAGGGAGGACTGGTCAACTGTTGAAATAATCGCAGTCGCCAGTTTTTATGAGGCAATTGAAAAAGCATATGAATCAGGTATTGCTGGAGAAAAGATGCTTGAAGCATATCGCGGATTTAAAAAAGTTGTGCCTTCCATGTCAGAAGAAAAGACATTGTTTAAAGAATTCGAGGAAGCGAGCGGTTACAACAGTTATCGTGTAATTCAGGATGCAAAAGTTGCAAAAAAGGAAGAAATAATAAAAGGAATGCCCACGCGTTAAGCGGGAGCATTCCTTTTACTTTCTATTAATGACAACATCATACACTGGGAGTAGACAATCAAAAGTTTCTTCTGCAAATTCCATAAATTCTTCAGTGGACAGTTTGATGGCATCTTCACGTGATAAATGACGTCCAACAAGAAATTCGGCTTTTTTAACGGTTTGTAGTCGTTCTAAAAGCTGTACTAATTCGGATTTATCCATTTCTTGGATATTAAAAGCATCAGGTTTCATATGATCGCCGGATACAATATAGGATGCTGGAAGGGAAGTTAAAACGTTCAATTTCCTTTCAAGTCGTTCAGAAATTCCCTTCTTATCAGGATTTTCATAAATAACTGCAAGAATAATGAATAAATGTGTTCCCCATAAGCCAATCTGAAAGTGAGGCAAAGCTTTATATCCTCGTTTTGCAGGTGCGAATGCTACCCAGCTGTCTTTAGGAGGATTGACTGTCCGTCTTGCATGTTTTGCGACATGTGGAAAAAATTCATCTGTACCGTGTGCAGAAAGACGATCTGCAAAGTGTGTGCCAAGCATATGGAACTTAGGTTGAATCCGATTTTGAAGTGCTTCCATCCGATTTTCTAGTCCTTCAGTGGAAAATACATCAAAATCATCTTTTTCCCAAAAATAATTTCGCATTTTCATTACCCCCAATAACATTTACACGTTTATCATAGCAGAAATCGGGGAACAATCTTAAATAACAAGGCTTATAACTAGAGCAAACTTAAGCCATGGCATATTTTAATAATAACTAACAGAAAATTTGGACTATATACTGAAAAAGGGGTGTCAACTATGAAACAGGTCGTCCATGTAATTCGGAAAGCCGATGTTGAGAAAGAATATGTTAAGCTGCTGAACTTAGAACTTGATTATGAACTTGCGACGCTTTTCGATGCAATACAGGAAAAAGATGCATCACAGAACATGAAGAGTAAACATAGGCTAATGGAGATTCATCGTGAATTGGAGATTCTGAATGGATTTTCATAAGAACGAGTGGCTCGCTGAAAAATGCATCCCTACACTTCCTTTCAAAACAGGGATAGTGTAATGGGATGTTTTTTTCGTTATAGTATGATATAGATGGTTGAAGGGGAAGAGGTGGCTTCATGCAATGGGGAAGTATTGATCGGTACGCAAAATCCTTGATTAAAGAGGCAGGACATAAAATACGTGTTTCTTTTTTCAATCAAATTGACATCAATTCCAAGTCGGATGCCAATGATCTTGTGACAAATATAGATAAGGAAATTGAACAGTTTTTCATAAGTCGGATAAAAAAGGATTTTCCAAGTCATAGAATTATGGGTGAAGAGGGATTCGGAGATGTTGTTCACACACTTGACGGGGTTGTCTGGATGCTTGATCCGATAGATGGAACAATGAATTTCATTCATCAAAAACGAAATTTCGCCATTTCGTTAGGAATATATGCCGAAGGTGTCGGAATGTTAGGCTATATTTATGATGTGATGGGTGATGATTTTTATCATGCGGCGAAAGATGAAGGAGCTTACTTCAATGATGAGCGTCTACCCCAATTGGAGATTACGCCGCTAAGCGAAGCAGTTATTGGTATTAATGCTAGTTGGGTTGCTCCAAATCGCTTTGTTGAAAACGAACAAATCATAGAGCTTATTCAGAAAAGCAGAGGGACAAGGTCATACGGATCGGCTGCAATGGAGTTGGCGTATGTCTCTTCGGGCAGACTGGATTCGTATATGTCGATGAGACTTTCTCCCTGGGATATAGCGGGGGGAATTGTTATTGCGCAGGAGGTCGGTGCTGTTGCAACAAACATGAAAGGGGAAACTCCCCATCTACTCGGCCAAGATACATTTATCGTTGCAAGACCAGGCTTGCATCAGGATATATTGACAAATTATATTCGGCTAAAGCAATAAAAAAAGGGGCCGTCAAGTACCGGATATACCGAATAACTTAAAACGACCCTATGGATTAACCCTATTCTAAAGTATACCTTGTTCTCTATATCTTTTTTTCGTCTTGAATCCATTGCCCATTACAAGAATGAGTGCCAGTATAGCGATAATGGCGATGGGAAAACTGCCCATGCCAACTGCAATACCGATTGCACACATTGAAGCTATAGCGGCAGCGGAGTAAAAAACGAAAATCCATTTTATGTTTTTCAAAAAAAATACCCCCATCTGTAATTAAATGTTTTAGAATTATCAATACATGTGCTATAATAACACAGTTAATCAACCGAAAAAAGAATAATGGAGTGAAATCATGACTAAACTTAGAAATGACTTACGTAACATAGCTATTATCGCCCACGTCGACCACGGAAAAACGACGCTTGTCGATCAACTTTTAAAACAATCGGGCATCTTCCGTTCCAACGAACAAGTAGATGAACGCGCAATGGACTCAAATGAAATTGAACGTGAACGTGGAATTACAATTCTTGCAAAGAATACAGCAATTGAATATAAAGAAACAAAAATCAACATTTTGGATACACCAGGTCACGCAGATTTCGGCGGAGAAGTGGAACGTATCTTGAAAATGGTAGATGGTGTAATTCTAGTTGTCGATTCATACGAAGGGTGTATGCCACAAACGCGTTTCGTATTGAAAAAAGCGCTTGAGCAGAACCTGAAACCAATCGTTGTCGTTAATAAAATTGACCGTGAATTTGCTCGTCCGGAAGAAGTGGTTGATGAAGTTCTTGAATTATTCATCGAACTTGATGCCAACGACGAACAGCTTGAATTCCCAGTTATTTATGCATCAGGATTCAACGGTACTGCAAGCTTATCACCAGATGTTTCAACACAAGAGGAAACGTTACGTGTACTTTATGACGCAATTCTAGAACATATCCCCGCTCCAGTCGATAATCGCGACGAGCCTTTACAGTTCCAAGTATCTCTTCTTGACTACAGCGATTACGTAGGCCGCATCGGTATCGGACGGGTTTTCCGTGGAACGATGCAAGTTGGACAGTCGGTTGCGGTTATGAAACGTGATGGTACTGTGAAAAACTACCGTGTTACGAAATTGTCAGGTTTCCTTGGTTTGAAACGCGTTGATATCCAAGAGGCTTTCTCTGGAGATCTCGTTGCGGTATCTGGTATGGAGAACATTGACGTCGGTGAAACAATTTGTCCGGCAGATCATCTAGAAGCACTTCCGGAGTTGTTCATTGACGAACCAACATTACAAATGACATTCCTTGTAAATAATAGCCCGTTTGCAGGTAAAGAAGGTAAATGGGTAACGTCAAGAAAAATCGACGAACGCCTTCAATCTCAATTGCAAACAGACGTTTCTCTTCGCGTAGATCCAACTGATTCACCTGATGCATGGACTGTTTCAGGACGTGGTGAGCTTCACCTGTCGATTCTGATTGAAAACATGCGTCGTGAAGGATTTGAATTACAAGTTTCGAAACCAACAGTAATCGTAAGAGAAATAGATGGCATTCGTTGTGAGCCTATCGAACGTTTACAAATTGATATTCCTGAAGAGCATACAGGCTCTATTATCGAGTCAATCGGTGAACGTAAAGGCGAAATGCTCGATATGATCAACAATGGTAACGGACAAGTTCGTCTAATATTCAATGTACCTGCTCGCGGATTAATCGGTTATTCAACTGATTTCCTTACATTAACAAGAGGTTACGGAATTATGAACCATACGTTTGATTCTTACCAGCCGATGGCAAAAGGTAAAGTTGGCGGTCGCAGAAACGGTGTTCTTGTTTCGATGGAGAACGGAACAGCTACGCCTTACAGCATAATGCAGCTTGAAGATCGCGGTATTATGTTCGTTGGTGCTGGAACGGAGATTTACGCTGGAATGGTAGTTGGTGAAAATACGCGCGAAAGCGATTTGACTATCAACTTAACGAAAGCTAAACAAGCAACGAATGTTCGTTCAGCATCGAAAGATCAGACGGTTACAACTAAAAAGCCACGTATTATGTCGCTTGAAGAAGCGTTGCAATATTTGGATGATGACGAGTATTGCGAAGTAACGCCAGTTTCAATCAGACTTCGCAAGAAAATTCTTGATAAAAACGAACGTGAACGCGTACAGAAAAAGAAATAATTTTTTAACTTCATTTAATTAAAATTTGAGCAGGGGAAACGATACATGTCTTCCTCTGCTCAAATTCGGACAAATAGAAGGCCAGGCGGTTCATCTAAGCGTCTTGTTAGCGATAGGTAGGGGTAATATGCCTTCTCGTTGACTTGACCGGTAGAATAGCTTTTAAGAAGGGATTGTGTTGAATGAGTGCTAGTGTTGGGGATGCAGAGGTATTCGGACGGATGTCAGGCATCGCACGCTTCATTTACGAAGTGATGCCTTCCTTTACGATAGCCGGTTATGTGCTTTTTGCCCTCGTCTTCCTCATGTCGGCAATTGTTTATAAACTGGGATTTGCTAGAAAGCTTAAGCCATTACAGACTTTAGTCATCTATGTATTCCTGTTTATCGGCTGTCTAATATTAACTTTTCTTGGGTTTTTCCTTCCGATTGTGGAAGGGCTTATCGTTGCGGCTCTCATTTTAATAATTTACAGAGTCCGTAGAATGAATGAATACAAAGACGAAAAAGAAGACCCCATCGTTTGATGGGAGTCTTCTTTTTTTAAAACTTTTTTTCGATGGCAAGTGAACTACGGTGAAATATGAAGTTCCCTGTTGCAATACGTGCAATGGTTTTTTCTGCAATCCGGACATTGCATTCCTCACACATATACGTGTGAATTGGACGGTTACGAAGTGTTTTTGCCAGTGGTAAATCATCCGGAAGTTGTCCGATATTGTCGCAAATGACACATTTTACGCGCATTGGAAATCCTCCTTCAATCGACTTGGATTGCTATGACGTTGCGAATCGGATTGTCGTTGTTCGATCCGTCTTTGAAAATGACATGAACTGGACCGCCATCAAGAAGTGGTTTTCCTTCATCACTAAATTTAAAAATAATCTCTTCTGCTCTTTCAAGCGGGAAAGTATGGCTATCGCCGTCAGACGTTTCAAAAGAAAATGTCACGGCGTTAGTAGCAGGCTCTGCAATTTTCAAGAAGTGACTTAATTGAATACCATAGGTACCAGTCACAACCTTTCTTTTTTCAAACTTTTTCTCCGTTTCTAACGTTGGTGGTACAGTTGCACCCTCCATTATTTCGCGGGACCAATGTTTTCCCATAGCTCTTTTATATTCTTCCAGTTCATCTTTTTCAACGCGATTTTCGGTAAAGTATGTTTTTAAATCCACACGACGATCATCGAAAATCCATACAGTTGGGTCCAGTGTGATGCCATAACGTACATTTCCTTTAATCGGAATTATTTTTTCCAAAAGAATATCCCCCTAAATAATAAAAAAATCATTTCATATCAGTATAACGCTTCGTTGCCACAAGGAAAAGCTTTTCCAATCGGATGCATAGAGCCAAAGGGAAATCACTTGCTTTTTCCCCAATCGGAAGATACAATTTATTCATAATAACCATTAAGAAATAAAAGTTTGATGGGGGCGTCCTCATGGATATAGAATTGCAGGAAACGTATCAGGAAAAGGCGATGAAGCAACTTCAGGCCGATGCTGATAAGATAGGTCAACTAATAAAAGTACAAATGGACCATTTGACGATGCCTCAGTGTCCGCTATATGAAGAAGTGCTGGATACTCAAATGTATGGACTATCACGGGAAATTGAATTTGCCGTCAAGCTCGGTTTGATTGAACGATCTAAAGGTAACGAAATTCTTTCTTTACTTGAGAAAGAAATGACAGTCTTACACGAAATATATACGAGAAAATAAGCCGAAAACTCAAACTGACATAAAGGTTTGAGTTTTTTGTTTAATGAAAAAGAGGTAACCCTATGAAAATATATGTAAAAAAACTAATTCGTTATTTTGATTTCCCCTTGTTCTTTGTCTATTTGCTGCTCTGTCTTTTTGGACTAGTTATGATTTATAGTTCAAGTATGGTAACGGCTGTGGATAGATATGACTATCCGGCTGACTATTTTTATCAAAAGCAATTATTAAACCTAGGCCTCGCGATTCCTGCTTTCTTTCTGGCGGCTTTTTTTCCATATAAGAATTACAAACGGAAAAAGTTAATGATTTTTGCAGTAATCAGTATGTTAACTCTTTTATTCATGGTCCATTTCGTGGGCTCGGGTGAACATGTCGGGGCTACCAGTTGGATTAAAACGCCATTTGGCAATCTGCAACCATCCGAAGTAGCAAAACTTGTTTTAATAGTTTACTTTTCTGGCGTATTTGCAAAAAAGTATGAATCTGGTACAATCGACAACATTAATCAATCAATTTGGCCTCCCGTAGGTATCCTCGTTTTAGCGGTCGGTTCCATCATGCTTGAGACGGACATAGGAGGTTCGTTTATTATTATTATCACTGCACTTTCTGTACTTGCGGCAAGTGGTATTAAAAAACGCACCTTCTTAAAAATTAGCGGACTCATTTCGGTCGGTCTTATTTTTGCAGCTCTTATTCTATATTTCCAATGGGAATCAATTATGACCGACGGAAGGAAAGGGAGGATTCTGTCATTCCTCAATCCGTTTGATTATATTCAAGGATCGGGCTATCAAATTGCGAACGGTTATATTGCAATTGGCTCTGGAGGCATTTCTGGAAGAGGCCTTGGTAACTCAATTCAAAAAATGGGTTATTTGCCGGAACCGCAGACAGATGTCATCATGGCGGTTATTTCAGAGGAATTAGGCTTATTGGGTGCTATTATTGTTATTGGGGGTCTTGGTTTTATCGTTTTGAGGGCGTTATCAATCGCACTTAAAGCCAAAGATCCACATGCACGTATGCTAGCAGCTGGAATAGGAAGTATGATAGGAATTCAAACATTCGTTAATTTGGGTGGTCTGACGGGGTTGGTACCGCTTACAGGCGTAACCTTGCCATTTATAAGTTATGGCGGAACTTCCATAATTCTGTTATCTTTATCTTTAGGAATATTGACGAATGTTTCTATGTTCGTGAAATATGAAAAAACAATGAGAAAAGGAAGTGCCTAGTGATGGAACAGATTAACAAAATCCTCGTAGCGAATCGTGGAGAAATTGCTATCCGAATTTTTCGTGCTTGTACTGAATTGAATATTCCGACAGTGGGTATTTATTCCACTGAAGATAGTGGATCATTTCATCGTTATAAGGCGGATGAGTCTTATATTGTTGGAGAAGGAAAGAAACCAATCGATGCTTATCTTGACATCGAAGGGATCATCGCAATAGCGAAAGACTCCGGCGCAAATGCCATCCATCCCGGTTATGGATTCCTAGCTGAAAATACCGATTTTGCAAGACGTCTCGAGGAAGAAGGAATCATCTTCATAGGTCCAAGTTCAAAGCAATTGGACATGTTCGGAGATAAAGTTAAGGCGAGGACTCAAGCTATCAATGCAGGCATCCCTGTTATTCCAGGTAGTGATGGTCCTGTTTCTACGGTCGAAGAAGTCGGAAGATTTGGAGAGACAAACGGCTATCCAATCATTATCAAGGCATCACTTGGTGGCGGCGGACGCGGCATGCGAATTGTAAATTCAGCGGACGAAGTCAACGAGGCGTTTGAACGCGCACGATCAGAAGCGAAATCTGCATTCGGATCCGATGAAGTGTACGTGGAGAAATACATTGATTTACCAAAACATATCGAAGTCCAAATTCTTGGGGATACATATGGCAATGTTATTCACCTATACGAAAGAGATTGCTCAATTCAGCGCCGCCACCAGAAAGTTGTTGAAATTGCACCTTCCATTTCATTGGAAGATGGGTTGAGGGAACAGATTTGTGATGCAGCAGTAAAATTGATGAAAAATGTTGATTATAAAAATGCGGGTACAGTGGAATTCCTTGTTTCAAACGGTCAATATTATTTCATCGAAGTCAATCCGCGAATTCAAGTTGAGCATACGATTACAGAAATGGTGACGGGCATTGACATCGTTCATGCACAAATTCGTATTGCAGATGGAAAAAACATTCATGAAGGCGAAGGAAGTATTCCGACGCAAGAAAACATACCGCTATTTGGATATGCGATTCAATCCCGTGTTACAACAGAAGATCCATTGAACGATTTTATGCCTGACACAGGAAAATTATCGGTTTACCGTTCGGGTGGAGGCTTTGGTGTACGACTTGACGCAGGTAACGGATTCCAAGGTGCTGTTATAACACCGTATTATGATTCATTACTGGTCAAAGTTTCAACATGGGGCATGACGTTCCGTGAGGCTGCATCTAAAATGAGCCGTAACTTACAAGAGTTCAGGATTCGGGGCATCAAGACAAATATCCCATTCCTCGAAAATGTTGTAAAACATAAAAACTTCCTAACAGGAAACTACAATACTAGTTTTATTGATACGACACCGGAATTATTCCTATTCCCTAACCGCAAAGACCGCGGAACGAAAATGTTGAATTATATTGGGAATGTTACTGTCAACGGATTCCCAGGAATCGGTAAACAATCGAAGCCAGTGTTCCATCCAGTAAGAAAACCGATAGTGGACCTTCTCACACCACCACCGTCAGGTACGAAACAGATTTTAGATGAACGTGGTGCAGAAGGGCTTATCAAGTGGATAAAAGAACAAGATGATGTTCTTTTAACGGATACAACATTCCGCGATGCTCACCAGTCTCTGTTGGCAACGCGTATGAGGACTTCTGACATGACGTCAATTGCATCTGAATCGGCAAGACTCATGCCCGATCTATTCTCATATGAAATGTGGGGCGGTGCGACATTTGACGTCGCTTACAGATTCTTGAAAGAAGATCCATGGGACAGGCTTCTGAAAATACGTGAACAAATTCCAAATGTCCTTCTCCAAATGTTGTTCCGTGGTGCAAATGCAGTTGGTTACACGAATTATCCTGATAATGTTATCCGGGAATTCGTTAAGAAATCGGCAGATGCTGGAATAGACGTATTCCGTATATTCGATAGCTTGAACTGGATTAAAGGAATGGAAGTTGCTATTGACGCTACGCGTGATGCAGGTAAAGTTGCTGAAGCGGCTATCTGCTATACAGGCGACATCCTAGATGATTCGCGTGCAAAATATACCGTTCAATATTATAAAGACATGGCAAAAGAGCTTGAATCAGCCGGAGCGCATATTCTAGCTATTAAAGATATGGCGGGTCTGTTGAAACCGGAAGCTGCATATCGACTTGTTTCAGAGTTGAAGGCGACAGTGGACATTCCAATTCACTTACATTCCCACGATACGAGCGGTAATGGGATTTATATGTATGCGAAAGCGGTTGAGGCTGGCGTGGACATCGTTGACACGGCTTTAGGGGCGATGGCGGGTCTAACTTCACAACCTTCAGCGAGCTCGTTGCACTATGCGCTACAGGGCGGTAAACGCAATGTGCGTGCAAACGTCAACTCGCTAGAGAATCTATCTTATTACTGGGAAGATGTTCGGAAGTACTACCAGCACTTTGAAAGCGGCATGATGAGTCCGCATTCGGAAATCTACGTTCACGAAATGCCAGGCGGTCAGTATTCTAACTTGCAACAACAAGCGAAGGCGGTAGGCCTTGGTGAACGTTGGGAAGAAGTTCAGAGTATGTATTCACGTGTAAACATGCTATTCGGAGATGTCGTGAAAGTGACACCGTCATCCAAAGTCGTTGGCGATATGGCGTTATTCATGGTGCAAAATGAAATGGATGAAAAATCTGTTCTGGTTCGTGGAACTTCTATTGATTTCCCAGAATCCGTAATTGAGTTTTTTGAGGGCTATATCGGCCAGCCATATGGCGGCTTCCCTGAAGAATTACAAAAAATAATTTTAAAAGAACGCCAAGCTATAACAGTTCGTCCTGGAGAGCTACTAGAAGATGCAGATTTCGAAAAACTCCAAAAAGAATTAAATGCAAAACTTGGGCGACCGGTTACAAGTCATGAAGTGCTTTCATCTGCACTGTATCCGAAAGTTTTCGAAGAATACTCCGTGACAAATAAGCTTTTCGGTGATCTATCAGTAATTGATACACCTGAATTTTTATACGGAATGCGTCTTGGAGAAGAAATCGAAGTGGAGATTGAAAAAGGGAAAACACTGATTGTTAAACTTGTATCCATTAGTGAACCGCAGCCAGATGCGACAAGAGTAATCTATTTTGAACTTAACGGTCAACCGCGTGAAGTCGTCATTGAAGATATGAATGTCGAGTCCGTTACAGTTCGTAAACAAAAAGCAGATACTTCAAATGAAGCCCATATTGCTGCAACGATGCCGGGTACAGTTTTGAAAGTCGCAACTTCCATAGGAGCGAAAGTGAAAAGAGGAGAACATTTACTCATCACAGAAGCTATGAAAATGGAAACGACGATTCAAGCACCTTTTGACGGTGTAGTTAAAGACATATATGTTACTGCTGGAGAGTCGATTTCGACTGGAGACCTGCTCGTAGAATTAGAACATTAATAGAAATAACAACAGCACATGGGATAATTCCATGTGCTGTTGTTATTTCCTCTACTATTTTGGGTAAATATATAAAAGGACCGTCCCAAGGGACAGTCCATTTACATTTACTTTGTAAGTTTACTTCTCGATAAAAGGAGAATCATATAAGTTAACAATCCAAACAGTAATGTGATAAATAATGAATGAAGCAAAGCAACATAAAGATTCAACTTGGTTAAAACAACCGTCATGCCCGTAGTCGCCTGAATTGCTACAAGGGTAAATGCGATAATCCATCCCCAGTAGATGACACGCTGATTTTTGTAATGACGAATTGCATGTATCATGATGACCAATAGCCAGACGAAAATGAGTGCCGCTGCAGCACGGTGACCCATCTGAACCCACTCATACATATTACGAGGAAGTGCGAAAGAGTTGTTTTGGCATAATGGCCAGTCAATACACGCCAGTCCCGATTCAGTATGACGCACAAGTGCTCCAGTATAAACGACGATGTAAGAGTAAATTGTAACGCCAATCGTGTTCCATTTTAACCATTTTCCAATCTGAATTTTATCGGCATCAAATTTACTGTCTACTTCAAATATAAGTAGTGTTAATAGAAGAACTGCTGCAAAAGATAGAAGTGAAATCCCAAAGTGGAGGGCGAGTATGAAGTCTCCCTGGCCCCATAATACTTGAGCCGCACCGATCAATGCCTGTAGTATAAGAAAGAACACTGCCATAACTGCTAAAAACTTTGTTTCTCTGATATGCCCAATTGCTTTCCATGACCAGGCAGCTAAAATGACAATTAGGATGCCAACGGAGCCTGTGACGAGTCGATGCGAAAATTCAATCAGTACTTCTGCGGTAATCTCATCAGGAATTAATTGGCCGTTACATCCAGGCCAATGTCTACCGCAACCCATTCCACTATCAGTCTTTGAAACAAGAGCTCCGCCGAGTAAGATTAAGAGCATGCCTACTGTTGAGGCGACTGCAAACCATTTCAAATACCTATTATATTTCAAGAAAAGACACCTACTTTTTAAATGATAACTAGCTGCAAAAAAGTTCCCTGCGTTTTTGATGATAACGAAAAATTGTTAAAAAGACAACGATGAACAGCTGTAAATGGCTGAGTAACTGCCTATTTCACAAAGTGTTCATAAAGAAGACGCTTTAACTTCACAAAAGGTATATAGAAATGATTTACTATAGAGAGAGTTCATTAATGAATGTGTCGCTTTTACTATGGATTCGGGTAAAATTTTGTATATGTATAGAATTACAACTCGATTTTCGATATAGTAAAGTATAGCGGCTGATACATACAACTTTGAAAGGAGGGGTAACTTGTCAAACGGTCATACCATTTCTGCACCTGCCGAATCAAAAGCAGTGACTGCGTCTCTTTATAAAGACTTCCTTGCGCTTATTAAAATCGGCATCGTCAACTCGAATATGATTACTACTTTTACCGGACTATTTCTTGCGTTTCAATTCACCGGTAAAAACTTTCTACATAATATAGACTTGCTAATCTATGCGCTTGTCGGTTCTGGATTGATTATTGCCGGATCTGCGGCACTTAATAATTTAATTGATCGCGATATTGACCCTGTTATGACGAGAACGAAGTCCAGACCAACAGTTACCGGACGCTTTAAGGCACCGGCTGTATTGGCACTTGCACTGATTTTCATCGTTGTAGGTGAAATTCTTTTGTTTTCCGCTTCTGTAGCAGCTGGTCTTTGGGGACTTGCAGGTATCTTCAGTTATGTTGTACTCTATTCGATGTGGTCGAAACGCAGGTATGTTAGTAATACAGTTGTGGGAAGTGTTTCAGGAGCCATACCGCCGTTAATCGGATGGGCTGCGGTTGAGCCAGCACTGGGAGCAGGTGCTTGGGCATTATTCCTAATCATGTTCGTATGGCAACCGCCTCATTTTTATGCACTGGCGATGCGAAGAACAGAGGAATACCGCGCAGCGAATATTCCAATGCTGCCTGTTGTAAAAGGTTTTGCTAGAACTAAGAAATCGATGCTTGCATGGGTACTGTTTTTATTTCCAATCCCATTTCTACTTAGCGGACTTGGAATAGGCTTCTTAGTTCTTGCTACCGCGTTGAATATCGGATGGCTTTATTTAGCGCTTAAGGGCTTTAAAGCCAAAGATGATCTTAAATGGGCTACAGGAATGTTTATCTATTCATTGAATTACATGACAATCCTATTTGTTTCAATGATCATTTTCTCGATATTCATCTAGTGTTCCGGAATTCTTTCTTTAGACAGGAATTCACATAAAGAGGTCAATCGTCCTCAAGTATTAAGAAATCATTTTTAGAAAGAGAGGTATCATTAAGCGATGATGAAAGGACTCAAAAAGTGGCGTCTTTTTTCTCTATTAGCAGCTCTAACCATATTCCTTGCGGGTTGTGGCCAACAAGAGCTATCCACACTTCTTCCGGCAGGACAAGTCGGAAAAGATCAATTCAAATTGTTGATATTATCATCATCAATTATGTTGTTCGTTATTGTCGTAGTAATGGCTATTTACTTAGTTGCAATTGTTCGCTTCAGACGTTCAAAATTAGGTGAAGACCATGTACCTAAGGACATTGAAGGAAGCCATACATTGGAACTTGTGTGGACGGTCATACCGGTTCTTCTAGTAATCCTTCTAGCTGTACCTACTGTTTATTACACATATAAATTCAGTGATGTTACAGCGATGGAGACAGTAGATGAGGATGGAAATGCTGAAAATCTTGTTGTCGATGTTACGGCGAAACTATACTGGTGGGAGTTTGAATACCCAAGCCTCGGAATCGTTACAGCACAGGAACTTGTTGTACCAACTGGGAAAAAAGTATATTTCAACTTGATAGCAGCGGATGTTAAGCACTCCTTCTGGATTCCGGCAATTGGAGGTAAGCTCGACACGAACGTTGAAAACGTCAATAAGTTTTACTTAACGTTTGACGAAGAGTCGAAAGATCTTAAAGACGGTGTATTTTACGGTAAATGTGCGGAACTTTGCGGACCATCACATGCATTAATGGATTTCAAAGTGAAAACGTTACCGTCAGCCGAGTTTGACAAATGGGTTACAGCGATGCAAGCAACTGGCGAAGAAACGACAGATGTCGCTGCAGCAACAACTCAAGGTGAAGAACTGTTCCAACAAAGCTGTATCGCATGTCATGCAACTTCCGCGGTTGGTGAAAGTGGAGCGATTGGTCCTAACTTAGCAGCATTCGGTGACCGTAATCGAGTTGCAGGATTTATGGATCACACAGAAGAAAGCTTAGTTGAATGGATTTCTGACACTCAAAAATACAAGCCTGGAAACTTGATGCCGTCATTCGGTGAACAGCTTTCCGGCGATGAATTAAATGCAATTTCAGAGTACCTTATGGGTCTTTCGGTAGAAAAGTAATTATTAACGTGAAATTGAAGAGGAGGTAAACAAATTGAGTTCAGTTGCTCAAAAAAGAGGTTTTGGCGCAACGCTGTGGGATTGGCTGACAACAGTCGACCATAAGAAGATTGGTATCCTTTATCTCCTTGGTGGAGGATTCTTCTTCGTAGTCGGCGGTATAGAAGCGATGATCATCCGTTTGCAACTTCTAACGCCAAACAACGATCTCGTCAGTGCTGGGATATTTAATCAGCTTATTACGATGCACGGAACGACGATGATTTTCCTTGCGGCCATGCCGATATTAATTGGATTCATGAACGCCGTCATGCCGCTCCAAATCGGGGCACGAGATGTCGCATTCCCATTCCTAAATTCATTAGGTTTTTGGTTGTTCATGTTCGGTGGTATATTCTTAAACGTTTCTTGGTTCGTTGGTCAAGTTCCCGATGCAGGTTGGACTTCTTATGCGTCTCTCGCAATGGTATCAGAAGGACATGGTGTCGATTTTTATGCAATAGGTCTTCAAATTGCAGGTCTGGGTACGTTAATTGGAGGAATTAACTTCCTCGTCACAATTATTAACATGCGTGCTCCGGGAATGACATACATGCGTATGCCACTTTTTACATGGACTACGTTTGTTGCATCAGCAATGATCTTGTTCGCATTCCCACCACTTACGGTAGGACTTTTCCTTCTTACGTTTGATCGAATGTTTGGAGGGAATTTCTTTGATCATACGATGGGCGGAAATACAATCATCTGGGAGCATATATTCTGGATTTTTGGTCACCCTGAAGTATATATACTGATTTTACCGGCTTTCGGTATTTTCTCGGAGATTTTTACAATCTTCTCACGCAAACGTCTCTTTGGTTATTCCGCGATGGTATTCGCTACCGTCCTTATCGGATTCCTTGGATTCATGGTTTGGGCTCACCATATGTTTACAGTTGGTCTTGGACCGACAGCGAACGCTATCTTCTCTGTAGCGACAATGGCAATTGCCATACCTACCGGAGTCAAGATATTTAACTGGTTGCTCACCATGTGGGGAGGAAGTATAAAAGTAACAACACCGATGCTTTATGCATTAGGTTTCATCCCAACGTTTGTTATGGGTGGAGTTACAGGTGTTATGCTAGGTACAGCGCCGCTTGATTACCAATTGCATGACACATACTTTGTTGTTGCTCACTTCCATTACGTAATCGTTGGAGGTACTGTTTTTGGAATACTTGCTGGTACTCATCTATACTGGCCGAAAATGTTCGGTACAATGTTGAATGAAATGCTAGGTAAAGTAACTTTTGCTTTCTTCTTTATCGGTTTCCATTTGACATTCTTGATTCAACACTGGTTAGGTTTCTGGGGAATGCCTCGTCGTGTATTTACATACATGGACGGACAAGGATGGAACTTATCTAACTATATTAGTACCGTGGGAGCGGTATTTATGGCAATCGGGATTATAGTCTTAGTCATAAATATAGTTATCACTTCGGTTAAAAAAGTACGTGTTGCAAATGATCCATGGGGTGACGGACGAACACTGGAATGGGCGATTGAATCACCACCGCCATTCTATAACTTCGCACAGACACCACTTGTACGTGGTCTTGACACAGTGCATATCGAAAAATTGGAAGGGAATTTGTCGGGTATTACACCGTCAGAACCAGTTCAGGACATTCATATGCCAAACGGTTCAATCATTCCATTTATGATGTCTTTAGGTTTGTTCATTGCAGGATTTGGTGCGATGTACCGCACTGAAGAGTCATGGGGCTTATCGGTTTTAATCTTTGGTCTGCTCTTCACTTTCGTATCAATGGCAATACGTTCAATAAAAGACGATATGGGTTACTATGTTAAGAAAGAAGACATCTTAAAAGATCTAAAACGTAAAGGGGGCAAACAATAATGGATTTGAATAAAAAATTCACCCCTGAGACGTGGCCAGATCATCCAGAAAGAGCAACGCTTGAAGCGAAAAACAAATTTGTCGGCTTTTGGCTTTTCCTTGGCGGAGAAACGATTTTGTTTGCAACGCTCTTTGCAACTTATCTTGCTTTAAAGAACAAAGGTCCAAGTGGTTTTGAGTTTTCATCTCAAGGACTTTTTGAATTGCCGCTTGTCTTTGTTATGACGTTGCTTCTTTTAACATCATCATTGACGAGTGTTTACGCAATGTATCATTTGAGAAATTATGATTTTAAGAAAATGCAACTATGGCTCGTCATTACAGCATTCCTTGGCCTTGGATTCTTAGGGCTTGAGGTGTATGAGTTTGTACATTACATTAAATTAGGTTTCACATTTGATAACAGTGCTTTCAGTTCGGCATTTTATGCACTTGTTGGAACGCACGGTCTCCACGTAGCGTTCGGACTTGTATGGATAACGCTGCTTGTCTATCGTAATTCTAAGCGCGGACTGAACTTGTATAACGCGACGAAATTCTATACATTCTCGTTGTACTGGCATTTCATTGACGTAGTATGGGTATTCATCTTCACTGTAGTCTACTTGATGGGAGTGATAGGTTAATATGTCTGACATCCAAGTTTATAAAAAGTCACCAGCTGAATTTAACTTAGACCAGAGACGTGCACGTAAGTCCATGCGTAATCAGGTCATGATGTTTTCACTTATGATTTTCATGACTATCATGTCTTTTTCAATGGTTATGGCATACCAATCTGATGTCGTTGGATTTTCTAAATTCTTGATTATTCCATCGATTCTGTTATTTGCTGCAGTACAAGTCGGTTTACAGTTGTATTACTTCATGCATATGAGCGAAAAAGGACATGAAGTTCCTCAAATGTTTATTTATTCGGGAGTATTACTTTCATTCGCTGTTGTTTTAACTTTTGTAACAATCGTTTGGTGGTAATTAATAGATGTAAAAGCCTGTGGAAGATACTACTCTCCACAGGCTTTTACTATTTTAAAAAAACTGTCATAGTTCGTACATTGAGTTACGGTGCCATTCGCTTTATAATGGAGAAAGAAACTATTGAAGGAGCGATCTCAAATGCCTTTAAGCATATTTGGATTCCAGGCATTATGGAGTCCATGGTTCTTACTATTTATCATACTCGGTATGGCTTTGTATTTAGTAATGTCGACGAAAATGCGCCATCGATTTAAAGACTCGCATCCGGTTAAAAAAAGTCAGGTATTTTTATTCATGACTGGTATGATTCTGCTTTACGTCTTAAAAGGTTCACCAGTGGATTTAATGGGTCATATCCTATTTTCAATGCACATGGTACAAATGGCAGTTTTGTTACTAATCGTTGCTCCATTAATCATTATGGGTATTCCCAATTGGATGTGGAAAAAGGTTTTTGATGTCAAGATTATTGACAAGGTTTTCCGATTCTTCACTAAACCGATTCTAAGCGTACTGTTCTTTAGCGGTATGTTTTCATTCTATCATTTACCCCTTATCCTAGATAATGTGAAAATGAGCCTTATCCTTCACTCCATATTTACGATAACGCTGTTTATTGCAGCTGTATTTCTATGGTGGCCAGTCATTAATACATTGGAAGGTCAACCAAAGCTTCATGGTTTGAAAAAGATTGGTTATATCATATTAAGTGCAATATTAATCACTCCAGCATGTTCTCTAATCATTTTCGTAGATGTACCTGTTTATGAAACCTACCAATCCGGAGAAGCTTGGTTAAAAGCGATGGCGCTATGTGTACCTGCAGGTACGCTAGCGGGGTTATCTGGGTTAGGTATTTCAGGTCCTGAGCTATTTACGAATATGCCATCATTGGTTGATCAACAACTTGGTGGTATTATCATGAAAGTAATTCAGGAAATTGTTTATGTCGGTGTCCTTGGTAGCATTTTCATTAAATGGAATAGAGAAGAACGGGAAAATGCGGACGAAATCACTGCGCAAGCACTTCGCGAACGTCAACGATTGACGATGCATGGGTAATTCACTTAATTGAGTTTTCTTTCGTAAAAGGGCTTACATTTACCTTAGCTTTTTACAAAGGCGACCACCAATTTATGTGTGTATCTATAAGCAACAAAAAAAATAGCGAGCCTATTCTCGATTTTATTGAGAATAGGCTCGCTTTGTAAAATGTAGGAACTATTTTAGGTCACAATGGGAGAGTTGGGGTTCGGAGTGTGGATTGTAGATCGCTTGACGCTCTGGGGGTGCCTTTGCCGCGCCTGCGCTAGCGATTCCATTATTGAGGAGAATTGTGATTACGGAGTGTGGATTGTAGAACGCTTGGCGCTCTGGGGATGCCTCTGGCCGTAAGCCTGGATTAAGCGCTTCGCATCCAGTCTTACGGCTTCGGCTACCCCTTTGCCGCGCCTGCGCTAGGATGCACATTATTGAGAGAGTTGTGTTTCGGAGTGTGGATTGTATATTGATTTCGAGATGTATAGGCTGAAATTATAATGTGATTACTGAGTTGATACTAATGTTATTCAAGAAAGATGCATAATATATTGCAGGTCTAATCCTTAATTATGCAAGGCGCTTTCTAAAAGAGACAATCCAGCGAAGACGCGACTTCGTGGTAGCCGGAGTGATAAGACTGATGGAGGGGTACAGTTCAATCCCTCCCTGGTCTTCTTTCTGGCTTATCGCGGGAGGCATCCACAAAGCGCAGAAGCGGTATTAGGGGGATACCCTATAGTGAATGCATGTTCTTTGTATTCACTCTCTTAAATTCTAAAATTCATTTTGATGAACCCGGCTTCACGTGCTGTTGTAAACAATATGACTACTAATGGACCGATAAAAAATCCGAGGAAGCCGAACAACTTCAACCCGATGAACATCGCAATTAGTGTGGGGAGCGGTGCTAACCCAATTTGTGAACCCATTACCTTTGGTTCCACAATTCGTCTTATTATTAGTAGGATAACTGCTAAAATAGCCAATTGTGTCGCTGTTGCTACATCTCCACTAATGAACAGATACATAGACCAGGGTGCAAGTATAAGGATTGAACCAAGTATTGGAATGATATCAATAAACCAAATGACAAGTGACATGACAACTGCATACTTAGGAATAATCAGGAGTAGACCGACAAATGTAACCGCCAGAATGATTAAGCTGACTAATAGCTGCGCTTTCAAAAATCCAAATATAGCTGAGTTAAGACGTGTAATCATAAACCGCACTTTTTCTGCCGTTGACGTTGTTAAGTGCCTAAACAACATTTTTCTCAATTCGGGAAGTTCAAGCATAAATAGGAATAAAGCTATGATGAAGACTGAAAAACTGACGAGGAAGTTTGGAATTTCAGCCATAAGTGACATAATTCTCTCGTAGTTCAGAAAATCGAGTATCGATTTACGAATCGATTCGAATATATTCTTAAATTCTTTTTGAACAGACATAACGACTTCATCAGGCATTCCTGAGGTATATTGTAAAAGCTTACTTTGAACGTCAATCCATACACCCGACAACGAATTGAAATAGTCAGGTGCTGCTTTCGTGAAATCAATAATTTTACCAAACAATTGAGTAACCGTGTAGTAGAGCAAAATAGTAATAATTACGAGGGTAAACATAAAGACAGTTATGACTGATACTTTACGATTCCACTTGAACTTCTTTTCAGTCATTTTGACGATAGGTTCAATTATCAATGCTATCAGTAGCGCGAAAATGATTGGCAACGATACAGGTAGGATAATAATGGATGTCAAGGTGATGAGGATAAGACTTAGTATTATGATGAAATTACGTTTTGTTAGCCATTTTGACAACGGTCATTCCTCCAAAGTATTCGCTACTTCAATTATAACCAAGACTTAGGTGATTGAGTAGTGAAAAAGTTTTGAATAATAGAGGACGAAAAAAGACCGAAGAACTTTAAGTTCTTCGGCCTCTGCAATAAAATTATTTTTTTACATTGAAAGGTTCAAGTTCAGCACTTACTGCTTTTAATGTTGCGATACAGTCCTTAATGAGACTTGCAGGGAAATGCTCTCCTTCGCCGTACTCAACGCCGTGCGGATAATAATGTTTACCCACAACTGGTTTTTTAAGAATCATAGTTGCTTCGCGTGTATCTACATCACCATCAGTTGTGTAACTGAATACGCGCAAATAGTATGTACCTTCTTTAAGCGTATACTTCTTATCAAATGTCGCTCGTTCGTAGTCCCATTGTCCTGCACGGACAAGATCGTGTTTTAACATAATTTCGTCAAGTATTGATAAGTCGGTTACAATATTTTCAATGCCTGTATCCTCAATATACATAGTTTATATCCTCCTCATATATCGTCCAGCCAATTCCCTATACCTATTTATAATAGAACAAATCACTGACAGTTGCAATGACAACATTGTGTCAAGAAGTGAATGACTTAGAATTAGACGTACCTCGCTTTTTTTATTGCTTTGATGAAGTATAATGAATAGAGCAACTCATTTATGGAATCAGCTAGAAATGAAATGACTAAACTACCGATTAGGAAAGAAGGGCGAAAAATGAAAGTTCTTTGGAAAATAATACTTCTACTCATCATCGTCCTATTGGTATTTTATATTTTAGATGATGGAGTGAAAGAGAATGAACCGCTTGAATCACCAGTGAAACACGGAACGGCCATACCAATCCCCGGAAAAGGTGAAGGGGTTTCAATGAATCAGGCAACAAGACCTGAATCTGGCATATCTCAGTATGTCGGTAAAGGTGTAGATAGGCTAATCGAAAAGATTGGTGAACCGGACAGGATTGAACCATCCGATTATGGGTACGATTGGTGGATTTATGACCAAGGTGTGCAATTAATGGTCGGAGTAATAGGTGAAAAAGTGAACCAGATATACTCAGCTGATTCATCTTCTGATGTTGAACCATTTGAACTCGGTCAAGACGTAAAAGACATTTACAGGTTTACGATAGTTGAATCAGAAGTAAGTGTGCACACGGGTGAAAGTGTTTATACGTTTACATTGAATGGTGAGGATATAAAAAATAGGTTACTCATTGCTTATGAAGGTGTCTATGCACAACTCTACTTTGACGGAATTGACGGTGAACTGGAGGCTGTGCGCTTTATAGATCCACATACACTTGTCCTCCATCAACCTTATGATATGACCTATATGGGTGAAATTGTAAGTGCGGATCATCCTTCATCCACAATGCAGATAGAAGTGGACCGTGCTATGGAACGACAACTTTATGAATTAACAAACCTTTATAGAAAAAATCATGGTATAAGTGAAGTGGAAGGCGACTATGAACTGACACAAGTTGCTAGAAAGCATAGCGAGGATATGGCGCTTGAAAATTACTTTTCCCATGAATCCCCAGTGACTGGAAATCTTGCGGATAGGTTGAAAGAAGCGGAAATTGAGCATCGTAAAGCACGTGAAAATATAGCATTTAACTATGTGGATGCGATTGAGGCGGTGCATGGTTGGCTCAATTCGCCTGCCCACCGAAGTGTATTGCTTGAAAAAGATGTAACAAATCTTGGAACAGGTGCATATGGAAAATATTACACACAAGTTTTGGTTCGTATGACTGATGAAGAAAAAAGGCAGCAGTAAATTTTATTGCTGCCTAAGGCAAAACCCATGTACCTGATTCTGTACCAGCGATACCTCTTATATATAGGGGTATCGCTGTTTCCATTGCATGGAGCGCCGCACGTTTTTGTATAATTGGTCTTTCACAATCCAGCAGGGGAATGAATTCCTCCAACTTTAGCGAGTCTAGTTTAATAGGATTTTTCGCCTCGCGTGGATCGTCGGTCATGACGCCGGGGACATCTTTAAAGAATTCTACATGAGATGCTTGGAGTGCAGCAGCAAGGGCAATGGCAGACAAATCGCTTCCGCCTCTTCCAAGTGTCATCGTCTGCCCATTCTCAGCAACTCCTTGAAAACCTGGAATGATTACACAACGGGTCATTTTTAGATTTTGTCGAATCGACGTAGTATCAATCGTACTAATCATTCCATCGCCATAGACACCCGTTGTCATTATGCCTGCCCGTGTACCATGAAGAACTGTGTTTTCTACACCAGCCTGCTCTAGCTCGGCAGACAACACCGCTGCTGCTATGAGCTCGCCACAAGATGCGACAAGGTCGCTAGCGGCTGTCGTGGGTAAAAAGGCATCCGTAAGTTGAAGTAGGCTGTCCGTCGAGTAAGGATCACCATAACGACCGATTGCAGAAACGACAATAACAATGTCGCCAAATTCATGCAATCCAGCTTTTATATGGTTAATGCAATTCAATCTCATTTTCTTGTCTTTCATTGCTATCCCGCCAAATTTTTGAACGATCATAAGGCTCCCAACTTTCTTCGTGACGTTCATTGAGTTCTCTTCATACGATAAAGTATGTTCGCTCTCAATATATTCGTTTTCATAGAAAAATGTTCGGGAAGGGGAGACTGGTGCTGTTATTAACGGAGCTTCTAAAAGACTGGCCTTGTACAGTCAGCGGCGGCGAACTCAGGACTGTGGTCACGGGAATTACTGAAAACTCTTTACAAGTAAAAAAAGGCTACATCTTTGTTGCGCGGGAAGGTGTTTATTATGATGGAGCGTCATATATTGAAAAGGCTATAAGACAAGGCGCGACGGCTATTGTTGTAGATCGAACGAATTTGACTGAAATTCCAGCCGGGACAGTTAGTATCGTTGTCCCCGATTGTAAAACTTTTATGTCGCATGCCAGTGCACGACTAGCTGGTAGTCCCGCGGAACGTATGAAGGTAATAGCTGTGACGGGAACCAATGGGAAGACTACAGTCACGCATTTCATCGGTCAATTATTGAAAGGTCTAGGGGAAAAAGCGGCTGTCATAGGGACAACAGGCATTTTTGTCGATGGTGTTTACAGTGAATATGAAGGTCCAAAAATGACAACGTTACCAGCGGAGTATCTTCATCCTTTGTTAAAAAAATGTGAAACAGAAGGTGTCACTCATATTGTTCTTGAGGCATCTTCACTAGGGTTATCCACAAATCGCTTAGATCATTGTGAAATCGATATTGGCTTATTGTTAAACGTGGGAACTGATCATTATGAGGAACATGGTGGAAAGTCATCCTACATCAATGCAAAGAAGCGCTTAATCGGAATGGCAGAAACGATGATTGTCAATCAGGATGATGAACAATGTATGGAAATGACTAAGAATAGTACGACTCCGATTATTTACTTTGGAACAACTACTTCAGCAGATGTCCGAGTACCGGAACTGAAAATGAACCCTGTCGTTCCAGGTCACTATAATCGCATGAATGCATTAGCTGCTATCAGTGCGCTCCTTGTCTTAGGTTACACTTTAGATGAGATTGTACCGCACTGTAACGCGCTTCAACTCCCAGAAGGTAGATTGCAACTAGTGGAGCGTGATGGTGTAAAGGTCTATATTGACTATGCGCATACACCTGATGCACTGGAATCAGTATTAAAGACATTATCCAATTCATGTTATGGAAAATTAATAACTGTTTTTGGTTGTGGAGGACAACGGGATAAAGGGAAACGAGCTTTGATGGGAGAACTCGCTGTTTTGTATTCATCCAGTGTTATTGTTACTTCTGATAATCCCCGAAATGAAGATCCACTGACGATTATAAGGGACATTATGGAGGGGTTTGGAGGAGATTGTTCTGCGATCGAAGCGGTACTGGATCGTAAATATGCGATTCGGAAAGCGATTTTTTGTGCGGCTCCGGGAGATGTCGTTCTAATTGCTGGGAAAGGTCATGAGAAAACGCAACACACTGCTGAAGGTATAATTCCATTTTCCGATTTTGATGAGGCAAGGCGAGCTCTTTCTGAAAAAACATTTCTGGATATTAAAGAAATGGAAATTGAATAGGTGCATGCATGCCTTTTCATCTGGTATGATAAGCAGTGAGTGGAGGGGATTATTCATATGATGACAGACGAATGGATCACCATCATTGAACATGCCGAAGAACTGACTGAAATGCTTCTCGCTTCAGAAGTGGTGGCAAGTTACCGAAAAGCTTACGAAGATGTTTATTCGGATGCCGACCTGGTGAAGACGATTGAAGAGTTCACGATCATGAAGGAACGATATGAGGAAGTCCAACGATTCGGGAGATATCATCCGGATTATAATATAGTAATGAAAAGTATCCGTGTTCAAAAAAGAGCACTCGATATGAATGACCGGGTAGCGGAACTCCGTTTGACCGAAAATGATGTGCAATATGTACTTGACGAAATCGGTTCCATCATTGCAAAATCGGTGTCAGATGAAGTAAAAGTTCCGGCCGGTAGCGCATTCTTTTCAGATTCTTCATGTGGTGGAAGCTGTGGAACCGGTGGAGGCTGCTCGTGTTCAGCATAAGAGGATACAGGATTTCAAGCTTTACAACAAAAGAGAGGTTGCCTGAATGTCATTGACATTCAAGCAACCTCTCTTTTGTTAGGATGAACTTACATTATCTTGCACAATTTCCATTGCAATAGTAGGGGTATCTGTTATGAAACCCGCCGCTCCTGCATGAAGGAGTTTGATAATTGAATCTTTATCAGAAACGCCTTCAAAATAAACGGGTACGTTAATGTCTGTTAGAAAGTTGATAAAACTTTCAGTTCCAAGGGGAAATACGCCGAGCTTTTCAGGAATCCGAAAAAAATCTGCACGTGGACTGTAAAGATGACCAAATTTACTTGTGAAAGCAGCATATGCTTTTTTCACTTCAATCTCACCTGCACCAGTAGCTACCCTGTTTTGAGCATACAAGTTAAACCTGTCCGTCTGTTCATCATAAGGACTTGTCACAGCTACACAGTCTTTTGCGTCTAGTTCTTCGAGAAGTCTCCAAAGTTTCGATGGCATAAGGCTGCCTTCGTACATGTCTGGCGAATCTTTAAGATTGATGGCAATCAACATATGCGGAAACTGTTGGATTAATTCTCGCAAAGTTAGGATTACCTCACCCTTACCACGATAGGGATGTTGCCCAGCATCGTCCTCAAATCGATAGCCCGCATCTGCTAATTTCAATTCGCTTAGTGTATAATCAGCAACTCTTCCAGAAAAGTCCGTAGTTCTATCTGTAAATTCGTCATGGAAGACAATAATCTCTTCGTCTTTTGTTAGCCGAATATCTACTGCAAATCCATGTACACCGAGTGCGGCTGAATTAGAAAATGCAGTTAATGTATTTTCAGGGGCTTCGGAAAGTCCTCCCCGATGAGCTAAAATAACGGGTTTATCAAAAGCGAGCGCTTTCTTACCTTCACGAGGTACTGGTTTTGCGACAACTTTAGAAGCGGCCCAAGCAGCAACTCCTGCTGCACCTACTGTAAGAGCCACATTTGTTTTTCTGCCCATTCATGAACCTCCTAATTAAATAAACTGTTTATGTTTTATAGACTCAAAGCGCCATTTTGCGCACAATGCTTATACTAATTATAATTCAAAAAATTAACGCTGTCAGCAATATTTGATGTCTAGCTATAGGCGCCAACTTCTCGAGTCGCTTGGGCCTACAGGATGTAGGTCATGCAGTGTGGAAGGATTGAACTGCATCCTTCCTTATTGCCACAGGACGTGGCGTTTTTAGACTGCCTTCCATATTGCTGAAAAGGCAAAGGACGCCTTTATCATCAAGCCCTCCAGCGCTTTTCGGGGCTAAACGGCGCCTTTCGCTTTTCATGATGTCTAGCTATAGGCGCCAACTCCTCGGGACATAAGTCATTTCGGCTATGCCTGTCGGAGGCCTACAGGATGTAGGTCATGCAGTGGGGAAGGATTGAACTGCATCCTTCCTTATTGCCGCAGGACGCGGCGTACTTTGACTGCCTTCAGCTTTTCAGGCGCCTTTTGCTTTTCTTTTGTTGTCTAGCTACAGGCGCCAGCCCCTCGGTTCATAAGTCGGTTCGGCTATGCGGCAAAGAGCGCCGCTCCGCCGATCCGCCTTATGCCTGTCGGAGCTGGGCGGCGCCTTTTGCTTTTCTTTTGTTGCAGCCCATTTCTCTACTATGGTATTGTATGGGATAGGAAAAGAGGGGAAATCTATGATTGATCGTCAAGGAATCATTGTTTATCTTCATCATTTAAAACAAGCAAAATCATTTCGGAAATATGGTCACGTCCATTATATATCACGAACGATGAAGTATGTCGTTCTGTATTGCAATATGGAGGATGTCGACACGGTTATGGGTAAAATAGAACGTCTACCATCCGTGAAAAAAGTTCTTCCGTCCTATCGACCGTTTGTGAAAACGGAATTTGAAAATACTAAACCTGATAGGGCGAAAGAATACGATTATAAAACCGGTTTATAAAATTATCGTAACGGAGGAAGCAACTTGTTGATGCGAAGAATTCCAGTCGCATATTGAAAGAATAACTCAGGTTCTGCAAATTCTGAAGAGTTTTTCAACTCGATATAGACAGGTGTGCTACCAGCCTTTTCCGCTGTTTCTTCAAAGAGTACTCTTCTTTTTGACTTGTCGTTATCCTTTTGTATAATTCCTTCTCTACAAATATAAACGGGCATGAACTGACTATCATTTGCGGGCTCGAAGGCTGCTGCAAGAGAAAGTGCATGGCCTAAAGGCGTTTCTGAGGATAAGATGAACGTCTTATGCAGACGGCCTCTATTTGTATTGATCAACTCGCATAATTCATACACATCTCCATAACCCTGACCAAGCTCTATGAATCGCTGATTAAGTATCATAATCACCACTACCTTTCCAAATACGTAAATCTAGACTTATCATACCATTATGGATGCACGGGCGCATTCATCAATTCATTCTGCGGGGTGTAGATTTGAAAATTATTGCAAGAATTATACTCGTTCTGCTAAGTGTGAATGGTCTTCTCGTTTATATGCATTATTATCTATCGGCAGGTGCGAATTCAGAAGAAACGAAGGCTTCAACTTATTCACAAGAGATTGAAGTAATCAATCGTTCGGATGTACTCGTAGTTCGTCATAACTTTAGTGGTTTATCAAATAAACGGCATGAAATTATTTGGCCAGAAGAAAGTGTTAATCGTACATGTTATCTATCAGACGCAATGTCATGTAATCGGTTAGACGAAAACACCACAGCCTTTCTTGAAGGGGAAAATGACAGACAGTCCATTTCCTATGAAATACCCAAAAAAGGCCAAATGAAAAAGAATGCTTTGTTCAAAGAACCATTTACTGCGCTCTACGGCTCTTCGGTATCGTTCACATTATTTCATATGACCGATGAAACTGGGATTGGTGGATTATGGGTGAATGGTCTCGAGCGCGTAGGCACAAAAGAAATGACGTCTATCGATTATGCATTATACCGAGGATCTGGCGGGGTTACGGATTTATATTGGCAGAAAAATAGATTGCCTCTTCTCTACGCGGGGGATAGGTTGTCTGTTTTTGGAAAAGGCGTTGATGTTAAGAGGCTTGGTGATGTGGATTTAGCTCTTAAATCGATTGATGCAGACCATTCGACGGTTGTAATTGACAACACTAACCCAACTGTTCACTCCACAAGGTTCGTTATTTCAGAAAATACAGATGCGGAAAAAGTGTCAGACCGCTTTCTGACGGCGGCGATGTATAATCGATTTATCATTCCGGATAAAGAACGTCTGACAGCTGAATTGGCGGCTTCAATTCTTTCGGGAAAGGCCGCGGGTTCGATTACATCACGTAAACTGTATCAGACCCTAAGTGAATCGATGAGCGCCGAAGAACTCGAAACATTTAAAGGGCTTTTAAAGGACAGGGTGGGACAAGAAATCGATGCAACCGTTTTGGATAGGCTTGCTGGTAAGGCAACAGGATTTAAGATATCTTATTTCAATAAGAATATTGAAGAAAGTGTATCGAGTTATCCGTTCTTAGCAGAAGATTCGCGTAAGATCCATTTTGAAGGTAGCGCTTTTTCAGACATTCAAATCATTTTGAAGGACGAAAAAACCCTCTATCCCGCTAAAAAGATATTAAGTCTCGCAGGTTATAAAGTTACTTCGAATGATAGATCCATTTATATTGAAAACGAAATTAGAAAATTCAGGTTTCCGAAAAATGATCTTTTTTACGTTTATAATGAACATAAATATGATTTCGTAACGATGCCTTTTGAAGTGCGGGAAGACGATTTTTATTTCGAGGAAAATTGGTTTAAACGATTGTTCCTTCTCAGTATCGAGAAAACGGCAGACACAATCGATATCACCAGAATTTCGACACTGCTAGAGGAGGAAGACAATTGAGAATTATTGCAGGGACTAGAAAAGGTATTCCCTTGAAGTCCATTCAAGGAACGAATACACGTCCGACATCGGATAAAGTGAAAGAATCCGTATTCAACATGATTGGTCCTTACTTTGATGGTGGGATTTCCGTTGAATTGTTTGGAGGCAGCGGATCCCTTTCTTTGGAGTCATTGTCGAGGGGAATAGATAAGGCATACATATTCGAAAAAAATACTAATGCATGTGCGATGATCAAGGCCAATACGGAGAAATGCCGGTTCACGGAAGAATTACTTATTCAACGTACAGACGCAAAAAATGCGGTTAAACTTTTGCTGACAAAAGATGAGAAAGTGAAACTTCTTTTTATCGATCCTCCATACGCAGAAACGAAGTTTTATAATCTCGCACAGGAATTTTCAGAAGCAGGTCTCCTAACTGAAAATGCTGTCATAGTATGTGAACATGATAAAAAGTTCGGATTACCAGAATCGTTTGGTACGTTTCACAAAGTTAAGAGTTCAGTTTATGGAAATAGCGCTGTATCAATTTACGAGATGGAGGTTCAGTAATGTCTAGAATTGCGGTTGTTCCAGGGAGTTTTGATCCACTGACAAATGGGCATCTTGATATTATCAAGAGAGCGGCCAGGGTTTTTGGAGATGTGAGAGTTGCAGTGATGAATAATTCATCGAAGAATTCACTTTTTACCGTTGATGAACGGGTGGCACTTATAGAGGAAGTGACAGCAGTTTTCCCGAATGTAAGAGTAGACTCTTCATCAGGATTACTTGTAGACTATGCAAAAAGTATAGGTGCATCTGCTATTATACGTGGATTAAGGGCTGTTTCCGATTTTGAGTACGAAATGCAAATTACTTCAATGAACAGATACCTTGATGAAAGCATTGAAACGTTTTTCATCATGACAAACAATCAGTATTCATTCCTCAGTTCGAGTATGGTTAAAGAGGCAGCAAAATACGGCGGTTCCATTACGGGACTTGTGCCAATTCAAGTTGAAAAAGCATTGAAAACAAAGTACGAAGCATTGAAAATAAAGTACGAAGCATAATTAAGTAATCAATGGTTATGATGAAATTATTATTTCATCATAACCATTTTGTGTTTAATACAAGAAATAGAAAATAACGGGAACTAGAATAACACTCCAGATTCGCCCAATAACGTATGGGGTCATTGAAAGGGAGCTTGACTTCGCGATTACAAAAACTTGCATGTGGATACTCAAACCATTCATGGAAATAATTGCTGCAATGAGAAATGGGAAAATGGGAAAACCATAAAAATGATCTGTTGCAGCTTGGACGCCTGATGTCATTTCAAAAATGGCCAATGCAAAGGTTTTTGCAATTCCCATCTCCACAGTAAATGCGGAAGTGAAAACGGTCGATAAAACAGTCCCAAGTGAGGAAAAGAAAATTACCGTAGTTGCGACGAGAACAATGATTGTAGAGCTTTCTTTAATAGCGTCAAGGAGGGGCATTCCTATAACTTTTTTTGGTAAATCTGTAGGTGGGATACCTGAATCGTCGCCTTGTATCCGAAAAATGAGTGCTAGTAGAAAAAATGAGACATTTGCGATGTGAATGGCTATTAGCAATTTCCAACCGGAACTGATGTCACCAAAAAGTTCAGTTCCAACGAAACCAATGATAAACATCGGTCCAGGTGCATGACATATAGCTAAGAGTAAAGCGCTTTGCTTTTTCGATAGTTCGCCGTTCTTCATCATTTCAGTTACCGTTACGGCACCGACTGGGAAACCTCCGAAAGACCCCAGCACATATGCTTTCAAAAACCGTCTCCACTTTGGTACCTTTTTTGAATGGCTAGGCATTTTTAAAAGCCATTGTGTCAAAATAATGTAGGGTAGTAAATACGGAAGTAGCGCATGGATAAATAACTGTGCACCGGCTACTGCCCCAGCGTGCGCTGTTCCCGGTTGCCAGATAAACAGTATGATTAATCCCCAAACAACAGTCAAATTTATAACTTGATAAAGGCGTACATGCTTTTCATCGATTATGTACTACGCTCCTTTTTGCTCTATTTATGAACAAAGGTTTTGCAAGTCTTTTTTTGGTGCTACACTTATATATATGTAATGGAAGTACAGGCTATTAACGGAGGTGTACGTAAATTGAAGAAGAAACGGTTCGGTTTAATCGGGGTAATGCTGGTAATTATAGCTATTTTGTTCATATATCCACTTGATTCTTATATTTCATCTCCGGGTGGTGCATATGACTTGGATCCACTTGTTGAGGTTGTAGGTGGAGATAAAGATGATGAAGGTACGTTTAGTCTTATGACGATTTCAGTGGCAAAAGCGACACCTGCTTCGTACGTCTTATCAAAATTTACGGATAACAGAAAGCTTCTTCCGGCGGAGAATGTTAGAAGAGAAGGCGAAAATGACAAGGAATATAACATTCGACAGAAGAAACTGATGACAGGTTCTCAATTCAATGCCATTACGGTTGCTTTTGATAAAGCTGAACTTCCTGTTGACATCCAATTTGATGGTGTTTTCGTTATGTCGGTTCTCGAAAAAGGAGCGGCAGATGGCATTTTGGAATTAGGAGATAAAATCCGTGAAGTTGATGGTGTGAAACTGAAGGAGTCGGGAGAGTTCTTTACGTTAATTGGTGAAAAGAAATTAGGCGATGAAGTAGCGATTTCATTGGAAAGGGACAAAAAGATGCTAGATGTCACTTTGACGTTAAAAGAGATTCCGGATAGTGACGGACGTGCAGGACTTGGTGTTCGTTTTGAAGAAGATCGAACACTTACAACCAATCCGGAAATCGATTTCAAAACGTCTAATATCGGAGGACCTTCAGCAGGACTGATGTTCACACTTGAAATCATGAATCAGTTGCTCGATGAAGATATGACGAAGGGTTATAATATCGCCGGAACGGGAGAGATGCTAGAAGATGGAACCGTGGGCCGTATTGGAGGAGCTGACTTTAAAGTCATTGCAGCATCCCGTGAAGATGTAGAAATATTCTTTGCGCCAGACGATGATTTGCCAGACGAAGTTAGAGAGGTAAATCCAGGGATAATGACAAATTATGAGGAAGCCGTAAAAATGGCAGAAAAAATCGGTACGAAAATGAAAATCGTACCGGTGAAAGATGTGGATGATGCACTTGAGTATTTAGCAACATTAGATGAAAAATGAACGATCAGTTAATGATGATTGGGTGCGTCTTATAATCCATACCCATTTTAGAATGGAGCGTTCCTTTTCCAATTCCGAGCGCATACATATCGGATGCGTGACTATCGAAATCCAGAGAAGGATGTGAAAAGGCGGCTGCTTTGCTAACAAGAGGAAGCTTCAGCCTTTTTTTATGTTCATTCAAGTAAAGTCTCCCTGCAGAAGTCATACCAAGTAAGCGGAGATAGGCAGGCGCTTTCATTTCACTGCGTAAATTATACGTGAAGCCAGTAAATATATGCGTTAACATACGTTGTAAGCGAGTCCAGGTATAGCGTTTAGATTTAATTGCACTCATAAAGCCTTCAAACGTGCCGTTAATAGCTGCAGCGCGGTACAACAGGTTCTCAATACCTTCTGTAACGTCCGCAATCTCCGCAAGACGTTTCGGTCCCTCACGTAAAATTGTGAATCGGAGCAGAGGATAGAATGACTGCCAGTTGCCGAAGAGTTGTCTCTCCTTTTTCCAACTGAGGAGGACTTCATGTGTTGAATCAGGAATAAAATCTACAACTGCATCAAGCGAATCAATTTCGAAAAAAGACTTTCTGATACCTGTTGCACTTGCAATTTGGTTTCCGACTACGGCGTCGTCATGATACTGAGCAACAATGCGTGGAATTGTTATTGCTGTCATGTTGGAACCTATAGCAGCTGCCGCTTCCATGTAATGAAAACCTAAAATATTATTTGGCTTTGAAAGGTCTGCAAGACTCCCGTCAAATGCGGAGGAATCAGCAACTGTTTGATATGCTTCATTAAGTGCTTTTGGATAACTGTTTCCACGTCCGACTGCTTCTTTAATTGTTTTTTCATAGTCCTCATTGGATTGTTGAATGAGGTGAAGACTTCTTTCAAAAGATTCAATTGCACCATCTTCACTGCCGAAGCAGAATGTACTGCACTGCGCGGCGTCCAGCAACTGTATGGCGCCGCGAGCGAAGGAAGGAGCATGAGAGGTTGCAAATGTATAAGGGAGCTCTAAAACGATGTCTACACCGTTATTCAACGCCATGTTTGCACGCGCCCATTTATCGACAAAAGCCGGTTCACCACGCTGAAGAAAATTACCGCTCATGACCGCGATGACAATATCCGAATCAGTCATTTTTTTTGCCTGCTCTGCGTGGTAAAGATGTCCATTATGAAATGGGTTATATTCGACAATAATTCCTGAGGCTTTCAAAAGTATCACTCCTTTGCTACAATGAATATTAATTATACCTATGCGGCTGATGAAGTGACAAGAAAATATCTTGACATCCCTTTTCGCCCATTATATAATCAACATTGTTGTCTTGAGGTGATAGACATGAAATGGTCAATCAATCAATTGCAGAGATACAGACAAGGTGCGATGCCGCTTGACGAAGCTGTCGACCTTGAAACCGTGAAAAAACGGAATCCGGAAATCCGGAATATTACGCCTGTCCGAGTGACCGGAAGTTGTACAATCGGTTCCAAGAAATTGGTTTGCCGATTCCGGCTTGAAGGTACGATGACATTGCCCTGTTCACGAACATGGGAAGACGTTGAATTACCGTTCTCAATCGAGGCTGACGAACAGTTCAGCTGGGATGAAGAAGTTCTTGCAGCAGATGATGAAATTCATCCAATTGTAGGAGAGGTATTCGATCCGACCCCTGTATTTGAGGAGCTCGTCCTCCTTGAAGTGCCGCTGCAAATCTTCAGCGAAAAAGCTGCTGAGATGCAAGAGGCTGAAGGAAAAGGCTGGTCATTTACGACTGACGAGGTGTACAATGCCAGGCTCCGTGAGGAACTGGAAACGAAAGTGGATCCTAGACTTGCCGATTTGGCAAAGTTCTTTGAATCCAAGGACGAATAGGTGAACGTAAGGAGGTGCCCCAGATGGCTGTACCAAAAAGAAGAACATCCAAAACAGTTAAAAACAAGCGCCGTACGCATTATAAATTGCAAGTACCGGGAATGACTACTTGTACTAACTGTGGCGAAATCAAATTGGCCCACCGCATTTGTAAATCATGCGGTCATTACAAAGGAAAAGAAGTTGTAGGCGAATAAGTAAGATTTGCCTATAAAGGCTACCGTGAGACCATGGCTCTCGGTAGCCTTTTTTCTATACATAGAAATGCGGAAGGCGCCGCTCAGCCGCGACAGGCATAAGGCGGTTTGCGAGGAGGCGTACCTCAGCTCCCACAGCAAAATGCCTTATGACCCGAGCGGTTGGCGCCTGTAGCTAGACAACATAGAAATGGGTTAGACGCCGTCCAGGCTCGACAAGTATAAGATGAGTCTGGAAACTGTAGCTAGACAGTGTTAATATCAGAAGAAACAATTAACAATGGGGGAATGAATATGTCTTATAACATTACAATCGAAAAGGGAATTGCGACATTTACAATCGACCGTCCGGAAAGGCGCAATGCCATTAACTATGCGGTCATGGAAGGTCTTGAACAATATCTTGATCAAATCGAGGGAGACCCGGATGTTGCATATGCAGTCATAACAGGGGCGGGTGACCGAGCATTCTGTTCGGGGGGAGACTTAACTGAGTTTCATGCTTTGCAAACGACAGATGAGGCTTACCCGATGTTAAGTAAAATGGCTGGCTTATTGTATAGGGTCGCTACACTGCCAATACCTGTCATTGCCCTCGTCAATGGAACGGCTGTAGGTGGCGGGTGTGAAATCGCGACAGCATGTGATTACAGAGTTGTTTCATCCTCAGTAAAAGCTGGTTTCATCCAAGGAACTCTGGCGATTACGACTGGTTGGGGTGGTGCGACATTATTGTTTGAGAAAGACGGTAAGCATGACCGTGTGTTGCGTCTGTTGTCTGAGGCTGAAGTGTTTACGGCTGACCAACTCCTTGAAGTGGGTTGGGCGACAGAAATTTATGGAGGTTCCGCTGAAGAAGGACTTGAACATTTCCTCACGAAGATGTCCACTGTTCATCCGTCTGTTCATCGAGCTTATAAGTCTATTGCCATACGAAAGTGGACAGCTGATTTTATGCGAGATCGAATGATTGAAGAGTCACGTCAATGTTCAATTCTCTGGGGGAGAGAAACGCATCACGAAGCAGTTGCTCATTTTTTAGCGAAAAAATAGAATGTTACATTTACCGCTCTACATGAATTATGCATGTGGGGCATTTTTTTGCAAAAGGGTGGATGTCCTTAATTAATGTTATAATTCTACTATTCTACAAAATGCGAAATAGCAAGAAAATATGTTTTTTTCGGACAAAGGTTGAAATCGCTTTCATTCTTCGTATAAACTAAAGAAGGAATGTAAGTTCACTTCATAATAAGTCTGGGGGATTATAATGGATAAAATACTAATCGCGAATCGTGGGGAAATCGCTCTTAGAATCATAAAAACGTGCAAACGTCTCGGTATTAAAACTGTGGCGGTCTATTCGGAGGCTGACCAAGATATGCCCTTTGTAAAAGAAGCGGACGAGGCCTTCTTGTTGGGACCGGCGCAAGTTCAACAATCTTATTTGAAAGCGGACAATATAATTGATATTGCATTACAAACCGGAGCAAAAGCCGTTCATCCCGGTTATGGACTGCTATCGGAAAACGCTGAATTCGCACGTAAAGTTCAAGCGGCGGGAATCCGTTTCATAGGACCTGATGCAGATACAATTGACAAAATGGGAGATAAAATTGGTTCCCGAGTAACGATGAAAGCCGCAGGAGTACCAGTTGTACCTGGAACAGATGAAGGAATCGCTTCTTTGGAAGATGCAATTCAAGCGGCGGCAGATATTGGTTATCCAATCATGTTAAAAGCATCTGCAGGTGGCGGAGGGATCGGAATGATTCGCTGTGAAGATGAGCAAGCGCTCAGTCAACATTTTCAATCCGTAAAAACACGTGCAAAAGCATACTTCGGAGATGATGTTGTCTTTCTTGAAAAATTCATTTCTGATGCACGCCATATCGAAGTACAAATATTCGGTGATAATTACGGAAACGTTGTCCATATGTATGAACGGAATTGCTCAGTTCAGAGGCGCAATCAGAAAGTAATAGAAGAATCACCTTCACCGCATTTACCCGAAGAAACGCGCAAACGCCTTTTTAAAGCGGCAGTTGACGCCGGGAAAGCAGTTTCCTACAAGAACGCTGGAACTGTCGAATTTATTGTCGATGAAAACAATGAACTCTACTTCCTTGAAATGAATACTAGACTACAAGTTGAACATCCTGTGACTGAAGAAGTGACTGGATTTGACCTAGTTGAATGGCAAATTGAAATTGTTAAAGGGAATGAATTGCCCGTCATTAATCAGGACGAAATCAAGTCGAAGGGGCATGCAATCGAATTCCGTATTTACGCGGAAGATCCGGTTAAGTTTATGCCTTCACCAGGAACGATTAACACGCTGGATTGGGGAAATACAGAGGGAATCCGCATTGACTCCGGATATATCGAAGGCGGCAAAGTGACACCTTTTTATGATCCACTCATATCTAAAGTAATCGTTCATGCACAAACGAGGGCAGAAGCGATTCGGAAATCTGAAGAATTTTTTTCTAAAGTGAAAATTGAAGGCTTAAAAACGAATATACCGCTATTCAATAACTTCCTTAAATCTGAAGAATTTAATTCAGGTGATTATTCAACATCCGTTTTAACTACATGGAGCGCAAAACAAAAGGAGGAAATAACAAAATGACAGCATTAAAATCAACGATGGCAGGCACAGTGTTTACAGTAAACGCAGCAGTGGGCGAAGAAGTAACGGCGGGACAAGTAATTATCGTACTTGAATCGATGAAGATGGAAATTCCAATTGAAACAGAAATAGCTGGGAAAATTACAGAGATAAAAGTGCAAGTCGGCGATTTCGTAAATGAAGAAGATGTTCTTGCGACAATCGAAGCATAGTAAAGCAAAAGGCGCCTGGAAAAGGGATGGCAGTCAAAGGTCGCCGCGTCCTGCGGCAATTAGGAAGGATGAAGTTCAATCCTTCCCCACTGCATGACCTACAAGGAAGGATGGAGTTCAATCCTTCCCCCCTGTAGGCCTCCGACAGGCATAAGGCGGTTCGGCGGAGCGGCGTCCTTTGCTGCATAGCCGAACTGACTTATGACCCGAGGAGTTGGCGCCTTTTGCTGGATCGCATAGAAACGCAGAAGATGCTTGTAGCTTGAAACAAGGGGAAATGGGTAAAAACGCTCGACGAAAGGGGTATTATAAATGACTAAAATTACAGAACAGCCAGCTTACAATGAGAAACTTGAAGAAAAATTGCAAGGGATTTTTGCTGGGGGACAACCGAAATATCATGAGAAATTAAAAGAACAGAACAAAATCTTTGTTCGTGATCGTCTCGAGCTTCTGTTTGACGATGGGGAATATACAGAAGACGGTAGGTTTGCTAACTGTGAGGCAGGAGATTTGCCGGCAGATGGCGTCGTGACGGCGATGGGGAAAGTGAATGGCCAGACAGTCTGTGTTATGGCAAATGATTTTACAGTCAAAGCAGGGTCATGGGGAGCCCGTACTGTTGAAAAAATTATTCGAATACAGGAAATTGCTGAAAAAAACCGTGTACCGATGCTATATCTCGTAGATTCAGCAGGTGCTCGTATTACAGACCAGCTTGATATGTTCCCGAACCGTCGCGGTGCAGGGAAAATATTCCACAATCAAGTGCGACTGTCAGGTTTCATTCCGCAAATATGTATTTTGTTTGGTCCTTCTGCTGCAGGTGGTGCGTATATACCGGCATTTTGCGATATTGTTATTATGGTGGAAGGCAACGCATCAATGTATTTGGGCTCACCGCGAATGGCTGAAAAGGTCATCGGTGAAAAAGTGACATTGGAAGAAATGGGCGGCGCACGCATGCATTGCTCAGTGAGCGGTTGCGGTGACGTTCTTGCGGAAAATGAAGAGCAAGCAATTTCAGAAGCCCGTCGTTACTTAGCGTTTTTCCCAGCGAACTTCACGGAGAAACCCGCATTGAAAGAAGCTGTGGAAGCAAAAGTTGGACGGACGCTTGAAGCAATTATTCCAGAAAACCAAAATGCACCGTTCGATATGTATGAGGCGATTGATGCATTGATTGATGAAGGAAGTTATTTTGATATCAAAAAACTTTTTGCTGGTGAAATAATAACTGGTTTGGCCAGAATCGAGGGGCAGCCAGTCGGAATCATTGCCAATCAGCCGAAAGTGAAAGGCGGAGTGCTTTTTGTTGACTCTGCAGACAAGGCTACAAAGTTTATTAATCTTTGTGATGCTTTCTCAATTCCGCTTTTATTCTTAGCTGATGTACCTGGCTTTATGATTGGAACAAAAGTTGAGCGTGCAGGAATCATCCGTCATGGTGCGAAATTGATTATGGCAATGAGTTCGGCGACTGTTCCAAAAATATCTGTAATTGTTCGTAAAGCTTATGGAGCGGGTCTCTATGCGATGGCGGGTCCTGCATTCGAACCAGATGTCTGTATCGCTTTACCCACAGCTCAAATTGCAGTAATGGGACCTGAAGCTGCGGTCAATGCGGTCTATTCAAATAAAATCGAAGCGATTGAAGATCCGAAAGAACGACTTGCATTCGTGTTGGAAAAACATAATGAGTATAAAGAAGAAATTGATATTTACAAGATGGCATCTGAACTCATCATCGATGAAATTGTAGCGCCATCCAGTCTAAGAGGTGTACTTGCAGATAGATTCCGTTTCTACAGTACAAAAGATATTCCTCAACCACCAAGAAAACATCCAGTGTATCCTGTATAATCAGATAAAGAACAAAAAGGTCTACCGCTGTTCAGGTAGGCCTTTTCATTTTGGGGGAGGGTAAACATGGATGTAGTCATTGCTGGGGCGGGTTCAATTGGGTTGTTGCTTGGATCATTCTTGTCGGAGGCTGGAATGGACGTGACTTTTTACGTCAGAAGAGAAGAGCAGGCGGAGCTCATTCGCAAAGAAGGTATTCAGCGCATTAACCAGGACGGAACTAAATTTGTGTTTCACGCGAAATCTACGACGGACATCACAGTGATTTCTCCAACAGCACTATGTATTGTTGCGGTCAAATTTGCAGGTCTTCAAAATCTTCTAATGGAAATAAAGGATGCAGGTTTGAAGAATCCGCTATTGTTCGTTCAAAATGGAATTGGTCATTTGGAAATTGTGGAAAGCATTAATTCTTTGGAAATCGCTTTCGCCACCGTGGAACAAGGGGCGCGTCGAATAGACGATCGAACGGTTTCTCATAATGGGATTGGGATGCTTACAATCGCTACTTTAAATGGTGAGGACGGCGTATTTGATTTAATCGGACAGGCACGCTCAGATATATTCCCGGTCAGTTACCATACTGATGCAGAACTGATTTTAATGCGAAAAGTAATGATCAACTGTATGATCAATCCTTTGACTGCCATTCTTAAAGTGGAAAACGGAGAGTTACTTACAAACGCTCATTGCCTTACTTTACTTAATACCCTATATAAAGAATTGATGTACGCCTTTCCAGAAATACAATCGGTTCTATCTTATGAAGAAGTAGCGGATGTCTGCAAAAAAACGGCAAACAACAAATCGTCAATGCTGTCAGATCGTATGTCCGGAAATCCTATGGAAATAGATACAATCGTTTCTGCAACTATCCGAAAGGCAAGAGGACAGGGAAAGTCGTTACCTCTCCTATCGGCGCTGGAACAGATGCTGTATGCAATTGATTGGAAAGGGGAAGGGACATGGATGGAGTGATTCCTGCACTTTTAGGGACAATCATTTTGTTCCCTTTCATTGTTACAATTGTCATCCTAATTATTATGAGAAAGCTTGGAAAAGCGCCCGTTTCCGTTATTGGGTTCGCCGCGGATTTGACGACTCCGTTCTTGTTCATTGCTGTTTATATTGTATCTAATACCATATTCGGGAAGGGATTAGGGTTTTATATTGGAGGATTTGCAATCATTCTCGCGATTATTTTTTCATTCATAGAACGCAGTAGAGTGAAGGAATTTCGTGTTGGCCGGCTGTTACGGAAAATATGGAGATTTTATTTCCTAGTTTTAATGGTTGTCTATTTGAGCCTCTTAGTTACGGGAACTGTACTGAGAATTGTCGAGTATGTTAATTAAACGAATTTTGTATAAGCGTATATTTTTCAATCCTGTAACTTGGAATGTTATACTCTCTTCATACCGATAGTTACAAAGGGGCATGAATAATGGAATTGGAAGTATTGGCATTACAAGAAAAGAATAAAGTGATGCAATCGTATAATAACGATAAAGAATTTTTACATATGTTTTTCGATTATAAAAACGAAGAGAGTTCCTATCCTGCAAGACTTAATGAACTCGCGGGCCGTAATTTCGAAAGAGCTCAGCTAGCAGATGCAATTCGTACATTCATGGAACCATTTGGTATTTCCGCGGTTGCAAATTCGCATATCAATGAACTTGCAGAAAATGCAGTCACTGTAATTGGCGGTCAGCAAGCCGGTATTTTAACTGGACCTTTATACTCTGTTCATAAAGCGATCACAGTTATTTTACTTGCACGTAAGCAAAGGGAAAAACTAAACGTTCCGGTAGTACCTGTCTTTTGGGTTGCAGGTGAAGACCATGACTTAAATGAAATCAATCATATTTACACTGAAATGGATGGACAGGCAACGAAAAATCAATACCGTGAAAAGTTCGTTCTTAAGCTTATGGCATCAGATGCGGTATATGACAAGAAAATGCTGTCGTCGTTTGTCAAAGATACGTTTGGTAAATTTGGTGAAACTTCAAATACGAAAGCTTTATTGGACGAAGTGCTCAGTGCGGTAGAGATGGAAGATACGTTTACACACTTCTTTGTCAGACTGATGAATGGCCTTTTTAAAAATGAAGGACTGCTATTTATAGATTCGGCTGCTAAACAGCTACGGGAGCTCGAAAAGAAACATTTTGTTCGACTTATTGTAGAATCCGAGCGTATTGCAGAAGCAGTCAAGAGTAAGGAAGAATTGTTTGCTGAAAAAGGATATGGTACTCCGCTTGGCGCTGAATCTGATGCTGCAAACTTATTCTACGTGCATGATACAGGTCGAGTTCTTTTATCTAGAAGAGATGGTTATTTTGTAAATGACAGTTCAGGCTTGCGATTTTCGAAAATAGATATGCTGCGAATTGCTGAAGAAACGCCGTGGCTATTGAGTAATAATGTTGCGACCAGACCGATTATGCAGGATATGGTATTCCCTGTACTCGCTTTCGTTGGTGGACCGGGAGAAATAGCATATTGGTCAGTCTTGAAAGAAGCATTTCATCATCTAGACATGAAAATGCCGATTATTGTTCCACGCATGTCCATGACGCTGGTAACTACACAAGTGCAACATGCGCTGAAAGAGAAGTCTATGACTGTTGAAGAAGTCATGTCAGGAGCGGTACTAACTGCGCGGGAACAATTCATTAGCGGATTGACTGATGAAGGTTTCGATTCAGTGATGGATGAAACAGAAGAAATCCTTCGCAAACAGTATGAAAAAATTGCTGAATTCACAGATCGGCAAGGAACAACTATGCAAGAATTGCTAATAAAGAATTTACAATTCCACAAAAAACAACTGGGTTATTTAAAAGGAAAAGCTGAAGAGGCAGTGTTATTGAAACACGCCACTGCACTCCGTACATACGGTATTCTAGAAGGAGAATTATTCCCTGAAGGCGTACTACAAGAGCGGCTTTATCCGCCATATGCTTATTTGAACGGTTACGGACCGACGCTTATAAATGACCTTCTTCAATTGCCCTACGAAATGGATGGGACACACAAAATTATATATCTGTAAAGACTGACAACACAAAACACTCTTGCTTGCATAAATGTGCAGGCAAGAGTGTTTTGTGTTTTTTTGTTGTCTAGCTCCAGGCGCCAACTCCTCGGGTCATAAGTCGGTTCGGCTAGGAAGGATTGAACTGCATCCTTCCCGGGCAAAGGACGCCGCTCCGCCGACCCGTCTTATGCCTGTCGGAGCTGGACGGCGCATTACGTTTTTCTTGTATTCAATCTCATTGAAACAAGTACTATTGACACATTTTAATACGAATCTGGATTAATTTTAGGATACTAGTGGAGGATTGTGGGGGGATGTGGTACATTTATTTCATATAGTGGGGTGAAGAGTATGTTCATGGGCGAATATCAGCATACTGTCGATATTAAAGGTCGTCTGATTGTTCCTTCGAAGTTTCGGGAACACTTGGGAGAAGGCTTTGTGTTGACTCGTGGCCTGGACAACTGTCTCTTCGGTTATCCAATGAAAGAATGGGAACTCCTTGAAGAAAAGCTGAAAGCGTTGCCAGTGACGAAAAAAGATGCCCGCGCATTTGCAAGGTTTTTCTTCTCCGGTGCAACGGAAGTTGAATTGGACAAGCAAGGCCGCATCAATATTCCTTCTTCATTACTCCAATATGCGAAGGTTGAAAAGGATTGTGTCGTAATCGGTGTTTCAGGCCGTATTGAGATTTGGTCTAAAGCATTGTGGGATGCCTATTATGATGAATCTGAACAATCATTCAATGAAATTGCAGAAAATATTATCGACTTTGATTTTTAATGAAAATGAAATTATGAAAGTGGGCGGTTTCAATTTTTAACCATACTACAGTTTTACTTCACGAAGCCGTCGAGGGTTTGGCTATAAAAAATGACGGCATCTATGTCGACTGCACACTAGGTGGGGCAGGTCATAGTTTAGAAATTGCCAAAAAATTATCGCTTGGAGGCAGACTGATTTGTTTTGATCAGGATATTACGGCGATAGAAGTTGCAAAAGAACGATTGAAGGATTATCTTCCCCAAGTTACATTTGTGCATTCGAATTTCAGAAACTTGAAATCTGAGCTAGGTAAGATTGGTATCTCTACAGTTGATGGCATCCTTTATGACTTAGGCGTGTCATCTCCACAGCTTGATACACCTGAACGTGGATTTAGCTACAATTTGGATGCCCCTCTTGATATGCGGATGGACACAGGAGCTTTGTTAACTGCTCATGAAGTTGTTAATGAATGGTCCTATGAAGACCTAGTACGAATCTTTTTCCGTTATGGTGAAGAGAAATTTTCAAAAAGAGTAGCACGTAAAATTGAAGAAGTTCGACAGCAAGCCCCAATTGAGACAACTGCGGAACTTGCAGAATTAATCAAAATGAGTATTCCAGCGGCTACAAGACGGACTGGTGGGCATCCAGCGAAGAGGGTATTCCAAGCGATCCGGATTGCAGTGAATGACGAGCTTGGTGCAGCCGAAGATTCGATAACGGAAGCAATCACTTTGCTCAATCCTGGCGGACGTATAAGCGTAATTACATTCCATTCATTGGAAGATAGATTATGTAAAACAATTTTTAAAGAAGCATCCTCTTTACCGGATCTTCCACCGAACTTACCAGTTATACCGGAAGGCATGGAACCTATATTGAAATTGGTGACAAGAAAACCTATTGTACCAAGTGAAACAGAGTTAGATGTGAATAAGCGGGCACGTTCCGCAAAACTAAGGATTGTCGAAAAAAAGTAGAGGGGGAAATGTGTGAATGGCATTAGAACAAAGAAAATTCCAGACGACATATGTACGAGAACTAGAAACACCGGATATTCCTAGGAAACAACCTCAAATACGTCCTTCCCGGAAAGTTTTTTCTTTCGGGGAGAAATTCTTATTCGTGCTGTTTTCAACAGTTCTGGTTCTTTTCTCAACTATGATTTTACATACGCAAGCCCAAATTAATGATACCAACAGGGAAGTGCAATTGCTTGGAAGAGATATTACAGAAACATCAAAAAAGAATATGGAATTGTCCATCCAAGTGAAAGAAAAATCCACATATGAGCAGATATGGGAGAAAGCGAAGGAACTTGGCTTGAAGCCGAACGAGAACAACGTAAAGGTTGTGCCGGGGCGATGAAAAAAAAGTTTCGATTCCAATGGGGAGCCTTTCTGATGTTTTTGGTATACGGAGGGCTCTTTTTTCTTTTGTTCGGAAGAATTTTGTTCATTCAAGTGACGGGACAAGCGGAAGGTAAAGTGATGGCGACACTTGCCGAAACGAAATACGCTCGAGAATCGGTTTTAAAAGCAGACCGAGGAACGATTGTAGATCGTAATGGTGAGTTAATAGCTTCCGATACATTGAGTTACCGGCTCATAGTTGTATTGAGTGAAAGCGCGAGTAAAGGATCGAAAAAACCATTGCATGTTGTCGATTATGAAAAGACTGCTGAAGTGCTCGCCGAATACATTCCGCTTGAAAAAGATGCAATTCTTTCTCGCTTGACTGAAGCAAAAGACAATGATAAATATCAAGTAGAGTTTGGGAATGCTGGTCGTGACATCACCAACGAAACGGTGTTGGCGATTAGAGAGAAAAAACTACCAGGAGTCCTGTTTATTGAAGACCTGAAAAGGTATTATCCGAACGGTGTTTTTGCATCGTATTTAATTGGATTTGCTATGAAGGAAGAAGATACCAACGGCAATATTGCAACTGTCGGTAAAATGGGACTTGAAAAGACGTATAATGAACAGTTGAACGGGACCGATGGAATAGTGAACTTTAAGTCGGACGGTTTCGGGTTTATGTTGCCAAAAGCGGAAAAAGCAATTGTTGCGCCTAAAGACGGCTATGAAATTCAACTGACGCTTGATAAAACGATTCAAAACTTCGTGGAAGATGCGATGAACCGCGTAGAAAAAGAGTATTCACCGAAAAGTATACTCGCTGTTGTTGCAGATCCTAAAACGGGGCAAATACTTGCGATGAGTCAGAGACCCACATTTCATCCATCTACTCGTGAAGGACTTACGGAGAACTGGTTAAATCAGGCTGTTGAAACAACGATTGAACCGGGTTCTACAACTAAAATGTTTACAGTGGCTGGGGCAATTGAAGAAAAGAAGTGGAATCCTACTGACTTCTATAAATCGGGACAATATAAACTACATGATGTGACAGTACGCGATCATAATAAAGTAGGATGGGGTTATATTTCATTCCTTGAAGGCTTCCAAAGGTCTTCGAATGTGTCCATGGCTTATTTACTGGAAAAAATGGGTGATAAAACATTCATCGAGTATATGAAGAAATTCGGATTCGGGGAAAAGACCGGAATTGACTTGCCACATGAAGCATCGGGGAAAATTCTAGACGATTGGCCGATTGAACGATTGACAACTGCCTTTGGGCAGGGCTCCACAGTTACAGTAATGCAGATGATCCAAGCGGGTACTGCAATTGCCAATGATGGTGTCATGATGAGACCGTATGTGATTGATAAAATTACCGATCCAAATACGGGTAAAGTCATTCAAGATCAAAAACCTGAGGAAAATGGAAGCCCTATTTCTGTTGAGACAGCAAAAGAAGTGAGGGAGTTGCTCGCTTCCACTGTGACTTCTGAAAAAGGTACAGGCAGAAAATTTGCCCTCGATGGCTATACAGTCGGTGGTAAGACAGGCACCGCAGAAATACCGAATCCATCTGGAGCGGGCTATTTATCTGGTAATGGAAATTACTTGTATTCATTCCTTGGTATGGCGCCAGCTGAAGATCCGCAATTGCTAACGTATATTGTTGTTCAGCAACCGAAACTAAAAGCGGGGGAAATCGGTTCAGATACTGTTTCAAAACTATTTACTTCAATTATGGACAACAGTTTGCGCTACAAGAACATTGTTCCAAGCGGAGATGATATCGTTGAACCGACAGTTCTCAGTGAATATACTGGGAAAGATTCGAAAGTAGCAATTGAAAAATTAACAAAAGATGGCTTTGTTCCGGAAATAATTGGTGAGGGTGGGGAAATTGACATCCAATATCCACAGGCCGGAACGAAACTAGTTAAAGGTTCAGTCGTCCTATTGCGAACAAAGGGAACGAATACATTACCTGACTTTATGGGATGGTCGAAAAAAATGGTTCTTTCGTATAAAATGTTATCTGGACTTGATATTCGGATTAACGGGGATGGTTATGTTACTGAACAAAGCCTTTCAAAAGGGTCTGTAATTGGGGATGATGAGCCCGTAGTGATTCACTTAGAATCACCTTCTGAAATCTATAAACCCGTAGAAGAGACCGAAGAAGAAGAGAGTAAAGTAGGCGGATAACGAATAGCGAACCGCGTCACATCATACGTTGATATAAAAACGAGAGGTGTGTAACCGCTGCGGACGATTATACAATTACAATCTAAAAAGAGATTACGAGCGGTATTTGTTATTTTTCTTATCTGCCTTGCAATGGTCGTTGTCAAGTTATTCCATGTGCAAATTATAAAACATGAATTACTGAAGGGACGCGCAGAAGCAAATTGGGATCGTGAAATCCCGTTCGGCGGGATTCGCGGGAACATAGTAGATCGGAATGGGGATTTAATTGTTGGTAATAAATTGGCACCAACACTGTACTTTATGCCATCTCAAAATCGTGAAGTGAAAAGTGCAGCGATTGCGCTGGCAAGTGTTTTAGAAGTAGATGCTGCTAAACTGGAAAAGAAAATGGCGCAAAGAGAAGTTATGGTTAAATTAGCGCCCGAAGGAAAAAACATTACGAAAGAGCAGGCGGATGAAATTGCTCGACTGCAAATAGATGGATTGTATACGGGTGTCGATTTTGTCAGGGAGTATCCGAATGGCGAGCTGTTATCTAGATTGATAGGCTTTACGGGATATGATAGCCAAGGACTTGCAGGTATCGAGTACGCATATGACGAAATCTTGAAAGGAACTGGCGATAATATCCGATTGTATACAGATGCAAAAGGGCTTCCGCTTCCCCATGTGGATGATGGTTTTAAAACAGGGGCAAAAGGTGCTAATGTCGAGTTGACAATCGATTTACGCATGCAGGAAATAGTGGAGCGGGAACTAATGCAAGCCATGGAAAAGTATGATGCGACTCAAGCACTTGCAATCATTATGAATCCGAAAACGGGCGAATTGCTGTCACTTGCCTCTGCCCCGACATTTCATCCTGCAGACTTTCAAAATGTAGATCCGAGTATTTATAATCGAAACTTGCCTGTCTGGATGACTTTCGAGCCTGGCTCGACTTTCAAAATTCTGACACTTGCCGCGGGACTTGAAGAAAAAGTGATAGATCTTCAAAAGGAACAGTTTTATGATCCAGGTTATGTAATGGTTGGAAAAGCGAGATTGCGCTGTTGGAAAAGAGAAGGCCATAAGGAACAGACATTCCTTGAAGTCGTTGAAAATTCATGCAACCCTGGATTTGTTGAAATTGGCCAGCGATTGGGACCGGAAAAAATGAATAAGTATATTAGAGACTTCGGCTTTGGCCAGTCGACTGGTTCAGGCATTGCAGGCGAATCGAAAGGGATTTTATTTTCCGAAAAAGCGTTTGGTCCCGTCGAGCAAGCGACAACGGCATTTGGTCAAGGGATTTCAGTAACTCCTATCCAACAAGTTCAAGCGGTTGCCGCAGCGATTAACGGCGGTTATCTGTATCGTCCATACATTGTTAAAGAAATCATGGATGATAAAGGGAAGTCAATCCAAACATTTGAGCCTGAAATGCAGCGACGTGTGATTAGTGAAGAAACCTCCAAACAGGTGAGGGAGTCATTGGAATCAGTGGTGGCAAATGGATCTGGACGTAATGCATTTACAGACGGACTTCGTGTTGGTGGAAAGACAGGTACTGCACAAAAAGTTGTTGATGGAGCTTATAAAGATGGAGATTATATCGTATCATTCATAGGATTTGCACCAGCGGATGATCCTGAATTGCTTGTTTATATTGCAATTGACAGCCCGAAAAACTCAGTTCAGTTCGGAGGCGTTATTGCGGCTCCTATCGTAGGACGCATTATTGAGGAGATTGCTCCGCTTGCTGGAATTACGCATAGGGAAGGTCAAATTGACAAAGAATACAGGTGGGGAGATTCATTGTCACACCGAGTGCCCGATCTAACGGGAATGAAGAAAAGTAAGCTCACAAGTCAATTGTATACGTACCGTATCGAGTGGCATGGTTCAGGAGAAAAAGTGAAATATCAGTTCCCCACAGCGGATACATTGATTACGGTTGATGATATTATCCACGTTTACACAGAATAACACATATAAAAGCAAAGTCTGTGACGGTGTATTTTTACAAACTGTCTCAGAAGGTAGAAGGAGAAAAAATCATGACACTTGTCACTACGTTGACGGCCATTGTGGTCGCGTTTATCATATCTACACTTTTAGGGTTTTTAATCATCCCAGCTCTCAGAAGAATGAAGTTTGGGCAGAGTATCCGAGAGGAAGGGCCTAAAACCCATCAGAAAAAAGCGGGTACACCTACAATGGGCGGGCTCATCTTTATCGGTTCGATTATCATTACAACACTTGGCCTTTCATACATATACGATGTACTGACGACTCAGACGATAGTCCTTTTGCTTGTTCTGATTGGTTTTGGGGTCATCGGTTTCCTGGATGACTTCATAATCGTTGTTTTAAAAAGGAACTTAGGACTGACGTCCATTCAAAAGCTGATTGGGCAAATTATAGTTGCAATTGCAGCATTCTTCCTATTGAAGCTGGGGCCGTTTGATACTGCGGTTCAAATACCTTTTACCGACTTTAAAATAGAACTTGGTATATTCTATGTGGCCTTTCTCATTTTTTGGCTTGTCGGGTTTTCCAATGCAGTGAATTTATCAGATGGACTAGACGGACTCGTGGCAGGAACCTCATCAATTGCTTTTGCTGCATTTGGAGTCCATGCATTGGTTTACGGACAACATGATATTGCAATCTTTGCTTTCGTGGTTACGGGAGCAATGCTTGGCTTCCTTGTATTCAATGTTAAGCCAGCCAAAGTTTTCATGGGTGATACAGGGTCATTGGCGCTCGGCGGTGCACTCGCGATGATATCTGTTTTAATCAAACAGGAATTCCTTCTTATTATTATTGGAATTGTCTATGTCGTTGAAACGCTATCTGTTATTATCCAAGTAATTAGTTTCAAAACGACGGGTAAACGGGTATTTAAGATGAGTCCGATCCATCATCATTTTGAATTATCGGGTTGGTCCGAGTGGAAAATTGTAATTGTTTTTTGGAGTGTTGCTTTCTTCGCAGCAATTCTCCCTGTCTTGTTGGAGGTGATGTAATTGAAGAATCCAAATCAGTTTAAGGGGAAAAATGTTCTTGTCTTAGGTCTTGCGAAAAGCGGTTATGCCGCGGCAAGCCTATTGCATTCATCCGGGGCGATTGTGACTGTTAATGATGCAGCGCCGTCGAAAGGGGATGCGGAGACAATAGAACTTCAAGCACTTGGAATACGTGTTATTTGCGGCGGCCATCCAGCCGATATCCTTGATGAAAGCTATGACTTCGTTGTCAAAAATCCGGGGATCCCTTATAGCAATATTGTTGTTGAAGAGGCACTCCGCAAAGGAATTCCAGTGTGGACGGAAATTGAACTTACATCCAGGATAAGTGAAGCGCAAATCGTCGGAATTACAGGATCCAATGGTAAAACAACGACGACGACTTTGCTGTACCATATGCTTAGTATTGGTGGTAAACATCCACTGATTGCCGGCAATATCGGAACAGTCTCTTGCACTGTCGCAGAGAAAGCTACGAAAGAAAACATTATTGTTCTTGAAGCATCTTCATTTCAACTAATGGGAACAGAGTCATTCCGCCCTGAAATAGCCATCTGGACAAATTTATATGACTCACATATAGATTACCATGGGACATCTGAAGCATACGCGGAAGCAAAGTATGGAATATCAAAAAATCAAACAGAGCATGATTATCTTATATTCAATGACGATCAGCCGGAACTGAGTAAGTATGCTGCCCGTTCAAGTGCTAGGAAAATTCCTTTTTCACTAACTGGAAAAAAAGAGCATGGAATATCAGCTGATGATCAGCAAATATACTGGAATGGGGAACTTTATGTAAAGCGTTCCGTCATCAAGTTACCTGGACAGCATAATCTAGAAAATATTCTTGCGGCAACTGCTGCAGCTATTCTATTAGGTTGTGATAAATCAGCAATCGAAAGTGTTCTAAGTTCCTTTACAGGTGTACGACATCGAATGCAGTTTGTGAAAGAATTACATGGACGAAAGTTTTATAACGATTCGAAAGCAACGAACACGCTTGCTACAAAAAGTGCTTTGGCAGCTTTCAATGTCCCAACTATCCTGATTGCGGGGGGACTGAATCGAGGTCAATCATTTGAAGAATTAAGACCCTATATGACAAATGTAAAATCGGTCATTGCAGTCGGAGAGACCGCAGAGACGTTTTCAGAGTTTGCAGCATCCTGTGATGTCTCAGTTATTATTCAAGCTGAAGATATGGAAGATGCAGTACGAAAAGCATATCCGCTTTCAGAGACAGGCGATATTATTTTACTGTCACCGGCTTGCGCAAGTTGGGATCAATACCCTAATTTTGAAATCCGGGGCGATCAATTCATAAGTGCAGTCATGAAATTGTAGGTTTTTAAATGATTAAATGCTATTCGCATGGGATTTAATAAAAATCCTTGCTTGATCTAGCAAATTTGCGGAAGGATGCGTTCACTGGAAGCTAAGTTGAAAACGTCTTTTATTATTTCTGCCGTGACGCTGTCGCTCATCGGATTGGCTTTTGTCCATTCCGCCGGTTCTTATTGGGGAGCTGTCCATTATGCTGATTCCTCCCCTTTCATTGTAAAACAAGCTATTTATATGGCGGTTTCTATTGGTATTGGAATCATTATCATGAAAAGTCCACTAACATCGAACCCGAAAACGTGGACGGTATTTTATATTGCGATGATTTTATTACTCATTGCGGTTCTTATACCTGGAATCGGCGCAGTACGAAACGGCTCCCAAAGTTGGATTGCATTTGGACCATTCAGTCTCCAACCGGCAGAATTCATCAAAGTCGCATTGATCGGAAAACTAGCTTGTAGTATCGCTAATTCGACTGGAAAAAGAGTTTTCCAGTTTAGTCATATCGGGTTGATACTCTTGCCGGCCGCTTTAATCATGTTGCAACCAGATTTAGGCTCCGCCGTCATAATGATTGTCTCTGCATTTGTTATTCTGTTTATTGCAGGATATCCGCTTCGTTTTTTCATGTTTTTAGGATTGGGTGGAATAGGTGCATTTATCGCGTTGATTGCCGCGGCACCTTACAGGTTAGATCGCATTAAATCGTACATTGATCCCTGGAATGATCCGCTTGGTACGGGTTTTCAAGGGATTCAGTCGTTATTTGCCATTGCACCAGGAGGGTTGGTTGGTCATGGTTACGGGAATAGCCGTCAGAAGTATCTTTATTTGCCGGAGCCCCAAAATGACTTCATTTTCTCAATAATTGCAGAAGAATCGGGATTTATTGGAGCCGCGGTGGTTTTGTTCCTGTTCGGTGTCCTTTTGGCAGCAACTTTCGGAATAGCAATCAGAACGAAAGGTAAATATGCATTTTTAATGGTAGCAGGCATGGGTTCCATGATCATCTTTCAAACCTTCTTAAATGTCGGCGTCGTTTCTGGGCTATTGCCTGTCACCGGTGTCACCTTGCCGTTTATCAGCTACGGAGGGTCATCATTAATGACTACCTGGATAGCGGCTGGAACAATTATGCATTTTACAGTTGTAAAAAAATCGTCATGATTAAGGAGGAGCCGAAATGGACAAAGTCATCGATATTGAAGAGCGAATTCCATCCATGCGGGAAAAACGCCGCAAGAAAACGAATAAAAAATTCCTTTTCATGTTGACCGTGTTCATCCTTGCGCTCCTGGCTATCCTTTACTTCCAATCACGATTCAGTAAGGTAGAAGAGATTACTGTAACTGGAGCGGTTCTCCAACAACCGGAATTTTATAAGGAACAAAGCGGTTTATTAAAGGACAAGTCTATCTGGAGCTTCAATACGGGGGAAGTTGAAGAGTCAATGGAGAAGATTATCGGTGTAGAAAAAGTCTCGGTTTCTCGGAAATGGTTTAGAAATGTTGAAATCGCTGTGACTGAGTGGGAGACTGTTGCTTATATGGAAGATGCAGGGCAATATAGTCTTCTGCTGGAAAGTGGGGAGACATTTCCGAACGATTTGTTGCTTCCAGATGCGAAATCTCCAGTTTTGAACAACTTCAAGTCTGCCAAAATACGGAAAAGGATGACGAAGCAATTGTTAAAAATGGAGGACGAAGTCTTCCATTCCATTTCCGAAATAATATTCACTGGAGATAAGTCAGATACGGATAGTATTACAATCTATATGGATGATGGATTTGAAGTCCGTGCCTTCATCTCAACTTTCGCTGAAAAGATGTCTTATTATCCCGACATCACTGCACAATTGAACGACTATGAAAAAGGTGTAATAGACATGGAAGTCGGCACATTTTTCACTCCCTTCAGCAAAGTGTACGGGTTAATTGAGGAGGAGGATACGATTGGCGAAGAAGACTAATGAGGATTACAAGAAGAGGGGTAGGAGCATACTTTTTTCTGTTGTCTTTCTCGTACTCGGTTTCATTCTCGCGTTTTCATATCGGACTCTTGGTATAAATCAGGAGGACGCAAATTTTAAATCTCCTGCATTTATAAAAGAAGAGGATTACCGGGAAAATTTAATTAGTCAGCAGGAACGGAATAAGGAATTGACAGATGAAATCGCCGCCAAGCAGGAAGAGATACGTGAGTATGAACGTTCATTCTCTACAGGGGAGAAAAATCATGCCAATCTCGTGGAAGAAGCCAAAGATCTCCGCTTGCTGCTTGGCGTAATCCCTGCTGCCGGACAAGGTGTCAAAATTACCATGAAAGATGCCGATTACGATCCGGTTGAACAGAATCCGAATGATTATATTGTTCATGAAAGCCATATTCTTCGCGTTATTAATGAACTTAGGATTTCTGGAGCGCAAGGATTAGCGATAAATGGGCAAAGAATAACATCAAACTCTTATATCAAATGCACAGGACCAGTTATTACGGTGGACGGCAAGACATTTCCTGCACCATTCGTTATAGAAGCAATTGGGGATATGAATGTACTGGCATCCGCGCTCCATTTAAAAGGCGGTGTGATTGACAGTTTAATACGGGATAATATTGTGGTTACAACTGAACAATTAAAAGATATTCAACTATCGGCATTACTGGATGAAGGTTGAATAACGGTCTAGGAGGATCCGAAAGGAGGTTGGACGGATGAAGAAAATACATTGGAGATTTACTTTAATCCTGCTCCTAGTTGGATTCATGTCTGCCGTCCAATTCAATTCGTTGAAAAGTCCTGAAGAAAGGGATACGAGGGATATTTGGGCAATCCGTCAAGACTTGGCAGCTGAAAAGCAATTTCATTCTGAATTGCTGTCTGAAATTCGTGAATTGGACCAAACGATTATTACATACAAATCGTTGAACGATGAAAATACTGGAACAGCCTTAACCCAAACAGTGGACAAACTCTATCGTCAAGCGGGCGTCACGGACATTCAAGGTCCTGGCATTGTCATCAAGGTAAAGCCTTCACCGGAGAGTGTGGCATTTGGGATTCCGATAACGGGGATATCACCTGATTTGCTAACACGTTTTGTCAATGAGCTAAATAGGTTTAATGGGCTTACTTATGAAATAGATGGTAAGCGGTTTACGATATTGAGTTCAATCAGGGATATTAACGGTATGACAACTGTAAATGGACTAAATGTATCTACCCCCCCGTTTACCATTAAAATCATTTCCCCGACGTTTACGGAAAGTGAAAAGTTGTATAATTATTTATTGGCTTCGACCATTCATGATGACTTTTATATCGACGATTTAATCCTCGAGGTTGGGAAACCCGAAATGGATCTTGAGATACGAGGCTATCCAGACAGATTTGATAATCAATTTTTAGAAGAATTGCCGAAAGGGGAATGACTTATGTGGTTACCTATACTCGGTCTCATAATTGGAATTTCGCTTGGACTCTTGTCAGACATTCAAATTCCACAAATATATGATAATTATTTATCAATTGCAGTACTTGCCGCTTTAGATACGTTATTTGGAGGCATTAGGGCACATTTACAGCAAGTATACGATGACAAGGTGTTCGTATCGGGATTCTTCTTTAACATCGCTCTAGCGGCAGCACTGGCATTTCTAGGAGTGCACCTTGGAGTCGATCTGTACCTGGCAGCAATCTTTGCCTTCGGGGTCAGGTTATTCCAAAATATCGCCGTCATTAGAAGAATTTTACTTGTAAAGTGGACAGAACGAGGTAAGATTTCAAATACTAATGTATTGTAATGAAAGGGTTTGAACAAAGTATGTCGAAAATATTTAGACAATACGCTCCTGATACAATAGAATGGGAGTTAAGAGTTGATATGGGAGGTGCCAGCAATTGAGCCAATCAGAACTATATGTATCACTTGATATAGGTTCTTCATCGGTTAAAGTATTAATCGGAGAAGTAGATGGTGGATCCCTACATGTTATCGGAGTTGGTAATGTACAATCCGCGGGAATCCGAAAAGGAACAATTATCGATATAGATGCAACCGTTCAGACTATCCGAAAAGCTGTAGAACAGGCTGAAAGAATGATAGGAATGCAAATTCGTGAAGTCATACTTGGTATACCTGCAAATGGCGTACTATTACAGGATGTCAAAGGCGTTGTTGCAGTTAACTCGGAAAATCGTGAAATCACTGACGATGATCTGGATCGAGTCATGAAATCAGCACAAGTTATGTCTGTTCCACCTGAACGAGAAATTGTTAATATTATTCCAAAACAATTCATTGTTGACGATTATGATGAAATAACGGATCCACGTGGAATGATAGGCGTACGTTTGGAAATGGACGGCACGCTAATTACTACATCAAAAACATTGGTTCATAATATATTACGCTGTGTAGAACGTGCAGGACTTGTGATACGAGAAATTTACCTACAACCGCTTGCGGCTGGTACATTCGCATTAACGGATGATGAAAAAAACCATGGTACTGCTTACATTGATATTGGCGGCGGGTCTACGACAGTTTCGATTTTCGGTCAAAACAGATTCATGTCGACAGCTGTTATCCCTGTGGGTGGGGATCATATTACAAAGGATTTATCAATTATTTTAAAAACCCCAACCGAACAAGCAAGAAAAATTAAACACCAGTATGGACATGCATTCTCTGATGATGCATCTGATGATGAGTTGTTTGAAGTGCCTGTGATCGGTGCTGATTCAAAAGATCAATACAGTCAACGATACATATCTGAAATCATCGGTGTACGGCTTGAGGAACTTTTCGATCTCATCCTGGAAGAACTGTATCGGATGGGTGTAAGGGATCTACCCGGTGGTGTCGTGTTGACCGGTGGAATAACGAAAATGGATGGTTTACTTCAACTTGCCAGACATGTGCTGAAAACGAGAGTTCGAATTCATACACCTGAATACATCGGGGTTAGAGAACCGATGTATACGACAGCGGTTGGTCTTATCCGTTATGCGCATATGCAAGATTCTTATTTTGGCCATGTGCCAGATTCACCGACAGTAGAATCGGATAGTCATTCGGCGGCTCCTGTTAATAAGAAAAAATCGGCAGAACGCAGCAAAGAGAAGAAACCAGGATTAATGGATAAGGCTAAAAGAGTTTTCGATAATTTCTTCGAATAAGGGTATTAAATAATTGTATGTAATGGATTAGGAGGAGAAACGATGCTGGAATTTGACACGAATGTTGACGCGTTAGCCGTCATTAAAGTAATTGGTGTAGGTGGCGGTGGGAACAATGCTGTAAATAGAATGATTGAACATGGGGTACAGGGAGTCGAGTTTATTGCAGTAAACACAGATGCGCAAGCTTTGAATCTTTCTACTGCAGAAGTGAAGTTGCAAATTGGCGGTAAACTGACACGGGGACTTGGAGCAGGTGCAAATCCAGAAGTTGGTAAAAAAGCCGCTGAAGAAAGTAAAGAGCAGCTGGAAGAGGCATTGCGTGGAGCGGATATGGTCTTTGTCACTGCAGGTATGGGTGGAGGAACAGGAACGGGTGCTGCTCCGGTCATCGCACAAATCGCGAAGGATCTTGGTGCACTGACGGTCGGAGTCGTAACAAGACCATTTACATTTGAAGGTCGCAAACGCCAGACACAGGCAATCGGTGGTATTACGGCAATGAAAGAATCTGTCGATACGCTAATAGTCATTCCAAATGATAAGTTACTAGAAATCGTAGACAAAAATACACCTATGTTGGAAGCTTTCCGCGAGGCTGATAATGTACTTCGTCAAGGGGTACAAGGTATTTCTGATTTGATCGCTGTACCTGGACTTATTAACTTGGACTTTGCGGATGTTAAAACAATTATGTCCAATAAAGGTTCTGCTCTAATGGGAATCGGTATGTCAACGGGAGAAAATCGTGCGTCAGAAGCTGCGAAAAAGGCTATCTCGAGTCCTCTACTTGAAACTTCGATTGACGGTGCCAAAGGCGTACTTATGAATATCACAGGTGGCTCTAACCTGAGTTTGTTCGAAGTGCAGGAAGCTGCAGATATCGTAGCTTCAGCATCAGATGAAGATGTGAATATGATTTTCGGATCGGTCATCAATGATAACTTGAAAGACGAGATTATTGTGACAGTCATTGCAACTGGATTTACCGAAGAGCAACTAACGGTATCACGTCCGTCTAGAAGCGCTGGTTTCGGTGCAGGACGTCCACAGGCACGTGAACAACAACAACAACAACCTCCTGTACAACAACCGCCAACGCGGGAACGCAGGGAGGAAGCGCCACAGTTCCAACAACAGGAACCTCCACGCCAACCTCAAAATAATCATCAAGATGACGCGCTCGATATTCCGACTTTCTTACGTAATCGACGCAGATAATAATGAGAAATTAAAAGCTTACCAAAGATGCAATTGCATTTTTGGTAAGCTTTTTTGTGTGGAAATACTATAAACAATCCACAACTATTAGTTGTACAATATATGACGTTGGTGAAAGAAAATCCCCATCTCCACAAAACAGGAGAAAGGGATAAAATTTTACTTACGTCATTTTTTTATAAATGTAAATTGAACTAAAGAATCCTACTACACGCTGATTTCCGTTCCGAGCGGACGCGTTCCGTGGGGCGTGCGGACAAGTGCGGAAAGATGCAGTTCAATCTTTCCCTCCTCCTCGTCGCGAAAACCGTGCTCCAGCGGGGTCTCACCTGTCACGCTAATCCCACCGGAGTCGCCGCTCTGCACTCCAATCAGCTAAAAGTGTGAGGAACGTAAGTTCAATATAAATAAAAAACAAGTAAGATTCCTTGTAGCATTAAAGTCGACTAAAGCCATCATCCAGGAGGGAACTCACTTGTCATACACTAATATTTTAAATCCCTACTCGATATTCAAGACTCAAACATCACTTTTGAAGAAAAGTTCATAAAAGAAGGGACTTTTAAAGGAAAAGTATATAAAAATGTCCTTGGTAAATTGACATATAATCCTACACATTGCGAAGAGTGTGGTGTAGGAAACATTGACTAGACGGTTTATAAAAATGGGACTCAATTGTCTCGAATTACTATACCGATTACGGGTGTAAATCCAACCTATTTACTTTTGAAAAAGAACAATCCCTTGCAATAGACGTTAAAGATTGCACTCCGAAAACATCTTCCGTTCATAGAAAACATCTTTATTTACCCTTACAATACCGGAAGGATTGAAGGGATTAACAATAAAATTAAAGTATTGAATCGTGTCGCATATGCATACAGGAATCTCCAGAATTACAAAAACCGTATTATTTTACACTTAAGTTTAAACCATCTGATAAACATAGCGAACAAAAACGATCACGCTCTAAAGCAGCACAATCTAACTGTCGAGCATTTTATGGGATTGGGCAATTTATGTATACATATATCTAATTTTAAAGTGCAATTTTAGTTGCTTGGAGTGCAAGATGGCGACTCCGGCGGCTGAAGCCGTGCCCGCGGAAAGCGTCCATCTGGAACGGAAAGCAACGAGATATTTGGAAACCTATATAATAAAGGATTGCCGCAAAAAATCAGTTTTACTGACTTTCTGGACAGTCCGGCGACAAAAAAAATCAATTATAGGCGGCTAAAATACTTCACCAACGTCATTTGACAAAGAACCCAGTTATTCAGTAAACAACCATATGTACCGAAAACCGAAATCGAATTCTGTCGATTTCTTTTTTTTACTTAACCCTCGTTCCGACAAACATTTCATGGCATAGATGATATCGTTGTTTTCAGGGAGGGCGGTTTATGTACGGAGAACTCATTGTCGGAGTGAATATGCTGTTCAATTATGCTATCCTTTCATTCGCTAACAAAGCAGGAAACGTCCAAGCCGCTCGCAGAAGACTAGTGTTAGCCGCTTTTGTAGGTGCTTTGGCTGTCACCATCTTGCCATCTTCAATCGTCACTTTAATTTTTTCCTTTATTTGTATGACCTTCTGTGCATTTGGAAGAAACTTTGGCATTTGGAAAAAGTCCTCGGTTATGGTTTTAATCGGTGCAGTATTTGCGGGTGGTTTACTTACCGCTTTTCACTATCGCATCAACATGTTCAGTTCTTCAATAAACGTTCTAACTTATGCGATTGTGGCATATGTCTCCCTATACTTCATGAAAAAGAAGTGGCTAGATGTCAGAACTGCTCGCCATGTATCGGAGCTTCGTAAGTCATCCATATTGAACATATGGAATGCAAACATTGAAATTGATGTGTTTATCGATTCAGGGAACGGTTGTACTGAGCCGTTGTCCGGAGCTCCAGTTCACTTTGTATCATTTAAAGTGCTTGAAAGACATATTCCGAAAGATCTACTAGAACCGCTTCTTGCTTGGGATCCACAAAGTACACCCTCAATGTCTGCATTTCCGAAAGCTTATCAAAAACAAATACGGTTAATACGTTTGGTCACTCTTCAGGGACAGTCCTGGGCTGTCGGCTTCAAGTTCGATCGATGGGTGCTTGGTGATGAAGATACAATGCAACCAGGTTATATAGTCGTGACTAAAAATGACCGCCGTTATCCTGATGGTGCTGAGGCTATTTTGCACGTATCCGCAATGGATATATTAAATGGGGAAAGGGGAACTGCTTATGCTACATGAACTAAAGAAGTGGATGTCGGTTATTGCCAGTTTTTTTAAAAAGAAAAATGGCACATACTATATTGGAGGACACGAATCTCTTCCAAAGCCATTAACACGGGAAGAAGAAGCTGAAACAATCAAAGCATTCATGGAAGGCGATATGAACGCGCGTGATAGGCTTATAGAAAAAAACCTTCGCCTCGTTGTCTACATTGCACGTCGCTTTGATAACACCAACACACATATCGAGGATCTTATCAGCATCGGTGCGATCGGACTTATAAAAGCGATTGAAACATTTAAAACTGACAAAAATATCAAATTGGCTACTTACGCATCTCGTTGTATTGAAAACGAAATTTTAATGCATCTTCGTAAAACGAATAAGACGCGGTCAGAAATATCTTTTGATGAGCCACTCAATTCTGATGCGGACGGAAATGAATTGCTATTGTCGGATATACTCGGCACAGATGAGCACATTATCATTGATGACGTAGAAAAGAAAATAGAACGCCAACACATGATTGAAGCGATTACGAGCCTTGACGAACGGGAGCGCTATATTATGGAATGCCGATTTGGCTTGACGGGACAAGTGGAAATGACACAAAAAGAAGTTGCAGAACTGCTTGGGATTTCACAATCTTATATTTCCCGACTTGAAAAGAAAATAATCTCGGAATTACGTGAAAGTTTAAATCAACCCATTGCATAATGGTTGAAATTGGCGAAGCGGATTCCCGCATATTCTGGACAACTGCGGACAGACTATCTTGTACAGTCATCTACAGAATGCGGAGGAAAAGCGAATGGTACGTACTAGAGTAGAAATTTGTGGAATTGATACGTCCGAATTGCCATTACTAACAAATGATGTGATGAAAGCAACGTTTGTCAGGCTTCAAAGTGGAGATCATTCAGCAAGAGAAGAACTTGTTATTGGTAATTTGCGTCTTGTCCTTAGCTTAGTTCAGAGGTTCGCGTACAGGGGAGAACAGGCGGATGATTTATTTCAAGTCGGCTGCATTGGCTTACTTAAATCGATTGACAACTTTGATTTGAAACATAACGTCAGATTTTCAACTTACGCAGTCCCAATGATTATCGGAGAAATAAAAAGACATTTGCGTGACCATCATTCAATACGGGTATCAAGATCACTACGAGACATTGCATATAAGGCCATCAGAGCCAAAGAACAATTCATTAACGACAATCAAAGAGAACCGCGAATTTCAGATTTGTCAGAAGCAACCGGGATTCCTGCGGACGATATATTATTTGCACTAGACGCAATTCAAGATCCCATGTCACTTCATGAACCTATGAATGGAGACAGTGGGGATCCCGTGTTCATGATGGATCAGATACAAGACAAAACCGTGTCAGAAGAGCGGTGGTTGACATATGTATCTGTAAAAGAAACGGTATCATCAATGGATGAGAGGCAGCAATCCATCCTATCCAAACGATTTTATTTGGGACAGACGCAGACGGAAATTGCAAAAGAATTGGGCATTTCTCAAGCGCAAATATCAAGATTAGAGAAGAGTGCAGTTAAAACGATACGAGAAGGAATGGAACAAAATTGATAATAGTAACGCAATGCAGCGATTGCATTGCGTTATTTTTTTGTTCGTGTGCATATATTCAATCATAGGAGGGGTTTTGTGAAGTTTTCAGAAATGCAAAAAAAAGAGGTTATTGATGCAACTAAGGGTTCGTTCCTAGGTTTTGTTCAAGATGCCACAATTGATATTGTTACGGGAAAAGTCGAAACATTGCTTGTCGGAGGTGGAGATCGAAGCAGTTTTTTTGATGGAAAAGACAAAGATACTAAAAGTGTCAATCTAAAAGACATTACAACAATAGGAAAAGATATCGTACTTGTAGGTAAAAAGGTATCAGGAAAATGATTTATAATTGATATGTACGGGCTAGGTTGGTACAATGAAATACAAGATATATGAAAAGTAGTGATAATAATGGAAAACCTTCAAAGTCGGATAGAAGAAATTGAACAAATTATACAAATTACGTGTGATCGAGCAGGTCGAAAAAGGTCGGAAATAACGGTCGTTGCCGTCACAAAGGAAGTTTCGGTAGCAAGAACCTCTGAAATTTTGGAAACAGGTATTCAACATCTGGGTGAAAATCGTCCCGAAGTTCTTCTTGAGAAGCAGGTAACAATTCAAAATGATGCGATATGGCATTTTATTGGTAATGTTCAAAGTCGAAAAGTAAAAGATATCATAAACAAGATTGATTACCTACATTCAGTAGACAGACTTAGTTTACTAAAAGAGATTCAAAAGCGTGCAAACCATACAATCGAGTGTTTTATTCAAGTGAATGTCTCTGGTGAAACAACTAAATCTGGTGTCATGCCAGATGAGCTTGAAAGCTTCATTGATGAAGCTGCGGCTTTTGATAAAATCCGAATTATAGGCCTTATGACAATGGCTCCATTCACTGAGAATATGAATGCAATCCGTACAGTTTTCCGTTCATTAAGGGAACTCAGAGACAGCATCTCAGTTAAAGAACTGACACATGCACCTTGTACTCAACTATCAATGGGAATGTCGAACGATTTCACAGTCGCTATTGAAGAAGGGGCAACCCATGTTAGAATCGGTACCGCACTAGTCGGAGCAGAAAGCGGGGGAGAAACATGAGCATCAAAAACAAATTTGAGAAGTGGTTTTATCTGGAAGATGAAGAAAGCGACGTTAAAGAACAACCGATTCGTGAAGAACAGCGACCAGTACAAGAGCAACCTCGCAGAGTACCTGCCCGAAAACAAACAACTGGAGAACCACAGCAATCTGCTACGGTCGTCAGTTTGCAAAGTCTCCAGAAGTCTTCAAAAGTCGTTCTTATCGAACCACGTGTTTATGCAGAAGCCCAAGATATATCCGAACACTTGAAAAATAAACGCGCTGTTGTAGTGAATTTACAGCGAATCGAACGGGACCAGGGAATTCGAATTGTCGATTTCTTGAGCGGTACAGTTTATGCAATAGGTGGAGACATTCAACGGATTGGGACGGATATATTCCTATGCGTTCCTGAAAATGTAGAAGTTGATGGCGCAATCTCCGATTATTTTGAAAGATAGAAATTGAATGAGGTGTACGGAATAGAATGGCAGAGATCATAACATTACTTTATAGAGGTATAGCATGGCTAATTCAAATTTACTCAATACTACTTATTATATATATCCTTATGTCTTGGGTACCCGCTTCACGTGAAACTAAGTTTGGTAAAATGCTTGAAAAGATTGCAGAGCCATATTTAGGTTTTTTCAAAAAGTTCATTCCACCACTAGGTATGATTGATATTTCACCAATCGTAGGGTTATTCGCTTTGAGCTTAATCTCAAAGGGGATTTTTGAAGTGTATAAAATGATTATGTTATCCTCACTTATGTGAGGATTTTTCTATAAGGAGAGAAATAAATGGAAACAATATTGCAACACTTTAGAAAAGATGAACAACCTTTCATAGAAACCGCGATTGGCTGGATTCGTGAAGTGGAGGATACGTATTCACCTAAATTAACAGGATTCTTAGATCCAAGGCAGCTACGTATTGTTGAATCGCTCGCGGGAAGTTCTAGTTTAGTTGTCGGATCGAGTGGCGCATTTCCTGATGCGGAACGTAGAAGAGTTCTTATTTATCCTGATTATTTTGTACCGGAAATGGATGATTATCGTATCGCCATGTTCAATGTCAAATACGCTTCAAAGTTTCTGTCCCTAGATCATAAGGATATTCTTGGTTCGATGATGTCATTAGGCATTGATCGTTCGAAGTTTGGAGACATTCGAGTGGATAATGATGAGGTACAGTTTGCGGTTGTGGACGAGTTAAATGATTATATGACTGCGAACTTTATATCGATTGGAAAAGCGAAAGTGACGGTTGAAGAAAGTCGTAATTCTGAAGATTGGATAGACACGACAGATACATGGACAGAGGAAATGTATATTGTCAGCTCCTTAAGACTCGATGTTGTAACGGCGGCTCTATTGAATGTTGCACGCCCGAAAGCTGCTTCACTTATACATAGTGGAAAAGTGAAAGTGAACTGGGCTATACGTGATCAACCCACTTTTGAACTACAAGAATCGGATATGATATCAGTTAGAGGTTCAGGTCGTTTTAAAGTGATTGCAATTGAAGGAAGAACCCGCAAAGATAAAATCAGACTCGTCGTAGGGAAATTAGAATGAATTATTCTTCATTAACGGGCAGTATGCCTCCTACTCTAAGACTTAACCATCACGCGGCGTTCGTAATCTGAGTTCTTTTACAATCAATGGAATGATAATTCTCTGTTAATTGAAGTTTCACTTTATCAGACAATAGTTTAAAAAAAGAACTGTCATCTGATGTTCCAACATGTATAATAGAGAATGAATACGTTAAAAGGGAGATGCTTTAAATGGCTTTATCACCACTTGATATACATAATAAAGAGTTTGCAAGCAAGTTCCGTGGATATAATGAAGATGAGGTAAACGAATTCCTGGAACAAATCATGAAAGACTATGAAAACGTTCTTGCGGAAAACAAAACATTACAAGCCAGTTTACAACAATCAACGGAACAAGTTTCCCACTTTAACACAATTGAACAAACGCTTCATAAGTCAATTCTTATCGCCCAAGAAGCTGCGGAGGATGTACGACGTAACTCAATGAAAGAATCGAAATTGATAATCAAAGAAGCTGAAAAAAATGCGGATCGAATCGTTAATGAAGCACTTTCACGTGCACGTCAGATTTCTGTGGAAGTTGAAGATCTTAAAAAACAATCCAAGGTTTTCCGTGCGCGGTTTAAAATGCTTATTGAAGCGCAACTTGACCTTATCCAGTCAGATGACTGGGATGTTTTGCTAGAATATGAAATCGACGCAGAACGCTTAGAAATGGTTGCTGACCTAGATTCGTAAGTAAACTTGACTTTGGTCTTAATACACACATATAATTATATGCATATATTTAGAACAGGCGTTGAAGGAGAAAGTACTTTCCGAAATTGTGTACAGCGAGCCGGGGATGGTGGAAGCCCGGTCAACAATTTGGAAATGAAGATCACTCTTGAGCCGGATTATGGAATGATTTACGTAATCCCGGACACACCCCGTTATGGTGTCTGAGTGGTAGCAAATCTGTTTGCTGCAAGTAGGGTGGTAACGCGAGATTAATTCTTCGTCCCTTTTTAGGGGTGGGGATTTTTTTTGTTGCTCGGAAAATCATAAAATTTTTCGCCAGAGGATAATCTACGAAAGTCGTTGGTTAAACTTGGATTCTGGGTACTCTGCGCTTTTTAAATGTGCGAACTGATTACGCTTTTCAATTTTAAAGGAGGAAAACAATATGGAATATAAAGATACACTTCTTATGCCAAAAACAGAGTTCCCAATGCGAGGAAACTTACCTAACAAAGAGCCTTTAATGCAAGAGAAATGGGCAGAGATGGACATCTATAAAAAAGTACAACAACGAACTGAGGGGCGCCCGTTTTTTGTTTTACATGACGGTCCTCCATATGCAAATGGCGATCTCCATATGGGCCATGCTTTGAACAAAGTGTTGAAGGACATGATTGTCCGCCACAAGTCAATGTCAGGATTCCATGCTCCATACGTTCCAGGTTGGGATACACATGGACTACCGATTGAGCAGGCATTAGTTAACAAAGGTGTAAAGAGAAAAGAAATGACTGTAGCTGAATTCCGCAAGATGTGTGAAGAATATGCACTTAGTCAGATTGACAGCCAACGTAGCCAGTTTAAACGGATTGGTGTAAGGGGCGATTGGGATAACCCATATATCACGCTGAAGCCATCATTTGAAGCACGTCAAATTCAAGTTTTTGGAGAAATGGCGAAAAAAGGTTATATCTATAAAGGACTAAAACCGGTTTACTGGTCTCCTTCGAGTGAATCTGCACTAGCTGAAGCAGAAATCGAATACCAAGACAAGAAATCTCCATCTATTTATGTTAGTTTCCCTGTTAAAGATGGACTTGGTGTGATTGATGAAGATGTTAATTTCTTAATCTGGACGACGACTCCGTGGACGATTCCTGCAAACCTGGGAATTTCTGTCCATCCTGAATTTATATACGTCATTGTTAAAACAGGAGAAGGAAAATTCCTAATCGCTAAAGACTTACTTACATTTGTAGCTGAAGAGCTCGGATGGGAAGATTATGCGGTTGAACGTGAACTAAAAGGTACTGAGCTAGACCGTGTCATTGCCAAACACCCATTGTATGATCGCGACTCACTTATCATGCTTGGTGAACACGTCACAGCTGAAGCTGGTACGGGGTGTGTCCATACAGCACCGGGTCACGGGGAAGATGACTTCTATGTTTCTAAGTCATACGGAATTGATGCGCTTTCACCAATTGATGACCGTGGCGTTATGACGGACGAGGCACCTGGCTTTGAAGGGCTCTTTTATGAAGATGCAAACAAAGCAGTTACTGAAGCGCTCAAAGAAGTGGGCTCACTTCAGAAGTTATCATTTATCACTCACTCGTATCCACATGACTGGCGTACGAAAAAACCGGTAATTTATCGAGCGACTTCACAATGGTTTGCTTCAATTGAATCGTTCCGTTCAGAATTGCTTGACGCAATAAAAAATACGAAATTCACACCATCATGGGGTGAAACGAGACTGTATAATATGGTTCGCGACCGCGGCGACTGGTGTATTTCACGTCAGCGTGTATGGGGAGTACCAATTCCAGTATTTTATGCTGAAAATGGAGAACCAATCATTACGGATGAAACAATCGCCAACGTTTCGGAATTGTTCCGTGAAAATGGGTCTAACATCTGGTTCGAACGCGATGCAAAAGATTTACTTCCAGAAGGTTTCACACATGCTGGAAGTCCAAACGGTCTATTCACAAAAGAGACAGACATCATGGACGTCTGGTTCGATTCAGGCTCGACGCATCAGGGTGTACTTGTAGAACGAGATGATCTTGTCTATCCGGCTGATCTCTATCTTGAAGGATCTGACCAATATCGTGGATGGTTTAATTCATCCCTTACGACGAGTGTTGCGATTAATGGCCATGCGCCTTATAAGGGCGTGCTAAGCCATGGTTTCACACTGGATGGCGAAGGACGTAAAATGAGTAAATCAATCGGTAACGTCATCGTTCCTGCGAAAGTGATGAATCAGCTGGGTGCAGATATTCTTCGTCTATGGGTATCTTCTGTTGACTATACAGCGGACGTCAGAGTGTCGGATTCAAATTTCAAACAAGTTTCTGAAGTATATAGAAAAATTCGTAATACACTACGTTTCCTTCACGGGAATACATCGGACTTTAATCCGGCAACTGACTCAGTCGCATTTGAAAATCTGCGTACAGTAGACAAATTTGTTTATGTGAAGTTGCAGGATATGATTAAAGAAGTACGTGAAGCATATGATAATTACGAATTTGCAAATGTATATCATGCAGTAAATAACTTCTGTACTGGTGAATTGAGCTCGTTCTACCTTGATATTGCGAAAGATGTTGTATATATCGAAGGTGCAGATCATCCACATCGTCGGGCAATGCAAACAGTAATGTATGAAACCTTGATTTCGCTATTGAAATTATTGACACCAATTATTCCGCATACGACAGATGAGCTGTGGGCATTTGTTGAACATAAGACGGAAGAAAGTATTCAGCTTACAGATATGCCTGACGCGAAAGATCTTGGGGAAACAGCACAAGCATTGCGTGAACGTTTTGTTACCTTGATGCTTGTCCGGGATAATGTTCTGAAGGCGCTTGAAGAAGCGCGGAATGATAAAGTGATCGGGAAGTCGCTTGAAGCGAAAGTAACGGTTGCTGTCCCTGAAAACCTGAAAGATGTATTCGCGGCGGACGATATCGATTTCGCACAATTCTTCATCGTATCGCAATTTGCTGAAGGTGATATTACCAATATGCCTGAAGGTACTTTGAAACTGGATACGGTAAGTGTTCTTGTTGAAAAGGCAGATGGTGAAAAATGTGAACGTTGCTGGACAATTTCCGAAACAATAGGAACTGACGAAACACATCCAACACTATGTACGCGTTGTGCAGAAGTCGTGATAGAGCATTATTCGTAAGACGGGTTAAATTGAAAGCCGCCGCTGCAGTCTTTTTATTAAGCTTGCTGCAGCGGCTTTTTTTAGCGTTGAAACGCGCTCATATAGGTGTCTATGTGGTAAAATAGTACGTAATCTGTCGGACGGGGGTATTTGGATTGTTCATTTATTACGGATTGGCGGCATTGGTCATAGTTTTAGATCAGATTACTAAATGGCTTGTCGTTAAAAATATGGAACTTGGTGAAAAAATCAGTATTGCAGAACCTTATTTGGGGCTTTTATCTCACCGCAACAGGGGAGCGGCATGGGGAATGCTCGAAGGTCAAATGTGGTTATTTTATATTGTCACAGTTGTAGTTGCAGGCGGCATCATTTATTACTTTCATAAAGAAGCGAAAGGTCAACCGCTCTTCGGTATTGGTCTAATGTTTTTGCTTGGCGGGGCAATTGGGAATTTCATTGATCGTCTATGGCGCAAGGAAGTTGTCGATTTCGTCGATGTCATGATTCCGGTTATCAATTATGATTTCCCCATTTTTAACGTGGCGGATGCGGCATTGACAGTTGGCGTAGTTATCATCATCATTCATATAATTATGGATGAAAAAAAGAACAAGAAAAAGGTGTAGGTATGGAAATAATTGAAATCGAAATAACTGAAGAACACAAGGGAAGTCGTATTGACAAAGCGTTGTCGGAAGTCAACCCAGAATGGTCACGTACACAAATTCAAACATGGCTGAAAGATGGCTTTGTTCTTGTAGACGGTATACAAGTGAAACCGAATTATAAAGTAAAACTAGGTGATACGGTAACGGTGGATGAACCTGAGCCGGAAGAACTCGACGTCGTTGCAGAAAACCTCAATCTTGATATTGTCTATGAAGATAAAGATGTCCTCGTTGTCAACAAACCGCGCGGTATGGTTGTCCATCCGGCGCCGGGTCATCCGTCAGGAACAGTTGTTAATGGGCTAATGCATCATTGTACGGATCTCTCAGGTATAAATGGTGTGCTCCGTCCAGGTATTGTCCACAGAATTGATAAGGATACTTCAGGCCTGTTGATGGTCGCAAAAAATGATAAAGCGCACGTATCATTGGTCGACCAGCTTGTTAAACGGACAGTAACGCGTGTATACACTGCACTTGTTCATGGTCATATACCTCATGATAATGGAACCATCGATGCTCCGATTGGCCGTGACCCACGTGAGCGTCAAAGCATGGGGATTGTCGATAAAGGAAGACATGCCGTAACGCATTTTAAAGTACTTGAACGATTTGGCGATTACACATTAGTCGAATGTAAATTGGAAACGGGACGTACGCATCAAATCCGAGTTCATATGAAATACATCGGTTATCCACTCGTCGGAGATCCGAAATACGGACCTAAAAAAACACTTGAGTTTAATGGACAAGTATTGCATGCAGGTACAGTTGGCTTTAAGCACCCTGTAACTGACGAGTATTTGGAGTTTAACAGTCCTCTGCCAGAAGACTTTAAAGAATTAGTTGATAAAGTCAGAAAAAGTGTTGACAAGACAGAAGAGTGAATTGTATACTGAACGAAGCAATTGAATAGCGATACCTTTAACATCAGTCCAGAGAGGCTGGGAAGGTTGCACGGAAGTACAGTCAAACTGCTGCGCGCAGTTTCTATGTACATTTATTTCTGCACGTATACCCTCCCGCCGTCCTTGGCTGGGAGGGTTTTTTTATAAAAAAAAAGAAACCACTTAACCCTCTTGGCTTCAGGATGGTATTATAATCGACAATCGACAGTGAAAATTGGGAAATGGAGGATGTTCAAATGGCAGAAAAAGCAAATATTCTTGATGAACAAGCAATTGGCAGGGCAGTTACGAGAATTGCTCATGAAATTATCGAACGCAACAAAGGAATTGATGAATGTATTCTTGTCGGCATCAAGACGCGTGGTGCATACCTCGCCAAGAGACTTGCAGAGAAAATCGAGCTTATTGAAGGGAAGCCCATTAAAACGGGTGAACTTGATATTACATTATATCGAGACGATTTAATGCTTAAACATAGCAACAACGAACCTCTCGTGCAGCAAGTCGACATTGAGCATGATGTGACAAATAAGAAAGTGATCCTAGTGGATGACGTCTTATACACGGGCAGAACGGTTCGTGCGGCGATGGACGCAGTTATGGACTTAGGTAGACCAGCGACAATTCAACTTGCAGTACTTGTCGACCGAGGCCATCGTGAATTGCCGATTCGACCCGACTTTGTAGGGAAAAATATCCCTACATCGAACGATGAGCAGGTCGTGGTCAGTGTACAAGAGACCGACGGCAAAGATAGCGTTTCAATTCATTCTAAATAAAAGCGAATGGGAATATCTCCCGAAGACTAGAAAGTAAATAAAGTACATCGTACGGGGGAAAATGACTATGAACGAAAAAGTTTTAGATGTCCATGAAAAACCAGCAACTGCCAGGTGGATTATTCTTAGTTTACAACATATGTTTGCTATGTTTGGAGCGACAATACTAGTTCCTCAACTAGTGGGGTTAAGTCCAGCAATCGCTCTCCTAACAAGCGGGATTGCGACAATCGTTTTCATCATTGTTACACGATTCCAAGTCCCGGCGTACTTAGGCTCATCATTCGCTTTTATCATCCCGATTCAAGTAGCGACCCAAACAGGTGGCATTGGTAGCGCGATGATTGGAAGTATGTTTGTCGCTTTGGTCTACGGTATCATTTCACTGCTAATATGGAAAACAGGCTATGTTTGGATTATGAAAGTTTTACCTCCAATTGTAGTGGCACCAGTCATCATCGTTATAGGACTTGCACTATCATCGACTGCAGTTAGCATGGCAAGTACGATTCAGGTCGGGGATGAAAAGGTATACAACCTGCTTCATTTTTCCGCGGCAATTGTGACACTTGCAGCTGCAATAATCTGCATCATGTTCTTTAAGGGAATTGTTAGTTTGATGCCAATACTTATCGGCATCATAGTAGGATACATTTACTCGGCATTCATCGGGATATTGGATTTTACAGCAGTTTTGGAAGCGAAATGGTTTGAATTTCCAGAAATGCTTATACCCGGAGTAGATTACGAATTCATCATTACGCCCACGCTGTTAGCTCTGATGGTGCCAATTGCAATCGTAACGATATCAGAACATATTGGCCATCAGCTCGTTCTCGGTAGAATTGTTGGAAGAGATTATATAAAAAATCCGGGATTGAATCGCTCCTTACTGGGTGATGGACTGGGAACGCTAATAAGCGGCTTTGTCGGAGGTCCACCAAAGACAACTTACGGTGAAAATATCGGTGTTCTAGCACTGACACGTGTCTACAGTGTATATGTAATTTTAGGAGCAGCAGTTTTCGCAATAGCTTTCTCATTCCTAGGTAAAGTTATGGCGTTAATCGCTACAATTCCTGCAGCAGTACTCGGCGGGGTTTCAATTCTCCTATTCGGAATTATCGCTTCGTCTGGCTTACGCATGCTAGTGGATCATAAAATCGATTTCGGAAATCAGCGAAACTTGGTAATTGCATCTGTTATTCTCATAATTGGTATTGGAGGAGCATCCGTTAAATTCAATGATACGTTTCAAATTGAGGGAATGGCACTTGCAGCAATTGTAGGTGTACTGCTCAACTTAGTGCTACCAGGCCGAACGAATGATAGCATGGACGATAAAACTAAATAGAAAACCTTTTAACACTGCCCGAGAGTCAGGAAAAGGTTCGTAGACGCCCATCTGAGTGAAGGATGAGGATTGTCATACTTAACGAGCCTTTCCGTTTATCGGGAAGGCTCGTTTTTTAAAAAATCCTGATATAGAGTTTAGTCGCTTACCAATAAAAGGGGGATAAACTGAATGCAACATCTTCTATCCATGAAAGATCTGAGTGAAGCTGAAATCATGACTATCCTTGATCGTGCAGATACATTTAAAAAACTTGGAACACGGGAATTGCCCGGGAAATACTTTGTCAGTAACTTGTTTTTTGAACCTAGTACGCGGACAAAAATGAGTTTTGAAATGGCCGAACAAAAACTTAACCTTGGAGTACTGCCATTCGAATCAAATTTCTCAAGCACACTAAAAGGTGAAACTCTTTATGACACGGTGAAAACGCTTGAAGCAATCGGTGTGGATGCACTTGTTATCCGTCATCCTGAAGACGGATACTATAAGGAATTGATTGGTAGAACGGATGTATCCATTATAAATGGCGGAGATGGGGCAGGTCAGCACCCGACGCAGTCATTGTTGGATTTGTTCACAATCAAGGAAGAGTTCGGTTCGTTTAAAGGTCTGAATGTTCTAATTGCAGGGGATATTACACATAGCCGGGTTGCTCGATCCAATGCAGATGCATTGACAAAACTCGGAGCCAATGTGACTTTCCTTTGCCCAGCTAAATGGGCAGGAGAGTTTGAGAGCGTTGATTCGTGGGACGAAGTAATTAGTACGAGTGACGTAGTCATGCTTCTGCGTGTTCAGCATGAAAGGCACGGAGTAGGCTCAATCTTTACTGAAGAAAGTTACCATGAACGATATGGTTTGACAGAAGCTCGTGCGAAGATGATGAAGGAAAATGCCATCATCATGCATCCAGGACCTTTCAACAGAGGAGTAGAAATCTCAGAATCACTTATTGAATGCAACCAATCTAGGATCTTTAAACAGATGGAAAATGGTGTTTACATACGTATGGCTGTGTTGGAGATAGTTTTGAAAGGGAGGAATTAACATGGAGAAACTGATTAAAGGGATTCAGATGCTTAACGAAGACGGAAAACTTATTACTACAGATGTAAAAATGACAGATGATAAAATCTCGGAAATAGGTCAGGAGCTAAATGCCGGGAGTGCACAAATCATCGATGGACAAGGACTTTTACTAGCACCAGGTTTCATTGATGTCCACGTGCATCTACGGGAACCAGGCGGGGAGCATAAAGAGACAATTGAAAGTGGTACGCTAGCAGCAGCAAAAGGCGGTTACACGACAATCTGTGCAATGCCGAATACTAGGCCGGTTCCGGATACAAAAGAAAATCTGACTTTCGTCAATGAGTTGATAGCTCAGAAATCACTAATTCGAGTCCTTCCATACGCTTCCATTACAATTCGGGAAGCCGGAAAAGAACGCACGAATCTTGCGGAATTGAAAGAATATGGCGCATTTGCATTCACAGATGACGGTGTTGGGGTGCAACAGGCAGGAATGATGTATGAAGCGATGCAAGATGCTGCCGAAATCGGAATGGCAATTGTTGCTCACTGTGAAGACAATACGCTCATCTACGGAGGCGCAATGCATGAGGGGAAACGCAATAAGGAGCTCGGTCTCCCTGGCATCCCTTCAATAGCGGAATCGGTCCATATCGCGCGGGATATTTTACTGGCTGAAGCAGCAGGCGCTCATTATCATGTTTGTCATGTCAGTACGAAAGAATCTGTTAGGGTTATACGTGATGCGAAAAAAGCAGGTATACATGTTACTGCAGAAGTAAGTCCGCATCACCTTCTTCTATCAGAAGACGATATTCCAGGAGATAATGCTGATTGGAAAATGAATCCACCGCTACGTGGAAAAGAGGATCTCATCGCATTGCGCGAAGGATTGCTTGATGGAACGCTCGATTTCATCGCAACAGATCATGCACCACATACCGATGAAGAAAAAGCAGCGGGCTTTGCAAAAGCACCATTCGGTATTACAGGATTTGAAACAGCTTTCCCGCTTCTTTATACGAACTTTGTAAAAACAGGAATATGGACATTGCAACAACTCATCGATTGGATGACAAAAAAACCTGCTGATGTCTTCGGATTGCCATATGGGAAAATCGAAGTCGGTGCTACTGCAGATCTAGTGTTCCTAGATTTGAATAAGGAAGAAAAAATAGACCGGACGACATTTGTCTCAAATGGCAAGAACACTCCATTTGACGGTTGGACATGTACAGGGTGGCCGGTGAAAACAATATACGGTGGAAAAGTAGTCTGGGAGGATGGACAATGATGAAAAAAAGAATGCTCATTTTAGAAGACGGTACAATTTTTGAGGGAATTGCTTTTGGTTCCGATGCAGCCTCAATCGGTGAAACAGTATTCACAACAGGAATGACAGGTTATCAAGAAACCATATCGAACCCATCAGGTGCAGGACAAATTATTGTTATGACTTACCCACTTATCGGTAATTACGGTATTAACCGAGACGATTACGAGTCAATTGAACTGGCGGCAAGCGGCGTAGTTGTCCGTGAACTGGCAGAAGAACCGTCTAACTTCCGCAGTATCATGACACTTAACGAACTGCTGACGATGAAAGGTATTCCTGGAATCCAAGGTATCGATACTCGTAAATTAACAAGGCTGTTGCGAGACAAAGGGTCACTAAAAGGTATTTTGACAGCTGCTGGGGAACAAGTGAACGTGCAAGAAATGGTTGAGCAAGCCGTATCTTATACATTGCCTACAGATCTAGTTGCCCGCGTTTCAACGAAAAAACCGTATCCAAGCCCTGGCCGTGGAGAGCGTGTTATCCTAATCGATTACGGCATGAAACATGGTATTTTACGTGAATTAAACGATAGAGATTGCGACGTGATTGTAGTACCTTATAACACTTCGACAAAAGAAATCCTTGCTTTATCACCAGATGGTATTGTGTTGTCAAACGGGCCAGGTAATCCGGAAGATGTAGAGGGCACGGTTGAAACAATTAGAGATTTGTTAGGAAAAGCCCCAATCTTTGGAATCGGCCTGGGTCATCAGCTGTTTGCCATAGCTTGCGGAGCACAGACAATGAAATTGAAAAATAGCCATATGGGTGGCAATCACCCAGTAAAAGATTTAACGACGGGTCGTACAGAACTGACATCTCAAAGTCATGGCTATGCAGTAGATGAAAGATCACTCGTGGGTACTGGTCTTGAAGTGACACATAAAGCACTTAATGATTCATCAGTTGAAGGCGTGAAAAGCACAAAATACGCTGCATTTTCCGTTCAGTTTCATCCAGAAGCATCACCAGGACCGGAAGACTCGAAACATCTTTTTGACAGATTTATGGAATTAATGAATACGAGCAGCCGAAAGGAGAATTTCAATGCCTAAACGTACAGATATTGAAACTATATTAGTAATTGGATCAGGTCCCATTGTTATCGGACAGGCGGCGGAATTTGACTATGCCGGAACACAGGCATGTCTTTCATTGAAAGAAGAAGGTTATCGCGTTATTCTTATCAACTCGAATCCTGCTACGATAATGACGGATACAGAGATTGCAGACAAAGTATATATTGAACCCCTTACACTCGAATTTGTAAGCCGTATTATTCGAAAAGAACGTCCGGATGCACTTCTACCTACATTAGGTGGACAAACGGGTCTTAACATGGCGATTGAGCTACACGATTCAGGTATTTTGGATGAACTCGACATTGAGATTCTCGGGACAAAGCTTCATGCAATACACCAAGCAGAAGACCGTGACTTATTCCGTTCACTGATGAACGAATTAGGTGAACCTGTACCTGATAGTGATATTATCCACAACCTTGAAGAGGCGTATGCACTTGTTGAAAGAATCGGTTATCCGGTTATCGTTCGTCCTGCATTTACATTGGGTGGAACTGGCGGAGGAATCTGTTATAACGATTCAGATCTCGATGAAATCGTCACAGGCGGCTTAAAATACAGTCCAGTTACGCAATGTTTGTTAGAGAAGTCTATTGCAGGCTACAAGGAAATTGAATATGAAGTGGTACGAGATTCTGCGGACAATGCAATTATTGTTTGTAATATGGAGAACGTAGATGCTGTTGGGATTCACACAGGTGATTCAATTGTTGCAGCTCCACTTCAAACATTGACAGATCGAGAAAATCAGATGCTGCGCAATGTGTCATTGAAAATTGTTCGAGCGCTGAAAATCGAAGGCGGATGTAATGTCCAACTTGCACTCGATCCATTTAGCTTCAACTATTACATTATTGAAGTGAATCCTCGCGTTAGCCGTTCTTCTGCGCTAGCGTCTAAAGCGACGGGCTATCCAATCGCAAAAATCGCTGCAAAAATCGCGGTTGGACTCACGCTCGACGAAATGATGAATCCAGTAACGGGGACGACATACGCATGTTTCGAACCAACGCTCGATTACATCGTGACAAAAATACCACGCTGGCCGTTTGATAAATTCGAATCTGCTAAACGGAACCTAGGTACGCAAATGAAAGCGACTGGCGAAGTAATGGCGATTGGCCGTACATTCGAAGAGTCAATCTTAAAAGCAGTTCGCTCGCTAGAAACTGGCCAATTCGGCTTGTCATTGAAAAATGGGGCGACGATGACTGACGAGTGGATTGAAAAACGAATTCGTCGTGCAGGTGATGAGCGTTTGTTCTTCATCGGTGAAGCATTCCGTAGGGGCGCAACAGTTGAAACGATTAACGAGTGGAGTCAAATTGACCCATTCTTCCTTCGCAAGTTTCAAAAAATCGTGCAATTTGAAGTCGAAGTAAAGGGAAATCCTTTCCATTATGAAACTTTACGTACAGCAAAACGTATGGGCTTCTCAGATGTAACGATTGCAGAACTGTGGAACACAGACGAGCGAGTAGTATACGACTGGCGGAAAGAGCATGGCCTTATTCCAGTTTATAAAAAAGTCGATACTTGTGCTGGCGAATTTGAATCGGATACGCCCTATTTTTACGGCACGTACGAGGATGAAAATGAATCGATTAAATCGGATAAAAAGAGTGTCATAGTTCTCGGGTCGGGTCCGATTCGTATCGGACAAGGCGTAGAGTTCGATTATGCAACGGTCCACTCTGTTTGGGCAATTCAAGAAGCTGGCTATGAAGCAATCATTATTAACAACAACCCCGAAACGGTGTCAACAGACTTTTCGATTTCGGACAAATTGTACTTTGAACCACTGACAATCGAAGATGTAATGCACATCGTAGATCTTGAACAGCCCGAAGGCGTTATCGTACAATTCGGTGGACAAACAGCTATCAACTTAGCAGCTGGCCTTGAAGCACGCGGAGTGAAAATCTTAGGAACTTCGTTGGAAAATACGGACCGTGCGGAAAACCGTAATAAGTTTGAAAGTGCATTGCGTGAAATTGGAATTCCGCAGCCACTTGGAAAAACAGCTGTCTCTGTACCGGAAGCTGTCGCGATTGCAAATGAAATCGGTTATCCCGTACTCGTAAGGCCTTCCTATGTTTTAGGAGGACGTGCTATGGAGATTGTTTACCACGAAGAGGAACTGCTTTATTACATGGAGCATGCTGTTGAAGCGAGTCCTGACCATCCCGTACTCGTCGATCGCTACTTGACAGGAACTGAAATCGAAGTCGATGGAATATGTGACGGAGAAAATGTACTAATTCCAGGTATTATGGAACATATTGAACGTGCAGGCGTTCACTCCGGTGACTCGATTGCCGTATTCCCGCCGCAAAACTTATCGGCTTCTCAGCTAGAAACAATTGCTGATTATACGACTCGCCTTGCAAAAGGGCTTGGAATAATTGGACTTCTCAATATCCAGTTCGTTATATCGGAAGGGCAAGTATACGTAATTGAAGTGAATCCACGGTCAAGCCGAACGGTTCCTTTCCTAAGTAAAATTACAAACATTCCGATGGCTAACATTGCAACAAAAGCAATTCTGGGCCAATCAATTATCGAACAAGGTTATAAAGATGGACTTGCTCCGGCACCGTCAGGCGTCTACGTCAAAGTACCCGTCTTCTCGTTTGCGAAATTACGCCGTGTTGATATCACACTCGGACCTGAAATGAAGTCAACTGGAGAAGTTATGGGTAAAGACATTACACTTGAAAAAGCCTTGTACAAAGGTCTTGTTGCGGCAGGAATGGAAATAAAAGAATATGGTTCCGTTATAATGACTGTTTCGGACAAAGATAAAGAAGAGATAGTCAGCATTGCGAAGCGCTTTACGGATATAGGTTATCGTATCTTGGCAACGTCAGGTACAGCTTCTGTTTTAGAAAACGCAGGGATCCAAGTGAAAACAATTGGGAAAATCGGTTCAGAAGGACCAACGCTTCTGGATGTTATTCAAAAAGGAAAAGCTCAAATTATTATCAATACACTGACTAAAGGGAAACAGCCCGCACGTGATGGCTTTAGAATTCGCCGCGAATCAGTTGAAAATGGAATTCCTTGTTTCACTTCACTTGATACAGCAGATGCAATGTTGCGTGTCATTGAATCGATGACATTCCAAACTGAGGAAATGGGGAAAGTGGAGGAGACTATATGATCTTACAAGATCGAATGACGGTAACTTCACAACGACAAATAGCTCATAATATATTTGAAATGACGTTAAAAGGTAAGTTGGTCGGGGAAATTTCTTCCCCGGGCCAGTTTGTTCACATTCGAGTATCTGATTCAATTGAACCACTGTTAAGACGTCCAATCTCAATCGCTTCCATAGACCACATTGCTGGGGAAATGACCATTATTTATCGCGCTGAAGGCCGTGGGACTACAATTCTTTCAGAGAAACGAACTGATGATAAAATTGATGTTCTCGGTCCTCTAGGCAACGGTTTTCCAGTCAAAGAAACGGCGTCTGGGGAGACAGCTATTTTAATCGGGGGAGGAATAGGTGTACCTCCGTTATATGAGCTATCGAAACAATTAACAGCTGAAGGTGTGAAATGCACGCACGTCTTAGGTTTCCAATCAAAGGACGTTGTATTCTACGAAGAGGAATTCAACCAGCTTGGTGAAACACATATCGTGACTGTTGACGGCTCACAGGGAACGGCAGGATTTGTAACAAATGTTATGTCAGAACTTGATAATGAGTTCTCGACGTATTACAGCTGCGGTCCAATGCCGATGCTTGAAGCAGTGCAAAAGATGTATGTAGGGAAAAAAGGATTTCTATCATTCGAGCAGCGAATGGGTTGCGGCATTGGAGCCTGTTTCGCATGTGTTTGTCAAACAACGGAAGGGTCCGAAAAAGCATATATTAAAGTATGTTCAGATGGTCCTGTTTTCCCGGCAGGGGTGGTGGCAATATGAATCGATTATCTATTGAATTACCAGGTTTGTCGTTAAAAAATCCAATTATGCCTGCTTCCGGTTGTTTCGGGTTTGGTAAAGAGTATGGTCAGCTATATGATTTGTCGATACTTGGTGCGATTATGATCAAAGCAACTACACTTGAAACAAGGCTCGGTAATCCAACGCCGCGTGTAGCCGAAACTGCATCTGGTATGTTGAATGCAATTGGATTGCAAAATCCGGGATTGAAGGGTGTTTTAGAAGGCGAATTGCCATGGCTGGAGCAGTTTGATGTTCCAATTATCGCAAACGTTGCAGGCACAGAAACAGCTGATTATGTGGAAGTAGCGAAAGTTCTATCCCAAGCGCCGAACGTCAAAGCACTTGAACTCAATATTTCTTGTCCAAACGTTAAGGCGGGTGGCATCACTTTTGGAACAGATCCAGAAATTGCAAAAGAACTGACAAGAGCGGTTAAAGAAGTATCTGCAGTTCCGGTTTATGTCAAATTATCTCCAAACGTCACTGATATTAAGGAAATTGCACAGGCGGTCGAAGCAGGAGGAGCGGACGGAATTACGATGATCAATACGCTGATTGGTATGCGTCTTGATCAGAAAACAGGCCGGCCCGTTATTGCGAACGGTACAGGCGGTTTGTCCGGTCCTGCAGTTAAACCGGTTGCCATTCGAATGGTTTATGAAGTAAGTAAAGCGGTCAATATTCCGATAATCGGAATGGGTGGTGTCACGGAAACGGCTGACATTATCGACTTTATGTCTGCGGGTGCAAGTGCCGTAGCGGTAGGCACAGCGAACTTCGTCAATCCATTCGTTTGTCCACAAATCATAGAGCAATTGCCTGCTAAGCTAGATGAGCTAGGAATAGGTCATATTTCAGAGCTGATAGGAAGGAGCCACCGTCTATGAAATCATCCCCAATTATTGCACTTGATTTTGATTCGTCCGAAAAAACGTTTGAATTTCTCCGAGCATTTGACGGAGACATCAATGTGAAAGTGGGTATGCAGCTTTATTATAAAGAGGGTCCTGCAGTTGTGGCTCGCTTAAAAGAACTGGGATATGATGTGTTCTTAGATTTGAAACTGCATGATATTCCAAACACAGTAAAGTCTGCGATGGAAGTGCTTGCTGGATTCGGCGTTGACCTGTTAAACGTTCATGTTGCTGGCGGCAAGGCAATGATGGAAGCGGCACTTGAAGGTCTTGATAAGGGGACCCCTTCAGGGATAGCACGTCCTTCATTAATTGGTGTAACACAACTTACTTCAACGGATGAGCGGCAAGTTCGTGAAGAGCAGTTGATTCATGTCTCACTAGAAGATTCTGTTTCCCACTATGCCAAACTGTCAAAATCGGCAGGACTCGATGGTGTCGTTTGTTCGGTCCATGAGGCAACAGCCATTGCGAATGTTTGCGGAGAAAAGTTCTTCAAAGTCACGCCAGGCATACGTCTATCAGATGGCGGAGCACATGATCAGAAAAGAATTGCAACGCCTGATGAAGCGCGTCTCGCCGGTTCAACCCATATCGTCGTAGGTAGAGCGATTACGGGTGCGACTGATCCAAGGGCGGCTTATGAACAAATAAATGAACTTTGGAAGGGGACAAAATAGAAATGATAAAAAAAGAAGTCGCTGAAATCCTGTTAAATGTAGGAGCGGTAGAATTAAGCCCTGACGAACCCTTTACATGGGCATCAGGTATTGAATCCCCCATCTATTGTGACAACCGTTTGACGATGTCAGATCCAATTGGCCGTAAAAAAATAGCTCAAGGGCTTTCGGAATTGATTCGTGAAAATTATCCTGAAACAACAGTCATCGCAGGAACGGCGACAGCCGGAATTCCACACGCTGCTTGGGTTGCGGACATTCTTGGACTGCCGATGGTCTATATCCGTTCAACAGCAAAAGGACACGGACGTAGTCGTCAAATTGAAGGAAAGATTGCCGATTCAGATAAGGCGGTCATTATAGAAGATTTGATTTCTACAGGGGGGAGTAGCTTAAATGCTGCTGAAGCATTGCGCTCTGAAGGAATTGAAGTGACTGGAATTGTTTCGATATTTACATATGAACTCCAAAGTGCAGATGAAACATTCGCGAAGGCGGGATTGACGTATAAGAGTCTGACTGATTTCGGCGCACTTGCTGAAGTGGCAAAAGACAATGGTGCGATCAATAAAGATTCAATGGCAAGTTTACTTAATTGGCATGGTAATTTAAAAGCAGGTCTATTAAAGTAAAAATGCTATTCCACATGATTGTGGAATAGCATTTTTTTATTTACTAGAAAAGTGAACTTTATTTATTGTGAAAAAAGATTTATAAAGTATTTTTATGGTTGATATTGACTTCTTCTGCGAGCTGCGAAAGTTTTAGTAAGGCTATTCTGCGCTGGTTATACTGTTGTTTATTTATTTTATTTTCTTTATTTAAAATCTCTAATAGTTCATACATAGGGACTAATTGTTTTAAAAGAGCTTCTTCAAGCTTATTTTCGTTAGCTGAAGCTAAAAGTTCTGTAATGCTAGTTTGAAATGGCTTCGATTGTTCATGCATAATACTTGAAATAAGTACCTTAACGTCACCTTGAAAGTTTTTAATGTCCATATTATGGTGCAACCCCTAAAAGAAATAGTCTAAGACAACTTAACGTTTTAATTAAAAGGAAAGGTTCATGATGTAGTTCTTTGACAGACTAATTTTAATGTGAGACAATTCAGTTAATATTTGAAATAGCTATTTATTTGACTTCCGTAGATTACTTAGAGTAATATCTTTCCCGAAAAAAATATATTTCGAAGGCATTTGAAATACTTCTTCCAATTTCAATATTTGAGTAAATGAAATGTTAGAAGAATCTTCTTCCCATGCTTCGTATGTAGTTGTACTAACACCAATTTTTTCTGCGAGTTCAGGAGAATTCATCCCATATTTCAGTCGTAAGGAATGAAGTGTTTGAATTAGGTAAAATGGCACTTCATTTTCAGATGTCACATAGTTCACCCTTTCTATATTGATTATATATTACTAAAAGTGATACAAAAAGACAAGTGTCGTGGGAATAGTTACTACAAGCTATATTTCCGGAATTAAATGAAGATCACTTCCAAAATGATGTACAATTAGTATGAGATGTAAATGGAGGTCCTATTCATGAACAATTTTGTACAAGACCTATTTTCCAGACGGTTGAAACGATTAAGAGATAGAAATAGAATAACAATGGTAGAACTTGCAGACGCAATAGGCATGAGTCAAGCCACGATTTCGGAATGGGAAAAGGGCAATAAATTTCCGAGGGCGGGGGCATTACAACAATTGGCGAATTACTTTGAAGTTCCGATGGAATATTTCTTTAAAGGGAACTCTTTCCCCCTAGCTAAAACAGTAGCCTTAGGATGTATGCCTTCAATTAAAGCCAGTGTACTTTCTCATACAGATGGAATAGAATGCGATGATGCAGAACTTATTAAACTACCAACTAGTTTTTTAGGGAAATACGCGCAAGACGAGAACCTGGTAGCGTTCAAAGTAATAGGAGATAGTATGAATTTACTTTTTCCCGATGGTTCTCCACTCGTAGCAAAAATAATTGAGCAAGATGACATAAAAGACGGAGATATTGCTGTTTACTGTGTTGACAATGAATACGCTGTCAGACGTTACAGAAAAATTGAACAGCAAGAAGTGATTGTGTTAAGTCCCGAGTCAACAAATGAAAACTTTTACGATTATGTAGTGCCGTTCAATAATCAAAATAGCCTTGAGATAATTGCAAAAGTAGTTTGGTACGGGGTATCCGTTTAGTAACGGGTGCTCAGTCTATAAAAAAAGCTAATCCACATGTATAAATTTCATGTGGATTAGCTTTTTTATTTTTTAAGTTTCATCACTATATCTTCATCAGGGTCTACTAGTATCGTTTTTTGTTCAAAGTAGATGACGAATCCAGGCTTCGAGCCATTCGGTTTTTTAACATGGCGCACTTCAGTGTAGTCAACCGGTACTGCTGAAGAACCGCGAGCTTTACTGAAGTATGCAGATAGAATTGCTGCTTCACGAATCGTTTCATCATCGGGATTAGCGTCATGGATAACAACGTGTGATCCCGGTATATCTTTCGTATGAAGCCAAGTTTGTTCTCTAGAAGCAAGCTTAAATGTTAAATAATCATTTTGCTTATTGTTTTTACCAACAGAAATTTTCAGGCCTGCAGATGAAATGAATGTTTCAGGCACTGGTTTTTTCGGTTTAAGCTTCTTTTTTGACTTACGAGCCTTTAAAAAACCAAGTTCCGCTAGTTCTTCACGTATTTCTGCGATGTCTATAGGGGATGCTTGCAGTACTTGTTGTTTTATCATTTCGAAATAAGCGATATCCTCTGCTGCTTTTTCGAGTTGCTCTGCGATCATGATAAGCGCTGTTTTCGCTTTTGAATAACGTGAATAAAAGCGTTGCGCGTTATCAATCGGAGATTTCCTAGGATCTAACGGAATTGTTACGGTAGTGCCTTCATCGTAATAGTTGGAGACAGTTGCTTCCGTAGCACCTTTTTCAATGGCGTAGCTATTTGCAGTAAGTAACTCTCCATAAAGCTGAAACGTATCTAGCTTCCCGGCAGCTTCTTTTTCTTTTATAAGCTTCTTCACTTTTAGATTCAATTTGGCTACTTCGTTGTCTAGCCAACGTTCTAGGTCTGCGGCTTGAGATTTCACGCGTTCTCTTTCAGCCCGTGCGAAATACACTTTATCCAACAAGTCACCGAGCGTATTATATTGTGCAATCTTATTGTCCGCATATGTCAGTTCAGTTGCAGAGAAAATGGTTTTGGTCCCGACTTCGGAAATGTTTGGTGTGCTTCCTACTCCATTGAATGAAGCGAGGAGAGTTGTGAACACTGAGTAGTTGTCCGCCTTCGCTTCTTTAAATCTGAACAGTAATTCTTCCGCATTAATCGGAGAAAAACCAGAAAATTTCTGGACGATATCACGAGCGCTTTCTAAATCAGGTAATAAATCATTAAATTGTTGCTCAGTGACTGTAAATGGATTCAATTTATCTTGTGGTGGAGCGGGTATGAAAGGTTGCCCCGGTAATATCGTTCGGTAACTATTCACCGATGGCGGCAAGTGTTTCATACTTTCGATGATGATATTACGTTCGGGATCGACAAGTAGCAAGTTACTGTGTCTACCCATAATTTCGATGTATAACCTTCTGTTAATTTCATCCCCAATTTCATTTTTTGCCTTGACATCCATTGTGATAATCCTGTCTGTGCCGAATTGACCGATAGATGTAATCGAACCACCTTCCAGGTGTTTTCGAAGAACCATGCAAAACAAAGGGGGTTCAGATGGGTTTGTAATTGCTTCTTCTGTCAGTTGGATACGTGAATAAGATGAATGAATTGAAATTAGAAGTTTTTGATTTTTGCCATCTGCACGTATTAGAAATACAACTTCCTGTGCGTTAGGCTGATGGATTTTAGAAATACGTCCATTTTGTAAGACTTGTAGTTCCTGCACCATTGCCGTTGTGAATAAACCATCAAATGCCATAGGGATTCCTCTTTCAAATCGTTTTTCCCCATTTTAGCACTACAACGACCTTATATGGTATAATATGAACAGATTGTTTCAATCAATTGAGTGCAACATCGGCTTGATTATGTCAATAATCACCGTAAATCAGATTAGATAAGAAGAGGGATCGCATGTATAAAAAACGTGGGCTTCTAATCGTCCTGTCCGGACCATCTGGTGTGGGCAAAGGGACGGTTCGAAAAGAGCTTTTTACACAACCGGATACAAACTACGAATACTCTATCTCGATGACGACGAGAAGTCCACGTGAAGGCGAAGTGGATGGCGTTGATTACTTTTTCAAGTCTAGAGATGAATTTGAACGGTTGATCGAGGAAGGTAAACTTCTGGAATACGCAGAGTATGTAGGCAATTATTACGGTACTCCGCTTGATTATGTCAATGAAACGCTCGATGCAGGGAGAGATGTATTCCTTGAGATTGAAGTCGTCGGTGCAGCACAGGTAAGGTCAAAAGTTCCAGACGGGCTATTTATATTCCTCGCACCCCCAAGTTTGTCGGAGTTGGAAGAACGGTTAGTTGGAAGAGGAACCGAAAAAGCCGATGTTATTGCATCGCGTATATTGAAAGCGCGTGATGAGTTTGAAATGATGAACTTGTACGATTACGTCGTGGAAAACGACGAAGTAACAAATGCCTGCGAACGTATTAATGCAATTGTCATCGCAGAACATTGCCGCAGAGAACGTGTAGAAAAGTTATATTTAGGTATGCTGAGAGGGGAATAAATCATGTTAACTCCATCAATCGATTCGTTAAAAGAGAAAATTGATTCAAAATACACACTCGTAACACTCGCTTCAAAACGAGCACGTCAAATGCAGGAGGAAGGAACTAAACTCCTTTCTTCTTATGACTCTAAAAAGAATGTAGGCAAAGCACTTGAAGAAGTTGCTGCTGGCGTTTTATCGAAAAAGAAATCGGACGATTCTATCGTTTATGAAGATGAAGTGTAATAAAAGTTCCAGGTTTAAAATTAGTGTCTAAATAGATAAATGTGATACTCCCTTAGAAATGTGTTTTTCTTTGGGAGTTTGTCATTTTAGAAGGGAAGAGATGAAGTTGTTAAATAAAAAAATCCTCCTTTGTGTAACTGGCGGAATCGCGGTCTATAAAGCTGTTGCACTTGTTAGTAAGCTATCACAGGCCGGGGCAACAGTGAGGGTCATCATGACGGAGTCTGCAAAAGAATTTGTTACACCTTTGACATTCCAAGCGATGTCACGGAATGATGTTTACTTTGATACATTCGATGAGAAAGAGTCTAGTGTTATAGCGCATATCGACTTGGCTGATTGGGCTGATTTAGTAGTTGTTGCTCCGGCAACAGCGAACGTTATAGGTAAACTGGCGAATGGCATTTCCGATGATATGGTAACAACAACTCTTTTGGCTACTCAGGCAGAAGTTTGGATTGCTCCAGCTATGAACATTCACATGTATGAAAATAAAGCAGTTATCCGAAATATTAAAACGTTGCACGAAGATGGCTACAAATTCATTGAGCCATCCGTTGGCTTTTTGGCATGCGGCTATGTAGGGAAAGGGCGTCTGGAAGAGCCAGAAAAGATTGTGGACCTGATAGAAAATCGGTTTGCTACGAAAAAAAACCTACCTCTTGCGGGAAAGAAAGTTGTAATTACAGCTGGTCCTACACGTGAAAGAATCGATCCGGTAAGATATGTGTCGAATTTTTCAAGCGGTAAAATGGGCTATGCGATGGCGGAAGCAGCTGTGGCGCTAGGTGCTGAAACCGTTCTAATTTCAGGACCTGTCGGATTGGACAAGCCAGTTGGAGTGACTTTCATTGATGTAGAAAGTGCTGCAGAGATGTACGAAGCAGTCCTTGGGCAATTCGATGATGCGTCAATTGTTATAAAAGCTGCTGCCGTCGCAGATTACCGTCCGAGAGAGATTCACGCTCAAAAGATAAAAAAGCAAGCGGGAGATTCCGTCATTGAGCTTGAAAGAACAACTGATATATTGAAGACGATAGGGACAATGAAAACAGATCAGATTCTTGTCGGTTTTGCTGCGGAAACTGAAAATGTAATCAACTATGGTTTGAGCAAAATGGAAAGTAAAAATCTCGATTACATAATCATTAATGATGTGACAGATCCAGAAGCGGGATTCGGAAGAGATACAAATGTCGTAACACTCTTGTCAAAATACGGAATGCAAAAACCTTTCCTTGCAATGCCTAAAAAAGAATTGGCGCTCCTACTTCTGGAAAATATAATTCAAGAAGAAAGTGAACAACTCAATGATTGCTGAAGTCATTGTAGATGTGGCGGCTTATCCAATTGACAGGCCGTTTGATTACCTCGTTCCAGAATCAATGGAATCCGTAATCGAACCTGGAGTACGAGTAAAAGTACCATTCGGACCTAGGAAAGTGCTTGGTTATGTAACAAAGCTAAAAGGGGAAAGCGACCTTGCTTTGTCAAAAGTGAAACCAATTGATGAGCTTATTGATTTGGATCCTGTCATTTCCCATGAACTGCTCGAATTATCCGGATGGCTTGCAGTAGAAACTTTGTCCTATGAAATAGATGCGCTACAGGTAATGCTGCCTTCCGCAATGCGTGCCAAATATGAAAAGTTCATTGTCGTCGAGGAGCCCGCACTTATCGTCGACGAAGATTTTATTGCTTTTCTAGCGGGTAGGAAGCGAGTTAAGCTAAAAGAAGTAGACACATCCGCTCTTATGAAAATATTGAAAAGCTATGCGAGTCAAGGAATTGTTTCGGTAGATACAGCCGTAGGTCAGCAAACGGCTGTGAAAAAAGTGCGAATGATTCGTATGGCAGATGAAAAGAAACTCCTGGAATTGTACGATTCCGTTCATCTAAAAGCGAAAAAACAAGCGGAATTGATTCAGTGGATGATTGAACGCGCTGAGAAGACAATCAGTGCGAAACAACTAATGGAACAATCAGGAATTCAACCAGCTATTTTAAAAGCGGTTATTGAAAGAGGGGCAGCTTTTGAGGAATCAGCGGAAGTCTATCGCGAACCTGATGCACCACAATTAAAAGATACAGCAATTCCGGAGCAGTTGACGAGTGAACAGCAAATTGCCCTTGATCACATCTCGACTGCTTCAGATGAACAACATGCTGAGACTTTCCTACTTCATGGAGTGACGGGTAGCGGTAAAACAGAAGTGTATTTACAGGCTATTAAACGTGTGTTGGATAAAGGCAAAGAGGCAATCGTCCTTGTACCGGAAATTGCGTTAACACCGCAAATGACATCCCGATTTCTTGCGCGTTTCGGGGCGTTAGTCGCAGTTATGCACAGCGGGTTGTCTGCAGGTGAAAAATACGATGAGTGGCGGAAAATAAAACGAGGGGAAGTAAAAGTAGTTGTCGGTGCAAGGTCGGCGGTATTTGCACCCTTCGAAAATTTAGGCATCATTATTTTAGACGAAGAGCATGAGTCAACCTATAAACAAGATGATACCCCGCGCTACCATGCTAGGGATGTAGCCATCAGACGCGCGAAATATTACAATTGTCCAGTCGTTCTCGGCAGTGCAACGCCTTCATTGGAGTCATATGCACGGGCATCAAAAGGTGTATATACACTGCTGACGCTGACTAAACGACCGAGAGACCAAGCCCTGCCTACAGTAAATGTAGTTGATATGCGAGAAGAATTGAAGTTAGGTAACCGCTCGATGTTTTCATTGCCACTTGCCGAGGCAATCCGAATACGATTGGAGAAAAGAGAACAAATCGTTCTGTTTCTTAACAAGCGCGGCTTTTCATCATTCGTTCTTTGTAGAGATTGCGGTACAGTTGTCGAATGTCCAAACTGTGATATCTCGCTCACCTACCACCGTGCACATGAACAGCTGAAATGTCATTATTGCGGTCATGAAGAACGCGTCCCACAAGTTTGTCCAGAGTGTAAAAGTGAACATATACGTTTTTTTGGAACAGGGACTCAAAAAGCCCAAGAAGAAATTGCAAAACTGTTTCCCGAAGCACGAGTCCTTCGAATGGACGTAGATACAACAAGACAAAAAGGTTCACATGAACGGTTGCTCAGGCAGTTCAGTGAAGGGAATGCAGATATTCTGCTCGGTACGCAAATGATTGCTAAAGGGCTTGATTTCCCTAATATCACACTAGTAGGAGTCCTCGCGGCGGATACAACACTGCATCTAGCCGATTTTCGTGCCGCAGAAAAAACCTTTCAACTGATGACGCAGGTGAGTGGACGTGCCGGACGTCATGAATTGCCTGGAGAGGTGTTCATTCAGACCTATTCTCCAGAACATTATGCAATCGATTTGGCCAAAGCCCAACATTATGAACCGTTTTACAATATGGAAATGGCCGCGAGAAAACAATATGGCTATCCGCCTTTCTATTTCGTCACACTCGTTCAGTTCACACATGAGGATTTATTGAAAGTAGCTGACTTTGCAGATAAAGGCTCACGCTATTTAAAAGCTAATTTGTCTGCAGATACAGTCATCATTGGACCGACTGCAGCCGCCATTAGTCGAGTTAACAATCGATATCGCTACCAATGTTTGATAAAATATAAAAAAGAGCCCAAGTTAACAGAAACGCTCCAACAGCTCATTAAATACTACCGTACGGATTGGATAAAATCAGGTCTGACAATGACGGTTGACGTAGAACCCGCGTCTATTTACTAAACAAAAGCGTAGAGTGCCGTTTAGATGCGACAGGCATAAGGTGGGCTGGCGACGCGGCGTTCTGCAGCCGCACAGCCGGACTGCTTTCTGACCCGAGCATCTGCGCTTGAAGCTGGACTGAACAAAAGCTTAACGAGGAATCTCTAATTTGAATTATCCCCAATATAAAACTTTATAAATTTTTAGAGGAGTCAATATCATAATTGTTTATTTTGATTGAAAACTCTTACGTAAATCGAAATTTCTTTATCAAATATTCATTTGCATGGATTTTCGTTGATTGTAACGGAAAGCGTCCGCCTCTCGTTACAATCAACCTTGTTCGGATTTTATGACAAAATCCTCTATTATGAAATTGATTCAGACACCATAGATAGAAAAGAGGAATAGTTTTGGCTATACGTAAAATTGTGAAGCATCCGGCTCCGGTTCTTCTACAACAATGTAAAGAAGTAAATAAATTTGATAAGAAGCTTTATAAGCTACTCGATGATATGTACGACACAATGGTGGATGCAGATGGAATTGGTCTTGCAGCACCGCAAGTTGGCGAAGCTGTCCGTGTAGCAATTGTCGATATGGGCGAAGGGCAGGAAGTCATTGAAATGATAAATCCTGTTGTGACTGCAATCGGAGGCTCTGAAATAGAGGTAGAGGGTTGTCTTAGTTTCCCTGACTTATTCGGCGAAGTGGAAAGACCATTTTTTGTACGTGTAGAGGCGCAAGAACGAAACGGAGATCTATACGAGCTAGAGGCAGAAGATTATGAGGCACGTGCCATCCTACATGAAATAGATCATTTAAATGGCGTATTATTCAACTCTAAAATTATTCGTATTGTTGACCCATCAGAATTGTTACTTGAAGAAGAAGATGGAGATGAGTCACTAAATAGCGGAGGTGGAAATCAATGACCAAAATTGTCTTTATGGGAACACCCGAATTTTCGGTAGCAGTTCTGACAATGCTCTATGAAGAAGGACATACAATCGCCGCGGTTGTTACTCAGCCGGATAGAGCTGTTGGACGAAAAAGAATTTTAACACCTCCCCCAGTTAAAGCTGAGGCACTTCGACTCGGACTATCAGTCATTCAGCCTGAAAAACTGAAAGGTTCAGCAGAGCTCGAGGAAATAATCGCACTCAAACCGGATTTGATTGTAACTGCAGCATTTGGGCAGATTTTACCTAAAGAACTGCTGGAAATTCCACGACTCGGCTGCATTAACGTACATGCCTCATTACTGCCAAAATACCGCGGTGGAGCACCGATTCACCAAGCCATCATGGACGGTGAAACAGAAACGGGTGTCACAATTATGTATATGGTTGAAAAACTCGATGCAGGCGATATTATTTCTCAAGTGACTGTCCCCATTTCAGATACGGACAACACGGGGAGTATGTTCAAAGCATTATCGGTGGCAGGAACGGAGCTTCTTAAAGAAACGTTGCCCTCCATATTGAATGGAACAAATAAGCAAACTGTTCAAGATGAATCACTTGTAACATTTGCACGCAATATTTCCCGCGAGCAGGAACGGATTGACTGGTCCCAAAATGGAAAAGAAATCTATGATAAAATTCGTGGACTTCATCCGTGGCCGGTTGCTTATACTATTTACCAAGGAGAAAGTGTTAAAATTTGGTGGAGTGAGAAAGTACAATCGAACGACAATGCGTTGCCTGGTACAATTATCGAAATTGAGAGCAATCGCATTATTGTAAAAGCCGGCGATGATATAGCTGTAGCTTTAACGGATCTTCAGCCAGCCGGAAAAAAACGGATGCCTGCGGATGAATTCATTCGAGGGACCGGATCTAAATGGAGTAAAGGGGATCGTTTCGAGTGAATACTAGACCTAAAAAGAAAATATGGAATGGCAATGTCCGCGATGCGGCTCTTTCAATATTGATGGAAATAAACGACCATCAGGCTTATAGCAATCTGTTGCTTCACAGAACAATTGAAAAGTATGGTATTGAGACCAAAGATCGTGGTTTGTTAACAGAATTGACTTACGGCACACTCCAACATCGGATGACGCTCGATTACTATCTTGAACCTTTTGTTCATGGAAAACTGGACGGCTGGGTACGAGAACTTCTTAGGTTATCGTTATACCAAATTGTCTATTTGACGAAAATCCCTCCGCATGCGGTTGTCCATGAGGCAGTGGAAATTGCAAAAAGACGTGGTCACAAACGGATTGCACCAACAGTGAATGGTATTCTTCGTTCAGTGTTACGAAAAGGTGTCCGTTCACTGGATGATATGGAAGACAGTAGTCTGAAGACATCTATAGAAACGAGTCATCCCGAATGGCTTATTAAGAGATGGACTGAGCAATTTGGTGAGGAAGAAGCAGCTGTGATGGCGCATGAAAACAATCATCCGGCGGCGATGACGGTGCGTGTCAACACAGCAAAAGCAACCACGGAAGAAGTAGTTGCTTTACTTGAATCGGAAGGAATGGAAGTTAGAAGAGGTGAAGTAGTTGCGGAGTGCATTATTTCCGATAGTGGAAATCTCGCCAATACACAAACCTATAAAAAAGGGCTTATCTCTATCCAAGACGAAAGTTCAATGCTTCCCATCCTTGCTCTTGATTTATCGCCTGGCATGAAAGTACTCGATATGTGTGCAGCGCCTGGAGGTAAGACGACCCATATAGCTGAAAAGATGAATGACGAAGGAGAAGTATTCGCACATGATCTTCATGAACATAAACTGAAGCTTATTGAAGCGAATGCAACCAGACTTGGTTTATCATCCATCAAAGCATTAAGCGGTGACAGTCGGAAATTGACGGATCTTTATGATTTGGCTTCGTTCGATCGTATTCTCGTCGATGCTCCCTGCAGTGGTCTCGGTGTTATTCGTAGAAAACCCGAAATCAAATACAACAAAACGAAAGCAGACTTTGATGCGTTAACAGTTATTCAATCGGACCTTCTCGACACGGCTCGTGAATTGATAAAACCGGATGGGGTAATTGTCTACAGTACATGTACTGTGGAATATTCCGAAAATCAGGGGATGGCAGAACGTTTCCTTACACGTCATCCAGACATGGAAAAGATTCCGTTGACACAATTGATTGGTAATGAGAAATTAGCGATTGAAGACAATACACTACAAGTGCTACCGCAACATTTTGGTAGCGATGGATTTTTTGTTGCAGCTTTCCGAAAGAAAGTTAAATAAGCAGAGGGACTCGAGTGAAAAAGGGGAGAGGGACATTGCAATTTGAAGTCTTGACTGACATTGGTAAGAAAAGAACGGTCAATGAAGATAGTGCAGCGGTATACACACTTCCTGGGGGGATTATTCTTGCTGTAGCCGCAGATGGCATGGGTGGCCATCGTGGAGGTGACTATGCTAGTTCGACTGCGGTCAAAGTTATTGGAGAACAATTCATGAAATTGGATAGTTCAACTTTTAATGCGGAAGAGAACTGGGCGGAGTGGCTTCAGAAGGCCATCATTCATGTGAACGAGATAATCTACAAACAGGCGTCTGAAAATGAAGAGTATAAAGGGATGGGTACTACACTTGAGGCGGCTTTAATTCGCGGTCGTACTTGTCTTGTATCGCATACCGGAGACAGTCGTGTATACACAATCGAAGATAAAGGAATACGGCAAGTGACCAGGGACCATTCCTACGTCAATGCACTCCTTGACAGCGGTGAAATTACCGAAGAGGAGGCAGCGTCCCATCCACGAAAGAACTGGATTATGAAAGCAATCGGTTCTGAAAAAACAATAACACCGGACCTTTATTCGTTTGAGCTGGACGATGGAATGTTCGTCCTCATTTGCACGGACGGTCTTAGTAATAAAATCGACAATGATTCCATACGAAAAATGGTCCTATCAAATTCTACGTTACGTAAGAAGGCGGAAGATCTTGTTAACTACGCGAACGACATGGGCGGAGAAGATAATATAACTGTCATTTTGATTGATCCGACCGGAGTGGAGGCGACTAATCCATGATCGGGAAAAGAATTGGCGGGCGATATGAAATTGTTAGAAACATCGGTGAGGGTGGTATGTCAAAAGTCTACCTTGCACATGATGTCATTTTAGATCGCGATGTCGCAATCAAGGTGCTCAATTATGATTTTGCCAATGAAGAGGCTTTAAAAAGAAGATTTAAACGTGAGGCACTATCCGCAACTAGTCTTACACATCCTCATATTGTCGACATATTTGATGTTGGTGAAGAAGACGAACTTCACTACCTTGTGATGGAGTATATTGAAGGGCAGACTTTGAAACAGTTTATTAAAGATAATGGTCCTTTAACGCCTGAACAGGCTTTACCGATTATGCAGCAGATTGTGTCTGCCTTGGCGAATGCCCATCATAATGGAATCATCCATCGAGATGTTAAACCCCAGAACATTCTAATGGATTCAGATGGGGATGTGAAAATTACTGATTTCGGCATTGCGATGGCACTGAGCGCAACAGCCCATACAAAAACAAACTCTGTCATTGGAACCGTTCACTACTTGTCACCTGAACAAGCACGCGGCAGAATGGCAACAAAGAAATCAGATATTTATTCGTTGGGAATCGTATTTTATGAATTACTTTCAGGCGAATTACCGTTTTCGGCCGATACAGCTGTAGCGATTGCATTGAAACATTTACAGGAAGAAACACCATCTGTAAAGAAGCTGTTCCCAACGATTCCACAAAGTGTGGAAAACGTTATTTTAAAGGCTACTATGAAAGATGCCACATATCGTTATGATTCAGCGGATGAAATGTATGATGATTTAAGCACCGTACTATTACCAGAACGTGCCGATGAGAAGAAATTCGAAATTGTATTTGACGATGATCATACACGGGCTATTCCGATTGTAAACGAAGCACCAAAATTTGATAATATTGAAATAACGAAGAAAATCGAGCCGGTTGAGTCAGAACAACCCCCATTGCCTAAGAAAAAACGTAAAAAGTGGCCATTCATCCTGGGAGGCGTCTTCGGCGTGATAATTCTGTTATTACTTTTATCCCAGATTCCGGGCGTGCTAGGACCTAAAATGGTCGAAATTCCGGAGGTAGCTGGAATGGAAGAAAAAGCCGCGGAAGACTTGCTCGTTGAAAAGGGTTTTAAGGTCGATGAAAGAACTGCGCAGCCATCCAATGATGTCGATGCAGGAGATGTGATTAGAACAATGCCTGAGGCTGGGATAGAAAGGGAAGTAGGTTCATCAGTTACCCTCTATATTAGTACGGGAAAAGAAGAGATGACCCTTCTCGATTATAGGAAACGAGAGTACTCATCAGTTACTGAACTTCTGGAAAACTTCGATTTTAAAAGTGTAAAATCGGAAGAAGAATTTTCTGATGAGCCTGAGGGAACCATTTTAGAACAAAGTCATGAACCGGGTACGGATGTAGTTCCGAGTGAAACAGATTTAGTATTTACTGTTAGCAAAGGGAAAGATATGCGAACTGTTGGTAATATAGTAGGGTTCGATAACGACCAACTGAAGGAATATGCAAAAACATCAGGATTCAATATTGGGGCTGGGAAACAAGAGTATCACGACACCGTACCTGCAGGGCAAGTCATTTCTCAAGATCCAGTTGCGGGAAGTAGCATTGAAAAAGGTGGAAAAGTGGAAGTAGTTGTATCAAAAGGACAGAAGGAAAAATCGACTAGGTTATATGTAGAAACTGTGACAATTGAATATAAACCTGAAGTAATTGAACCTAATCCTGAAGTAAATGAACCTGAATCAGGTGAAGAAGTCGATTCCGACGTAGAGAATGATACTGAAAATGAAATCCAACCTAAACCGGTTGAGCAGATGATCCGTATTTATGTTCAAGACAAAGATAATACGATGACCAGCCCTATCGAAGAATTCCCCATTACGAAAACAATACAAAAACAAATTACTCTTAAATTAGAAGAAGGACAAAGTGGAGCGTATAAAGTTACACGGGATTCGACAATGATCATTGAGAAAGAGGTCCCTTAACGCGACGCTAAATAGAAGGGGTGAAAGAATGCCAGAAGGACAAATCAGAAAAGCAATTAGTGGCTATTACTATGTTGAAAATAACGGAGAAATTATACAATGTAGAGGGCGTGGGGTTTTTAGAAACCGTGGCGTCCATCCGTTAGTCGGAGATTTTGTTACCTATGTGCGGGTTGAAGATAACGATGCGACTGTAACTGAGGTGCATGAACGCTTTAATGAGCTTGTTCGTCCGCCAATTTCGAACGTTCACCAGGCGCTGTTGGTATTCTCAATTGTGGAGCCAGCATTCAGTCTTTATTTACTAGATAGGTTCCTCGTTGTCGTCGAATCATTTGATGTGAAGCCGATTATTTGCTTAACGAAAAAAGATTTAGCGAATGAAGAGGAATTGAGAGTAGTAGCCCAGCATGCTGCGTATTATGAAAAGATTGGCTATGATGTAATCGAGACATATATTGACGATCCGAAGCTGGTGGACTTGTTGAACCCATACTTGGCGGAAAAAACGACTGTTCTTGCTGGCCAATCAGGTGTAGGTAAATCAACTATGTTAAACACAATATTGCCTGAACTCGATTTAAAAACGGGCGTAATCTCCGAAGCACTTGGACGTGGGAAACATACGACGCGACATGTTGAATTGCTTGAGATGTCAGGTGGCCTTGTTGCAGATACTCCGGGGTTTAGTTCACTCGAATTCGATCATATTGAGAAAGAGGAACTATCTCGTTATTTTGTTGATATGGATGAAGTTTCACCAAACTGCAGATTTCGAGGGTGCTTGCATTTGAAGGAGCCTAAGTGTGCAGTAAAAGAAATGGTGGAGACTGGAGAAATTCCACGTCACCGCTACGATCACTACTTGCAGTTCATGCAAGAAATACTTGACCGAAAGCCGAGGTATGAAAAACATGATTAAAATTGCACCTTCAATATTAGCGGCAGATTTTTCAAAGCTTGCTGAGGAAGTAAGAGAAGTAGAGGCAGCAGGAGCTGAACTCATTCATATAGATGTGATGGATGGTCACTTCGTTCCAAATATTACAATGGGAGCAATTGTTGTAGAAGCGCTTAGACCCATAACGAAATTGCCGCTTGACGTTCATTTAATGATTGAAAACCCGAATGCATATATTGAGCAATTTGCTAAAGCGGGGGCAGATTACATCACAGTACATGTAGAAGCGTGTCCTCATCTACATCGTACACTACAGCTGATACGGTCCACGGGCGTGAAATCCGGGGTTGTTTTAAATCCGCACACACCGATTGAAACGATTCTACATGTTCTTGATGAAATCGACTTGGTTTTGTTCATGACGGTTAATCCGGGATTTGGCGGCCAAAAGTTCATTCACTCCGTTATTCCAAAAGTGAAACAGTTGGCAGATATTATTCGTGAAAATAAGCTCCCCATTGAAATAGAAATCGATGGAGGCATTAATGAAGAAACAATTGTTCCTTGCGTGGAAGCTGGGGCTACAATTTTTGTTGCGGGATCAGCCATCTATAATGCGCCAAATCCGACGGAAGCATTACATCGTATCAAAGCAGCAGGTGAAAGAGCACTGAAAAAATGAAATATGCAGTCGTTTGTGCAGGCGGACCAGATTCTGAGATTGCCGATTTGGAAAAATTCCGTCATGTAGATACGGTGTTCATCGGTGCTGATAGAGGAGCGCTTCACTTACTAAATAGAGGAATTACTCCTCTTGAAGCAATCGGTGATTTTGATTCGGTTTCTGAAGTTGAATACGATTTGATTGCTACATCGGTCCAGATAATAGGCCGATTTCGTTCTGAGAAGGATGAGACGGATTTGGAACTCGCAGTGAATCGCGCTCTATCCTATCAACCTGAACATATTGTTTTGACAGGTGTTACAGGTGGAAGGCTAGATCATATGGAATCTGCCCTTCATCTGATGTACCGGCTTCAGATGGCTAATAAGCAAACAACATTTTCAATTCATAATAGAACGAATGAGCTTTCGATACTTATTCCGGGAGAGCATCAAGTGAAGCCGGGTATCCGCTATCCATACATATCCTTTTTTCCATTTGGGGGAACCGTTGAAGGCCTAACGCTAACCGGATTCAAATATGAAACGACTAATGCTACCCTCGAAACAGGCATGACATTATTCACGAGCAATGAACCAGTTTCAGAAGTCTGTACTATCTCCTTCTACAAAGGCATATGCTTAATGGTAAGGAGTTCAGATTCCTGAAAGGAGTGGGGAATTGCGGGTTTATACTTTTACAATGCCGAAGTTTGTGAGTGGAATAGTGAGGAAGTGCATGGTTGTTTTCCAGAAAGATGAATCACCGAAAGCAACTGTAAGTAACAACAAGAGTAAAAAAAGGAAAAAAGAAAAAACGCCGGGCTGAAGAAATTCAGCTCGGCGTTTTATTTCCTCTAAACTTGGGTGCCAATCAAGATAGATAGCACCCAAATTAGAATTACAGTCCATTATACACGTTGAACTTTACCTGATTTAAGGGCTCTAGCTGAGACCCATACACGTTTAGGTTTACCGTTAACGAGAATACGGACTTTTTGAAGGTTCGCACCCCATGAACGACGAGTTGAGTTCAATGCGTGGGAGCGTGCATTGCCTGTACGGGCTTTGCGTCCTGTAATAACACATTCTTTAGACATAATAGTACCTCCTTGCGAATGATGATTAGATGACTTACTTCTTTATTCGCATACCATAATAATGTATCATATGAATAGGCACGTTGCAACCCTTTTTTGCGACATCTTTCAAGGTAAATACCTTTACACGTTGAAACACTTAGATGTGCTTTCTTTTATTATAATTTCAGGTATAGTACAATGGGATAAGTGAAAAAGGATTCAAGGGGGATTAGACATGTCAATCGAAGTGAAGAACGAATACGGCAAAATTGACATTACAAATGACGTCATTACCCAAGTAGTAGGGGAAGCGGCTATCGAATGTTATGGGATTGTTGGTATGGCTTCAAGGCATCAGATTCGAGATGGCCTTACCGAAATCCTCAGAAAAGAAAACTTTGCGCGTGGGGTCATCGTCCGTAATGTTGGTGAAGATACGCATATTGATATGTATGTAATTGTTGGATACGGTACAAAAATTACAGAAGTTGCATACCAAGTCCAATCAAAAGTAAAGTATACATTGAAAAAGACAGTCGGCATGACTGTGAAGTCAGTTAATATTTTTGTTCAGGGAGTCCGAGTGACAAACCTGTAGGTTGAAGGAGGAAAAAAGTTCTATGAAATCCATAGATGGTTTGAAATTTGCGGAAATGATAAAAATGGGTTCTCATCATCTTTATCAAAATGCCGATTATGTCGATTCACTAAACGTCTTTCCAGTACCTGATGGAGATACCGGCACCAACATGAATTTATCAATGACATCAGGAGCAAAAGAGACGGAAGAAAATGCGGTTGCGCATATTGGTCAAACTTCACAAGCGCTATCAAAAGGATTACTGATGGGAGCACGTGGTAATTCGGGTGTCATTCTTTCACAGTTATTCAGAGGCTTTGCAAAAGCAATTGAAAATGAATCTGATGTCGACGGCACACAATTCGCAGCTGCCTTGAAGTATGGCGTAGAAACAGCTTATAAAGCAGTTATGAAGCCTGTTGAAGGAACAATTTTAACAGTCGCTAAAGATGCTTCAAATGCCGGAGTGGAAAAAGCTACGCATACAAATGACTTCATTGAAGTGATGGAAGCGATAGTAATGGAATCTATTGCTTCACTCGAACGTACACCTGACTTGCTACCTGTTTTGAAAGAAGTTGGCGTTGTAGATAGCGGTGGACAAGGTTTAGTTTATGTATATGAAGGTTTCCTTGCAGTATTGAAAGGTGAAGCGCTCCCTGAAAGAACAATTGTCGAATCGATGGATGAGTTGGTTAGTGCAGAACATCATCGAAGCGTACAAGGTTTCATGAATACGGAAGACATTGAATTTGGATATTGCACGGAATTTATGGTGAAGTTTGAAGACGATAAATTGCAAACAAATCCATATGATGAATCAGACTTCCGAAATGGATTAAGCCAATTTGGTGATTCACTCTTAGTTATCTCCGATGAGGAAGTTGCAAAAGTACATATTCATACTGAAGAACCTGGTGATGCACTGAGTTATGGACAAAAATTTGGTTCTCTCATCAACATCAAGATTGAAAATATGCGCCAGCAACATCTTGAAATTGTGGGAGTAAATCATTCAGCGCAAAATATGATAAAAGAAGAGACTGTAAAACATCCTTACGCGGTCGTTACAGTTGCAATGGGAGCAGGGATTTCTGAATTATTTAAAAGTTTAGGTGCTTCCGTGGTGATTGAAGGTGGGCAGACGATGAATCCATCTACCGAGGATATCGTAAAGGCAATTCGTGAAGTGGGTGCTGAAAAGGTCATTATTTTACCGAATAATAAAAATATCATTATGGCAGCTGAGCAAGCAGCGGAACTCGCTGGTATAGAAGCTGCCGTTGTTTCTACAAAAACGGTGCCAGAAGGACTTGCAGCCATTCTAGCATTTAATCCGGAAGCGGAAGTAAGTGTTAATGCTACTCTGATGTTGGAAGCAGCATCATCTGTAAAAACGGGACAAGTGACATATGCAGTGAGAGATACGTCAATCGATGGCATTGAAATTACAAAAGATGACTTTATGGGAATCTCAGGAAGTAAAATCATTACATCGGAACCTTCTCTAGAGAATGTTATAAAAACACTACTAAAAACGCTTATCGATGAAGACGATGAAATCGTTACAATTATTTATGGTGAAGATGTCAGTAAGGAAGAAGCAACTGCTATAGCAAGTTTTGCAGAGGATAACTTTGACCATACAGAAGTTGAATTTTTCAATGGGAAACAGGCTTTATATCCATATATCATCTCTGTTGAATAACCAAGTAAAAAGCAGTGCGCCTGCAATGCCGCACTGCTTTTTTTTATGGATGTAATGCGAACAACATTTTTTGTCTTTTAAAGATTTATCGTGTAAAATGAATAACAGTATGTTCTTGACTATAAGGAGGTTTCATTTATGAAATTCAGATCAGTTTTTGATATTATAGGACCAGTAATGATTGGACCATCATCTTCACATACTGCAGGTGCTGCAAGAATCGGTCGCGTTGCAAGAACTCTTTTCGGCAGACAACCGCAATGGGCTAAAGTACACTTATACGGATCGTTTGCAGAAACGTATAAAGGGCATGGGACCGATATAGCGATTATTGGTGGATTATTAGATTATGATACTTTCGATGAACGTATAAAATCAGCATTTGCTGATGCAGAAAAACTGGGATTGACATATGAGTTTATTCCAGAAGAGGAAGAGGCAGTACACCCGAACACAGCCCGTTTAATTATTGGGGATAGTGAAGGTACGATGGAACTGACTGGGATATCCATAGGAGGCGGCACCATGGAAGTCGTTGAGCTTAACGGTTTCCCACTTAGATTATCTGGTCATTATCCAGCGCTACTAATCGTTCATAATGACCGATCAGGTGTTATTGCGAGCGTTTCCAATGCAATTGCTAATTTGAATATTAATATTGCACATATGGAAGTGGACAGGAAAGAAAAAGGTGAAATGGCACTTATGGTTATTGAAGTCGACCAAATGATAAATGCTGAACTGATTAATGAGTTGGAATTACTACCTAACGTAACGCAAGTATCAACGTTGGCAAACTAATAACAGTAAACGAGGAGGAACACATAGATGGATATTTTATTCAGTAATGTAAAAGAGCTCGTTGCACTTGCCGAGTCACAAAATAAGCCTATTTCAGAAATTATGATTGAACAGGAAGTACTTATGACAAAGCGCTCTAGAGAAGAAATCATCGCCCAGATGGATAACAACCTGACTGTGATGGAAAAAGCTGTAGAAAGAGGTCTGGAAGGTGTTCATTCGGCTTCTGGGCTAACTGGCGGCGATGCAGTCCTTATTCAAAAATACATGGCGACTGGGAAATCACTAACCGGAGACCTCGTAATGGATGCTGTTAGTAAAGCGGTAGCTACAAATGAAGTGAATGCAGCTATGGGTACAATCTGTGCGACACCTACTGCAGGCGCAGCGGGAATCGTTCCAGGAACATTGTTCGCGGTGAAAAACAAGTTGAACCCTACGCGGGAACAAATGATTAATTATCTATTTACGTCGGGTGCTTTCGGATTTGTCGTCGCAAATAATGCGTCGATATCGGGTGCTGCAGGTGGTTGTCAAGCTGAAACGGGTTCTGCTGGTTCAATGGCAGCAGCTGCAATCGTCGAAATGGCGGGCGGAACTCCTCAACAAAGTGCAGAGGCATTTTCAATCGTCATGAAAAACATGCTAGGTTTAGTTTGTGATCCAGTTGCTGGACTTGTTGAAGTGCCTTGTGTAAAACGTAATGCAATGGGTGCAGCTAAAGCACTTGTTGGTGCGGATATGGCACTAGCGGGTGTGGTAAGCCGTATTCCGACTGATGAAGTGATTGAAGCGATGCACAAAATAGGTAAATCGATGCCTTCAGCACTTCGAGAAACAGGAAAAGGTGGACTGGCCGCTACGCCGACTGGAAAAGCACTGGAAGCGAAAATTTTTGGTAATGAACAGGCCAATCGTGACACTGTCAAATCATAATTCTGTCACGACGATAAAAGGGGTGGGGAAAGCAGCCCGTGAACAGCTTGAAGCGCTTGGGATTTCCACGCTCCAAGACCTTTTCATGACATTCCCGTATCGCCATGAAGACTTCCAGTTGAAAGATTTGACCGAAACTCCGCATAATGAGCGGGTTACTATTGAAGGTCGAGTCGAAAGTGAACCATCTGTACTTTTTTTAGGTAAAAATAGATCCCGTCTACAAGTCCGCCTTCTTGCCGGAAGGCATCTTGTGAAGGCGGTTTTTTTTAATCAGCACTATTTAAAAGATCGTTTGGCACCTGGAATGATTGTTACGGTTACCGGGAAATGGGATCGTGGCAGACAAGTGATTAATGTGAGTAATTTCAAAGATGGTCCCAAAACGGAACAAGCTGACTTTGAGCCTGTATATAGCTTAAAAGGTGTTATGCATCAGAAGACGTTTCGACGTATCATGCGCAGTGCAATGGATGCAGCTTCAGGCTTTCATACGGAAACACTACCCGCTGATATTCGTGAACTTTATCGCTTGCCAGGAATCGAGAAGGCTCTTGAGATGATTCATTTCCCAAAGAGCACTGCAGAGGTGAAACAGGCAAGAAGACGTTTCGTTTACGCGGAATTACTGATGTTCCAGCTGAAAATGCTAGGCATGAAAAAAGCTCGGAAAGAAGCAGAGAAGGGTCAAATCATCAATTACGATTTAAAGAAGGTTAAGACCCTTATTGCGGCGTTACCTTTTGAATTGACAGGAGCCCAAAAGAGAGTTGTCAATGAGTTATGCATAGAACTGAAAAGCCCAACTCGGATGAACCGTCTACTTCAAGGAGATGTCGGTTCCGGAAAGACAGTTGTAGCAGCAATCGCTTTGTATGCTGCTATTACCGCCGGGTTTCAAGGTGCACTAATGGCTCCGACAGAAATCCTGGCAGAGCAACATGCCACGACGCTTGCTGGATGGCTTGAACCACACGGAGTCACTGTGGCATTCCTTGCAGGTTCAACGAAAGCGAAAGCACGTAAAAATTTGCTTGAAAAACTCGAGTCGGGTGAAGTGAATCTACTAATCGGTACGCATGCACTGATTCAACCTGATGTAGTTTTTAAAAATCCAGGCTTGGTCATTACGGATGAACAGCATCGTTTTGGTGTTGAACAGCGGCGTGTTTTACGGGATAAGGGATTGAATCCAGATGTTTTGTTCATGACGGCAACCCCAATTCCGCGGACACTTGCCATAACTGCATTTGGTGAAATGGATGTCTCAATTTTAGATGAATTACCAGCAGGCAGGAAAGAAATTGAAACACATTGGCTAAAAGAAGACTCCTTGCAACCTGTTTTACGGAAAATGGAAAAAGAGTTGAATGCCGGATATCAGGCGTATGTCATTTGTCCGCTTATCGAAGAATCCGATAAATTGGATGTTCAGAATGCGGTGGATGTCCATAGTCAATTATCTACATATTTTAGCGGTAAATACACAGTCGGCCTTATGCATGGTCGCCTCCATTCTGATGATAAAGATGCCATTATGCGAGATTTCAGTGATGGCAAAATCAATGTACTTGTCTCTACAACTGTCGTTGAGGTTGGCGTCAACGTGCCGAATGCTACTTTCATGCTTATTTACGACGCGACGCGGTTCGGACTTGCTCAGCTGCATCAGTTGAGGGGAAGGGTAGGGCGCGGGGCTGAACAATCTTATTGCGTTCTGCTAGCTGATCCGAAGTCGGAAGAAGGAAAAGAACGGATGCAGACGATGACGGAAACGAATGACGGATTTGTCTTAGCGGAAAAAGATCTTGAGCTAAGAGGTGCCGGCGATTTTTTCGGGAAAAAGCAAAGTGGTATACCCGAGTTCAAGGTGGCTGATCCTGTACATGATTACAGGGCGCTTGAAACGGCAAGAAAAGATGCCGAGAGACTTTTGGAGTCACGTCATTTCTGGGAAAACCCCGAATACAGCTCCCTTCGATTAGACTTGGAACAGTCGGGTGCTCTCAGTGGCGATAGAATTGATTGAGGTCTAGCTCCAGCATGGAGGGATTGAACTACATCCCTCTTACTTGTCGCATCTAAACGGTCGTCTCCGCATTTCAGTGGTGTCCAGCATCAGGCGTCAGCCCTTCGAGTCGCTTCAGGCCACAGGATAAAAGGCAAAGAGCGCCATTCTCTTCAAGACCTCCAGCAGGGAGGGATTGAACTACATCCCTCCTAATTGCCGCGCGATGCGGCGACATTAGGCTGTGATCCTTTTGGTCGTCTCCGCATTTCAATGCTGTCTAGCTACAGCGGCCAGATGCTCGGGTCATAAGTCGGCTCGGCTGCGCGGCAAAGTACGCGCCGCTTCGCCAATCCGTCTTATGCCTGCCGCATCTAAACGGCCACTTTCGCATTTCTATACTTGCTTTCTTTTTTTTATTTTTATATACTGCTATTAGTACCAAGTGCTAATCCGGAAGGTGAAACGATTGAGAGTGCCTAAAAGGGAAAGGCAGCGACTGCTTGGAAGGTTGCTTGATGAAAATCCGTTTCTGACAGATGAAGAACTGTCAGAACATTTTACTGTTAGCGTTCAAACAATCCGGTTGGACAGGCTTGAGAACGGTATTCCAGAGTTACGGGAGCGTTTGAAAACTGTGGCGTCTCGAACGATGAAAGAGGAAGTGAAGTCTCTTCATTCCGATGAAGTATTTGGAGATATTATTGATATGGAGCTCGATAAGAGGGCATTGTCGATATTCGATGTGACTGAGGATCATGTCTTTCAGCGCAACGGTATTGCGCGAGGGCATCACCTCTTCGCCCAAGCAAACTCACTTGCTGTTGCTGTTATGAATGATGATCTTGCTTTGACTGTGAAGTCGACCATTGACTTTCTGAAGCCGGTAAGAGCCGGTGATAGAGTAGTTGCACGTGCAGAAGTGAAAAAAGAAAGTCTTGGAGAGAAGCGGACATTAGTCGTGGTCGCATCGACGGTCAATGACGAAACGGTATTCACTGGCGAATTTCACATGTACCGGACGACTGATAGGAAGCAGGGGGAATTAAAATGATCATAGCTGTAGATGGAATGGGTGGAGATCATGCGCCAGGCGAAATTATTGCCGGGGCACTCGAAAGTCTAACTGAATTTGATGATATAAACATACATATTTATGGTGATGAACAGGCGATGGCGCCTTTCCTAAAGGAACACGCCCGTCTAAAAGTCATTCACTGTACAGAAAAAGTGGAACCAGACGATGAGCCAGTTCGTGCCATTCGCCGGAAAAAAGATGCATCAATGGTGAGGATGGCTCAAGCTGTCAAAGACGGCGAAGCTTCAGCTTGCGTTTCAGCAGGAAATACAGGTGCCTTAATGGCGGCAGGATTATTCATCGTAGGCAGGATTGACGGTATTGAGCGACCTGCTTTAGCGCCGACACTACCTACTATTGATGGAAAAGGATTCGTCATGCTGGACCTTGGCGCAAATGCGGACGCGAAACCATCCCATCTAGAACAATATGCAGTGATGGGAAGCATATACGCTGAAAAGGTACGTGGTCTCGAAAATCCACGTGTTGGATTATTAAATATCGGAACGGAAGAAGGAAAAGGGAATGAATTGACGAAGGCGGCTTTTGACTTGCTATCGAAAGCGCCAATCAACTTCATCGGAAACGTCGAGTCTCGCGATTTATTAACGGGCGTGGCAGACGTTGTTATTACAGATGGTTTCACAGGTAATATGGTTCTTAAGACAATAGAAGGGACTGCATCCGCATTCTTCTCCATGTTGAAAGGCGTTTTTAACGCCTCTTTGAAATCAAAACTATCTGCTGGACTAGTAAAAGATGATTTACGCGGATTGAAAAGTAAAATGGATTATACTGAATACGGTGGAGCAGGCCTTTTTGGCCTGAATTCTCCCGTCATAAAAGCACATGGTTCGTCTAATGCGAACGCCATATTAAATGCAATTCGCCAAGCGAGGACGATGGTGCAGTATGACGTCTGCGGAACAATACGTAAAACGATTGGAGAGGTGGAAAAGCAATGACGAAAGTAGCATTCATTTTTCCGGGACAAGGTTCACAATCGGTTGGTATGGGAAAAGAACTCGTGGAAACCGCTGAAAAAAGCAAACTGTTTCTAGACAATGCAGACCGTGTGCTTGATTTTCAACTGAGTAAAGTTATTCTAGAAGGACCTCAAGATGAACTAACGTTGACTTACAATGCGCAGCCGGCACTTCTAACGGTTGGCTCTATGATTGCGGCGCGTCTAGTCGAAGAAGGTGTTTTGCCGGACTATACGGCGGGTCATAGCCTTGGGGAGTACACAGCACTTGTGGCTTCAGGCGTAATATCTTTTGAAGATGGTGTGTCAATTGTGCATAAGCGTGGATTATATATGAATGAAGCCGTTCCGGCAGGTGAAGGTGCTATGGCGGCAATTCTCGGTCTTGATGGTCAGAAGTTGAAGGAAGTCACAGATGCCATTACAGCAGATGGATTTGCCGTTCAACCGGCTAACTTGAATTGCCCTGGCCAAATTGTTATTTCAGGAACGAAAACTGGCGTCGATAAAGCGTGTGTACAATTGAAGGAAGCGGGAGCAAAAAGAGCAATTCCGCTGGATGTGAGTGGCCCATTCCATTCATCACTCATGAAACCTGCGGCGGAAAAATTGCGTGCAACGCTTGATGGTGTTGAGATGCAAGATGCGACCATTCCAGTCATTGCGAATGTCAACGCTTCTGTTGTTAACAAACAGGATGAAATAAAAGACCTACTTGTCAAACAACTGTATTCGCCGGTCCTTTGGGAAGATTCTGTACGCACAATGCTAGACCTTGGTGTTACACACTTTATAGAGTGTGGTCCGGGTAAGGTGTTGAGTGGACTCGTGAGAAAAATCGATCGGAGCGCCACGGTATTACCAGTCTATGATGAAGAAACGTTACAATCTGTAATTGAAGCATCGAAAGGGTGGTCGTAATGGGGAGATTTGAAGGTAAATCGGCAATTGTCACAGGGGCGTCACGTGGCATTGGTCGTGAAATTGCATTGCTTTTAGGCAAAGAAGGTGCTCGTGTTGTTGTAAACTACAGCGGCAGTAAAGACAAGGCAGATGAAGTTGTTAAATTGATCACTGATTTCGGAGGAGAAGCATTTGCTGTCCAAGCGGATGTCTCTGATGCGGACAGTGTTAAAAATATGGTTGATAAAACAGTAGATACTTTTGGTCGAATTGATATCCTGGTTAATAATGCAGGAATAACTAGAGACAATTTGCTCATGCGCATGAAGGAAGACGAGTGGGATGATGTTATCAACATTAACTTAAAAGGTGTCTTCCTTTGTACGAAAGGTGTCACGCGTCAGATGATGAGGCAACGCGAGGGAAGAATCGTCAACGTTGCATCGATTGTAGGCGTTTCTGGTAATCCCGGACAAGCAAACTATGTCGCTGCAAAAGCTGGTGTCATTGGTTTTACAAAGACTGCCGCTAAGGAACTCGCTTCACGCAATATCAATGTCAATGCTGTCGCACCTGGTTTCATTACAACCGACATGACAGATGCACTAAGCGAAGAAGTGAAAAACCAAATGATATCAGTTATCCCTCTTGCTAAGCTTGGCAAACCGGAAGATGTAGCACGCACTGTTCTCTTCCTATTATCGGAAGATGCTGCCTATATTACCGGCCAGACGATTCATGTCGATGGCGGTATGGTAATGTAATAAAGGTAAATCGAACATCCGGCCACACATTTCTTTGTTGGCGAGTTCCAGGCGTCAGATGCTCGGTCACAAGCTGGCTCGTCCGTGCGGCAAAGTACGCCGTTCGGACAATCCATCTTATGTCTGCCGCATCTAAACGACGCCTTCCACATTTCTTGAGAGGAGGTGACAAATTTGTCAACAGTACTTGAACGTGTAACAAAAGTGATTGTCGACCGCCTTGGCGTCGATGAAAGTGAAATTAAAATGGAAGCTTCTTTCCGTGATGATCTCGGCGCAGATTCATTGGACGTCGTAGAACTAGTAATGGAATTAGAAGATGAATTCGAAATGGAAATTTCGGATGATGAAGCTGAAAAGATTGCAACTGTCGGTGACGCAGTTTCGCATATCGAAAAGAAAGTTAACTAATGTACATTCCGGTTGAGACACTTCCGTCCTCTCTATAAAAGAGGATGGCAAGCGTCTCTTTTCGGTTTTCCCATATTTTTTTGCACTGTAGCCTTGAAAAGGGTAAAATTATATGCACTATGCACTGAAAGGTAGAATCGATAATGACTAATACAAACAATTACAGAGGCAAAAATACAAATGCATCCCTACCGGCTGCAGTTCGAATCAAGTTCGATGAATTGCAAAAAGAATTAAACATCTACTTTAAAAATAATCTATTACTTTACAACGCATTTACACATTCATCTTATGTGAATGAGCATCGGAGAAAAAACTTCACGGATAACGAAAGACTTGAGTTTTTGGGAGATGCAGTGCTTGAATTGGGTGTTTCCCGATTCCTTTATTCGACTGAGCCTAATATGAGCGAAGGAGAACTTACGAAACTGAGAGCAGCTATTGTTTGTGAACCTTCACTTGTGAAGTTTTCAAATGAACTTGGGTTTGGACGTTACATCCTCCTTGGAAAAGGCGAGGAGCAGACAGGGGGTAGAATGCGCCCCGCACTACTCGCTGACGTGTTTGAGGCATATATTGGAGCATTGTACATAGACCAAGGAATGGAAGCAGTTATACCTTTCCTTGAAAAAGTCGTTTTCCCAAAAATCAGTATCGGTGCTTTTTCGCATGTGATGGATTATAAGAGCCGTTTGCAGGAAATTGTACAGCAAACGAATAGCGGTCAACTTCAGTATGAAATCATTGAAGAAAAAGGCCCGGCACATGCTAAAAACTTTGTAACTGTCGTCAAATTAGGCGATACGCAACTTGGCACAGGCCTTGGCAAATCAAAAAAAGAGGCCGAGCAGGAAGCAGCCCGTCAGGCAATTCAAGATTTGAAGAGTCGGCAGGCTGAAGGAGAGATTTAATCGTGTTTCTGAAAAGACTTGAAATTATAGGATTTAAATCGTTTGCGGAACGGATTGCAATCGACTTTGTCCCAGGAGTTACAGCGGTAGTTGGTCCAAATGGAAGTGGAAAAAGCAATATTACGGATGCCATTCGCTGGGTCCTTGGCGAACAATCTGCGAAATCTCTACGGGGATCGAAGATGGAGGATGTCATCTTTGCAGGGAGTGATTCAAGAAAATCACTTAACTTTGCAGAGGTGACACTCATACTAGATAATAGTAAAGGCCTCTTTCCACTTGATTATACGGAAATCAGTGTCAGCAGACGTGTTTTTCGTTCAGGAGACAGCGCCTATCTATTAAACGGACAGCAATGCCGGTTAAAGGATATCAATGATGTATTTATGGATTCTGGACTTGGAAAAGAAGCATTTTCAATTATTTCACAAGGTCGTGTAGATGAAATTCTAAATAGCCGACCTGAAGACAGGCGAAGTATATTTGATGAAGCGGCTGGCGTTCTGAAATATAGGACGAGGAAAAAGAAGGCAGAACAAAAACTATTTGAAACAGAAGATAATCTGGACAGGGTTCTTGACATTCTGAAAGAACTCGATTCCAGAATGGAGCCTCTACGGATAAATGCAGAAGCTGCAAAAAGACATAAAGTCCTATCAGAAGAGATGCGTGAAGCCGACGTATCTCTATTGACTTTCGATGCGGGAAATCTTTACAGTGCTATTCGTGAAAAAACAGAAGAAGCTGTGCGCATACAGAAAAAGAAAGAGTTGTTAGAAGCAGACTCTGAAAAAGCTGAAAAAGCATCTGAATTAGCGAAAATAGAACTTGGGGTCATGGATGACCAATTAGATATTTTACAAAAAAAACTTGTAGTAACGAGTGCAGAGTCAGAGAAATGGGAAGGTAGACGGCTGTTATCACTTGAAAAACGCCGCAATGCAGACCAGCAGATTGAAAGAACCCGATTTGAATTGGCTGCTACGGAAAAAGAAGTGATAGCCCTTTCGGTAAAACTTAAAACAGCCCGTGAAAAACTGAAACACACAGAAACAGAATACGCAAAAACAAATGTTGAGATGGATGGGATTTCCCAAATACTCAAACGTTCAGTCAAAGAGACTGAAAAAGAAATCGATGAGTTGAAATCAGCTTATATCGATAGGCTAAACGAGGAAGCCACCATTCGCAACGATTTGAAGCATGCGGAGGAACGTCTCGTAGGTGAAAAAACATCTTCTGAAAAGATTATCCAACAGACATCAGTGCTGAAAAAACGTATTAAAAACCTTACCGAAGAAAGGTCTGTAAAATCGGACAAGTTGTCCATGTTAAAACAGAAAATGGACAAAGTGAATACGGCTTTTCACGCAATGACAAAAGCTTTGCGGAAGACTGAAGGGGAACTAAGTTCACAGCAGGAACTGATGCAAAATGCACTTAACAGACAGCACGAGATGCATGGCAGGGTGCGTGCACTTGAAAGTATGGAAGCAGACTTTTCAGGATTTTATTCGGGCGTAAAAGAAATCCTTGTTGCGAAAAAATCCGGTAAATTGACAGGGATAGATGGTGCAGTCGCAGAAATAATATCTGTAGAAAAAGAGTATATTAAAGCAGTGGAAACCGCGCTTGGTGGAGCAATGCAACATATTGTGACATCGACCGAATCCGAGGCAAGAAAGGCAATTGCTTATTTAAAAGCGAAGAATGCGGGAAGGGCGACTTTCCTACCGAAAGACGTGATGAAATCCAGGAAGCTCCAATCAGCTGCACTGGCCTCGGTTGAACAGCATCCGGAATACATAGGGACTGCAGATCGACTCGTGCAAAGTGATGCTAAGTACTTAATCATCAAGGAAAACTTGCTTGGTAATACAATTGTTGCGAAAACACTTGCGGGGGCTTCAGCTATTGCGAAAGCACTAGGCTATCGCTTCCGTGTAGTGACGCTCGACGGAGATATCGTAAATGCAGGAGGTTCGCTTACTGGTGGTGGTGCCAAGGGGCAGGCTTCTGTTTTCACAAGAAAAGCGGAACTTGAAACCTTGCAGAAACAACTAAATCAGATGGCGGAATCAATCGGATCCGCTACAAAGAAAATCGGCGACACGAAAATGGAAGTTGCAGGGAAACTGCACGAAGTGGATGATTATCGTAAGAAAACTGCTAGTCTACAAGCTGAAATTGTGGCAATGGAATCGAGTATTCGGGAGACCGGTATTGCAATCCATTCTGCTGAAGCAGAATTTACTTTGACCGACATGGGGAGACAAGGTGCAGAAAGTACGGGTTCGGCACTGTTGGAAAAGAAAGCAGAATTAGAAAAAAAACATACACACGTGAAAAAAGAATTAACTTCAATTCAAATGCAGGTGCAAACGCTTGAACGACTTGCTTCTGACCGTAGAAATGAAGAAGCTACCTTGACAGTCCGTTATAACGCACTTCGGGAGCAAGTAGCGGTTTTACGTGAACAGAAGACGCATCAGCTAACATCTATACAAGAAACGGTGCTCGCATCCGAACAGGCTGAACAGAAACTGTCTCTATTGCAAGATGAAATGCAGTATTACACTGGAAGCGACAGTGGTGGTGAATTAACCGCTGAACAAATTGCATTGGAGATTAATAGAACGACTGCTGAAAAAAACACAATTGAAAAAGCAGTTTTTGCAGGCAGAAAAAAACGTGCAAAACTTGCTGATTTGCTCGAGGAAAAAAGTATATTACTTCGAAAACTTCGAGCCAAAGCCGGAGACGTTATCTCCACATTGAATTCAGTTTCTGTTTCGTTATCCCGCGTGGAAGTGAAATACGACGCGGTCACTCAGCGTTTGTTAGATGAATATGGTTTATATCCAAACATGGATTTAGCAGACGACTTTGATGAATTACAAACTAGGGCTAACGTTGAATCTTTAAAACAAGAATTGTCCTTACTGGGTACCGTTAATCCAGGAGCCATCTTAGAATTTGAAGAAGTATCGGGACGTCATATCTTCTTAAACGAACAACGCAATGATCTACTTGAAGCCAAAACGACTCTTCACGAAGCGATGTCTGAAATGGATGCAGAAATGACGACACGGTTCTCAATGACATTCAATGCAGTACAGAACCGATTCAGACATGTGTTCAAGGAAATGTTTGGCGGCGGGGACGCTGATTTACATCTTACGCAACCTGATAATTTACTGGAAACAGGTGTGGAAATTGTAGCCAGGCCGCCAGGGAAGAAGTTGCAAAATCTAAGTCTGTTATCGGGTGGCGAACGAGCGTTAACAGCGATTGCATTGTTATTTTCAATCATTGAAGTACGGCCAGTGCCATTTTGTATTCTCGATGAAGTCGAAGCGGCACTCGACGAAGCGAATGTCTTACGCTACAGTAAATACTTGAAGAAGTTTTCTGAGAAGACACAATTCATCGTAATTACACATAGGAAAGGAACAATGGAAGGTGCCGATGTGCTTTACGGTATTACAATGCAAGAATCAGGAGTTTCCAAAGTCATTTCGGTCAAACTTTCCGATGTGCCTGCAGAAGCGATAATGTAAAGGAGAGGCTATAGTTGTCTTTTATAAAAAAAATTAAAGAAAAGATTACAGGTGCGAACGAATCAGTAACAGAAAAGTTTAAGGATGGATTATCTAAAACACGTAATCAGTTTACATCTAAAGTAAATGACTTAGTTGCCCGATTCCGGGTGGTTGATGAAGAGTTCTTTGAAGAATTGGAAGAGTTGCTATTACAGGCTGACGTCGGATATGAAACTGTTATGGAACTAATTGATTTACTGAAAGTGGAAGTGAAACGTAAGAATATTAAAGACACTGCGGGAATTCAATCGGTTATTTCTGAAAAACTCGTTGAGATTTATCAAGCCGGCGAAGAACTCGACAATCGCTTGAATATACAGGAAGAAGGCTTGACTGTTGTGTTATTAGTAGGTGTCAATGGGGTCGGAAAAACGACCACAATCGGCAAGTTGGCGGCACGTCTAATGGCGGAAGGAAAGACCGTCATGCTTGCTGCTGGTGACACTTTCCGTGCAGGTGCAATCGATCAGCTAGTTGTCTGGGGAGAACGTGCTGGGGTTGAAGTGATTCGCCAATCAGAAGGATCTGACCCGGCTGCAGTCATGTACGACGCTATCCGAGCTGCTAAAAATCGTAAAGTGGATGTCCTTATCTGTGATACTGCTGGTAGACTTCAAAACAAAGTCAATTTGATGAATGAACTTCAGAAAGTACACCGCGTCATTAGCAAAGAGGTTGAAGGTGCTCCACACGAAGTACTGTTGGCTCTGGATGCGACTACAGGGCAAAATGCATTAATACAAGCCGAGACATTCAAGGAAGCGACAGACGTTACTGGAATTGTCTTGACGAAGCTAGATGGTACTGCAAAAGGCGGTATTGTCCTTGCTATTCGAAAGAAATTGAATATCCCAGTTAAATTTGTTGGTCTAGGCGAGGGTGTGGATGATTTACAACCCTTTGATCCAGAAAAGTATGTGTATGGTCTTTTTGCTGACGGCCTTGAACAAGAGGATACTGCAACAGACAAGTAAAATAGCTTGACAGTACTCTGCCATCATATTATGATGGCTTAGGAAGACAAGCGGGGAGGCAGAGCCTATGACGCTTGCAAAAACGACACGCATCAACTTCCTCTTCGATTTTTATCAGTCGCTTTTGACTGATAAACAGAGACTTTATATGCAGCTTTATTATTTGGAAGACCTTTCACTTGGCGAGATTGCGGGGGAATACGGCGTATCACGTCAAGCTGTTTATGACAACGTCCGCCGGACTGAAGCAATGCTCGAAGACTACGAAATGAAGTTGAACTTATTTTCGAAATTCCAGAAGCGAGCAGAAATTGTGGATTCTCTTGAAGAGCTCGTAACCGATGATAATGATGAAAAATCGGAAACAATCAGGGAATTATTAATCGCAATAAAAGATAATGAGTAGGAGGCTCTGTGCATGGCATTTGAAGGATTAGCCCAGCGCCTGCAAGGGACGCTACAGAAGATTAAGGGCAAAGGAAAGATTGATGAAACTGACGTTAAGGAAATGATGCGTGAAGTACGTTTTGCGCTAATTGAAGCTGACGTCAACTTAAAAGTGGTCAAAGAGTTTGTGAAAACCGTCAGCGAACGTGCTATCGGGCAAGACGTTATGAAAAGTCTTACACCCGGTCAGCAAGTTGTCAAAATCGTTAAAGATGAATTGACGAATCTGATGGGTGGCGAACAGAACCCAATCCAATTTGCGAGAAAATCACCGACAGTTATTATGATGGTTGGTTTGCAAGGTGCTGGGAAAACGACCACTACTGGGAAATTGGCGAGTGTTCTTCGAAAGCGTCACAATAAAAAGCCACTTCTTGTTGCGGCAGACGTTTATAGACCGGCTGCAATTCAGCAGTTGGAAACACTCGGAAAACAATTGACTATGCCTGTATTTGCACTTGGAACAGACATTTCACCTGTTGAAATTGTCCGCCAGGCGCTTGCAGAGGCGGAGAAAGAACACCATGATGTCGTTATCATCGATACAGCAGGAAGGCTGCATGTCGATGAAGTTCTGATGCAGGAACTTAAGGATATCCGTGAACTCAGTACTCCAGACGAAGTATTCTTAGTTGTCGATGCGATGACGGGGCAAGATGCTGTCAATGTTGCCAAAAGTTTTGATGATACGGTAGGTATTACAGGTGTTATTCTGACAAAACTAGATGGGGATACCAGAGGCGGAGCTGCGCTTTCAATTCGTGCTGTTACAGAAAAACCGATTAAGTTTGTCGGAATGGGCGAGAAAATGGATGCGCTTGAACCATTTCATCCAGAGCGTATGGCGTCGCGAATTCTCGGTATGGGAGACGTCATGTCTCTCATTGAAAAAGCTCAGGAGAACGTTGACGAAGAGAAGTCGAAGGAACTTGAAGAAAAGTTCCGGACACAGTCATTTACATTGGATGACTTCCTTGATCAGCTTCAGCAAGTGAAGAAGATGGGGCCACTCGACGAACTATTGAAAATGATGCCTGGCGCCAATAAAATCAAAGGTCTAGAAAATGCCAAAGTAGATGAAGGTCAAATGGGACGCGTTGAAGCGGTCATTCAATCGATGACGAAAAATGAGCGCAATACACCTGAAATCATTAATGCAAATCGCCGCAAGAGAATTGCAAAAGGTTCAGGAACAAGCATTCAAGACGTCAATCGGCTATTAAAGCAATTCGAAGACATGAAAAAAATGGTAAAACAAATGTCCGGCATGCAACAAAAAGGTAAAAAGAAGATGAAAATGCCTGGATTAGATTCGTTTTTCAAATAAAATTCAAGGTGTTAAGAAAAAACACTTTACAAACAACAGAAATCTTGATAATATACTATCTTGTGTGAAACTATTCGGAGGTGCAAGTAAAAATGTCAGTAAAAATTCGTCTTAAACGTATGGGAGCAAAGAAAACTCCTTTCTATCGTATTGTTGTAGCAGATTCACGTTCACCACGTGATGGTCGTCAAATCGAAACAGTTGGTACTTACAACCCGCTTACAAAACCGGCTGAAGTACTAATCAACGAAGAGCTAGCTCTTCAATGGTTACAGAATGGTGCTAAACCTTCTGATACAGTCCGTAACCTGTTTTCCGATAAAGGCATCATGGAAAAATACCATAACGCTAAACACGGTAAATAATCAGGAGGGGTGCACATGAAGCAGCTGATTGAAACAATCGTCAAACCGTTAGTCGATTATCCTGGAGATGTTCGGGTAGCGATGGATGAACATGATAACCGTGTCATTTATAAACTATCCGTCAACCCCGAAGATATGGGAAAAGTTATCGGAAAGCAGGGACGTGTTGCGAAAGCGATACGCACCATTGTTTATTCAGCAGCAGGCAGTCACCACGGCAAAAAGGTTTATATCGATATTATAGATTGATATAGAAAGGGAGGGAGCTCAGGTTCCTTCCTTTTTTGTCTAAGTTATTAATTGAATAATTATAAATTGTTAGGAAATAGTAGTTTGTAGACACAAGGTGTTTTAGGCTAGATGTCAAAAGCGCAGTTCATAATGTAAGCAAACGTATCTCACTTTTGCGATGCGGTTTCCGCGAACGTGGACTCTATCTCCTGACCTATCTAATGCCTGTCGTGTTTGAGCAGGCGCTTTTCTCTTCTTATATAAAGGATGGTGCAATATATGCAATGGTTTAATGTTGGTACAATTGTAAATACACACGGTATCCGTGGAGAAGTCCGTGTCGTTTCGCGTACTCATTTTCCGGAGGAGCGTTATACGATCGGAAACAAGCTGGCCTTGTTCATGCCGGACAGCAAAGCACCTATCTATTTGACTGTTGCCAGTCACAGACAACATAAGAACTTCGATCTGTTAACATTTGAAAATCATCCGAATCTTAATGATGTAGAAAAGTATCGTAGCGGTATTTTTAAAATACCTGAAAACGAGCTTGGTGATTTAGATGAAAACGAATTCTATTATCACGAAATTATCGGCTGTTCAGTGTTCACAACTGAAGGTACTGATATCGGTAAAGTGACGGAGATTCTTGAAACCGGTGCGAATGATGTATGGACGGTGATACCTGAAAAAGGGAAGCCACACTATATTCCATACATTGAAGACATCGTCAAAGAAATAGATATAGACAATAAAAAAATCATCATTGATCCAATGGAAGGGCTTCTTTCATGATGAAAATAGATGTCCTTTCACTGTTTCCAGAAATGTTTGAAGGCGTTCTCCATTCCTCAATCATGAAAAAGGCTCAGTCAAATGATGCAGTAACCTTTGGTGTAACCGATTTTCGGGACTATTCTACAAACAAGCATCATAAAGTTGATGATTATCCATATGGTGGAGGAGCGGGGATGGTCCTTAAACCGGAACCGCTCTTTGCCGCAGTCGAAGCGATTTCAGAAGGCCTTGAAAAGCCTCCCCGTGTTATTCTGATGTGTCCTCAGGGAGAACGATTTACACAGAAGAAAGCGGAAGAACTATCAGCTGAAGAGCATATTGTGTTCATATGCGGGCATTATGAGGGGTACGATGAGCGGATACGCCAGCATCTTGTGACGGACGAGTTATCCATCGGAGACTTCGTTCTGACAGGCGGCGAGATTGCTGCAATGGCTGTGATTGATAGTGTAGTGCGCCTGTTACCGAATGTCCTTGGCAATGTGGATTCTCCTGTGCTGGATTCGTTTTCAACAGGTTTACTTGAACATCCTCAATATACAAGACCCTCTAATTTTAATGGCATGGAAGTACCGGCTGTATTGTTATCCGGAAACCATGCAGAAATCGATAAATGGCGTGAAGAGCAGTCACTTATCCGCACGTTTGAACGGAGAAAAGATTTGCTCAAAGACGCGCCACTTACAGACAGTCAGCGCAAGTTACTCAACCAACTTAATCGAGAAAAAGTAGACAGATGACCTTGCATCGATATGACCTTTGTGGTATTATCTACTATGTGCTTCTATGTAAGTACATAATTACTGATGTTCCGCTGCAAAGGCAAGAAGTGCAAGAACTTCTGTGGATAGGGAGAGGTTAAATTATGCAACATATTATTTCAGAAATTACTAAAGATCAGCTTCGTACTGATCATCCATCATTCCGTGCAGGAGATACAGTTCGTTTGCACGTGAAAATTGTAGAGGGAACGCGTGAGCGTATTCAGCTATTCGAAGGAATTGTTATCAAACGTCGTGGAGGCGGAATCAGTGAAACTTTCACAGTCCGTAAAATCTCCAATGGTGTAGGTGTTGAACGTACATTCCCTGTAAACACACCTAAAATTGCTATACTTGAAGTAACACGCCGTGGTAAAGTACGCCGTGCGAAGTTGTATTACCTTCGCAGTCTGCGCGGAAAAGCTGCACGTATCAAAGAACTTCGATAAACAAAAGCAAAAACCCAGGAGGCCAACAAACGGCCTCCTTTCTTTTTGCCTCAAAATTGAATAGACTGTACAATGAGGATAGAAATACGCAGGAGGCTCAGCCGATGAATGAAGAGAAAAAGAAGAAAAATGAAACGTGGGAATGGGCGAAGGCGCTTTTAATCGCATTCGGACTTGCTGCAATAATCAGGGTTTTCCTCTTTACACCGATTGTTGTTGATGGGGTATCGATGATGCCGACTCTCGAAAATGGTGATCGGATGATTGTAAATAAGATTGGATACACAATTGGTGAACCGAAGCGTTTTGATATCGTGGTGTTCCATGCGCCTGAAGAAAAAGATTATATAAAAAGAGTAATCGGACTTCCTGGTGATGAAGTGGAATATAAGGACGACATTTTATATATTAATGGAGAGCCTGTCGAAGAGCCGTATCTCGATCAATACAAGGCGGAAGTCCCAGACAGTCCATTGACTGGAGATTTCACGCTTGAAGAGACACCGGTCGGCAGTATAACGGTTCCTGCAGACCATGTATTTGTCATGGGGGACAACAGAAGAAAAAGTAAAGACTCCAGACATATTGGAGCTGTTTCAATCGATGAAATTATCGGTAGTACAAAAATCGTCTTCTGGCCGGTTAAAGATTTCGGAATTATCAACTGACAGGAGGAACTTACAACATGACAATTCAATGGTTTCCCGGACATATGGCAAAAGCACGACGCGAAGTAACTGAAAAATTGAAGCTGGTCGACATCGTCTTTGAGTTAATCGACGCTAGGCTTCCGCTCTCTTCAAGAAATCCGATGATTGACGAGGTTATTCATCAAAAGCCTAGGTTGTTAATTTTGAATAAGATGGACCTCGCAGACGAAAAGGAGACCGCACGCTGGATTCACTATTTCGAAACGCGCGGATTACGTGCCGTTGCCATCAATTCGTTTGAAGGAAAAGGGCTTCAGACTGTTATTAAAGCTGCTAAAGAGATATTGGAGCCGAAACTTGCAAGATTGCGTTCTAGGGGCATTCGTCCAGGCGCCATGCGAGCGATGATTGTTGGGATTCCGAATGTCGGAAAGTCGACCCTTATCAATCGACTTGCAAAGAAAAACATTGCCAAAACGGGCAATACACCAGGCGTTACGAAAGCGCAGCAATGGATTAAATACGAAAAAGAACTGGAACTTCTGGACACACCTGGTATTCTTTGGCCGAAATTCGAAGATAAAGAAGTTGGCTACAAACTTGCGCTGACAGGAGCTATTAAAGATACAATCGTCAATATGGAAGATTTGGCTGTATACGGCCTACGTTTTCTTGAAGCAAATTACCCCGATCGGCTGTCAGCTAGATATGGTTTGACAATGGTAGGAGAAGAAATTCTTCCGGTCTTTGAACAGATCGGATCTCTTCGTAAAGTTTATACAACTGGTGGAGAAATAGATCTTGATAAGGTAGCGGAGTTAATCGTGCGCGATATCCGAAGTGAATACCTTGGAAAACTGACATTCGACTTTACATCACTTCAACCGCAAATGGATTAAGCCGATGCCGGCACGGAATTTACTTCCGCGGCAATCGGTTTTTTCTTTGTTTAGAGTACTTTATATAGTTGACCTGTGGATACCACTCAATAGCAACCGATATAATACAAAAGGAATGAATCGATAAACCGCTTATGAATGAAAGGTGATCACGTTGAAAACCATAAAGGATATTACAGAACTGCTAAAAACGGTTGGAGAACCGGAATTGTGGATGGAAGAACTGGAACTGGATTCGAGAATGGGTGTGCAAAATGCACTTAATCGTTGGAAGCGTCGTTATGAAAAAAGAAAAGTGATAGAGCAAGCGCATGCAGAGAAAAAGGCATTTGACATGTCTTACGCGCCGTTTGAGGGTGCTATGGTTGCTGGGGTGGATGAAGCGGGAAGAGGACCGTTAGCGGGACCTGTGGTCACTGCAGCGGTCATTTTACCTCGAGAAACGCCTGAACTCATCGGATTGGATGATTCAAAGGCCATTCCGAAGGCGGAACGGGAACGACTTGCGGAAAAGATTCGAAGTGTCGCTATCTCCTATTCAGCACATATTCAATCAGCTAAAACCATCGATGAAACAAATATTTACGCTGCGACAAGGGACTCCATGGAACGGGCTGTAAAAGGGTTGTCAATCAAACCTGATTTTGTCATTGCGGATGCAATGTCACTCGCTGTAAATTGTCCGACAGAGTCTGTTATAAAAGGCGATGCAAAGAGCTTGGCAATTGCGGCCGCTTCGATAATTGCAAAAACGACGAGAGATGCAATTATGGATGAAATACATAACGAATTTCCTGTTTATAAATTCAATAAAAATGCCGGATATGGAACATCAGAACATGTTTTGGCGCTTCAAATACATGGCCCAAGCAAACATCATCGTGCCAGTTTTGAACCTGTGAAATCAATGTTAAAAGACGGGAGGAAGAACGAATGAGTTTTCCAACTGCCGGAGTATCAATGTCGGGACAAGCGATGGTAGGAGATGCACCGAATAGACCATTCTTCTTAAATGAAGGCCAGATGTTTCATGGGCAAATAAAACAACTTTTCCCAGGACAAATGGCAGAAGTACAAATAGGCGGACAAAAGCTGTTCGCAAAACTTGAAGTGCCAATGAAAGCGGGCGACTCCTATTACTTTCAAGTAAATTCGGTAAAGCCTGAGTTACAGCTTAAAATTATATCAGGACCCCTACAAGCGACAGAAGGGCAAGCTCGTCAACTTGGTGCACTCATGGACGCAATGCAAGTTCCAAAGACGCAAGAAATGCAATCCCTATTAACGTTTGTCTTGAAAAATAGAATTCCGATGAACAGAGGGAATCTGCTAGAATCGGAAGAATTACTGAAAGGTGTACCGACATCTGCTCGGAATGAGGCGCTAGCATCCATTCAGAAAATGCATGAACTGAAATTACCGTTTACAGAAAATAACTTCAGATCACTTTTAGGCGTTGAGACGAAAGAAGGCCTGCATAGCGTATTGCAGTCATTGAAAAATGCATTGGTTCTAGATAACGCATTAGCGCCAGAAGTTAAAGACGCCATACTCACAGCGCTTGAAAAGATGGCTAAGCCTTTTGCGCAGGCAACAGGCGGTTCACTGCTAGGACAATCCATTGTGACGCTACTTGATCATGCCGCACCTGTTGAAAACCGTTTTGCTACACTGCAATTAATGAAAAGTGCAGGTATATTACCAGAACGGACGTCCCTTGCAAATTTACCACAAGTCCTCATTTCACTACTATCAGCTGAAAGAGTTGGCCAAGTTGGAGCGCAGGGTATTCCTGCTACAAATATGGCTGGGCAGGCTGCCACCACACCTCAACCTACCTCGTTGCCGATACCCATCGTGCAGCAAGTAGTGACACTGCTTAAACAAGTTGAGGAGGCAAAACAACAAAATCAGCAGGTTCCGTTAGCTAGTTTGAAAGCATTGATTTTATCCGATACAGGAATGAATTTACAGCAAAAAAACTTACTTTCGGCAATTATCGACCGGGCTGTAAATGCACAGCCACCAGTCGAGTCGATGACAAAATTCGTTCAGGAATTCAGTCAGGGGTTTATACGTGTAAATGCAGAAAATACAATTGCTAATCCATTCCAATCTAGCACTCCATCAGAGGACCCTAAAGAAGCACTACTAACATTACTGGGACGGCTAGGAACGGAAAAACTATCTGTACTTTTACGGGCGGCAGAACAGTCCGTCAATCCAGACATTCAAAAAGCGATACAAACAGCTGAAGTTAATGTTGCATCATTGATTGATGGGAAGGCCGTGAAGGACGCTTTGGAAACAGTGATGCGCTCACTCGGACTTAACTACGAAGCCGGGTTGCTCGGAAAAGAACCTGACTTTGGACGTCTTGCTGAATCTTTGAAGCCACAATTACTTGCGCTTATGCATAATCCCTCTGCATCCGTTGCTCTTCGTGAGGCCGCAGAAACTGTCGTAATGAGGATGAATGGTCCTTTGTTGCAATCCGGGGAAAACGGAATCCAGCATCAGCTCGTTATGCAAGTACCGCTCGATTTTTTTGGTAAGCGTATTGAGGCGACATTACAGTGGAACGGACGCATGAAAGAGGACGGGAAAATTGACCCTGAATTTGCAAGGATCTTGTTTTATCTTGATCTTGCATCAATAAAAAAGACGGTAATCGATATGCAAGTTCAAAATCGGATTGTATCGGTAACTATTTTTAATGCGGATGATGCGCTCAAGACAATTGGAGCACCTCTTCAGCTAAAGTTGAAGGAAGGACTCGAGTCAGCGGGTTATAAACTATCAGGAGTCTTCTTTAAAAAGTTTACGGAAGAAGAAAAAATTGTACCTAAACAGAAGAGTCCATCAAAAGTTGATGGACAAGGAGTTGACTTTCGCATATGACTGAAGAATTGCATGTACGAAAAGAGGCTGTTGCCCTTTCATATGAACCATTCTCAGAGGGAGCACCAAAAGTGGTTGCGAAAGGGAAGGGTAAAATTGCTGAAAGTATATTGGAAAGGGCACTTGCCAATAACATTCCAATACAGGAGGATTCAAGTTTAGTCGAAATACTAGGACAGTTGAACGTCAATGAATCCATTCCGGAAGAGTTATATAAAGCGGTATCTGAGGTTTTTGCGTATATTTATCAGATTGACCGTAAACATGGAATTGGTAAATGATTTGAGAAAGTTTCGACAAAATCAAACATTCGACACACAACTATGGACAATGTTTGACAAGTTTACTACAATGGATGAGGCAGTAAATTAAAAGAGTTAGAAGTTCGAATGGAGGATGTAAGATGAATATCCATGAATATCAAGGTAAACAGTTACTAAGAGAATACGGGGTAGCTGTTTCTAATGGTCTTGTTGCTTTCTCTCCTGAGGAAGCGGTAAAAGCTGCGAAGGAACTAGGTACAGACATTATCGTAGTAAAAGCGCAAATCCACGCAGGTGGCCGCGGGAAAGCAGGCGGAGTTAAGATTGCAAAAAATCTTGATGAAGTTCGTGCTTACGCAAAAGAATTGATTGGTAAGACACTTGTTACTCACCAAACAGGTCCTGAAGGTAAAGAGATTAAACGTCTACTTATCGAGGAAGGTTCCGACATTAAGAAAGAATATTATCTTGGACTAGTCCTTGATAGTGCTACAGATCGCGTAACACTTATGGGTTCTGAAGAAGGCGGAGTGGATATCGAGGATGTTGCGGAAGCGACACCTGAAAAGATATTCAAAGAAGTCATTGACCCAGTTATCGGTTTAACTGGATTCCAAGCACGCCGCATGGCATATAACATGAACATCCCTACACACCTTGTAAACAAAGCTGCGAAATTTATGCTTGGACTTTATCAAGTATTCGTAGAAAAAGACGCATCCATCGTTGAAATTAACCCGCTAGTTGTAACAGCTGGTGACGATGTACTTGCTCTTGACGCGAAGTTCAACTTTGACGACAGTGCACTATACCGTCACAAAGACATTCAAGAACTACGTGACTTTGATGAAGAGGATCCAAAAGAAATCGAAGCTTCGAAGTATGACCTTAGCTATATTTCCCTAGATGGTAGTATTGGCTGCATGGTTAACGGCGCAGGCCTTGCGATGGCTACAATGGATACAATCAACTACTACGGCGGATCACCTGCTAACTTCCTAGACGTTGGTGGCAGTGCGACAGCTGAAAAGGTTACTGAAGCATTCAAAATCATCCTTTCTGATAAAAATGTTAAAGGGATTTTCGTCAACATTTTCGGTGGTATCATGAAATGTGACGTTATCGCTGAAGGTGTTATTGTTGCATCAAAAGAAGTTGGTCTTCAAGTACCACTTGTCGTTCGTCTAGAAGGTACAAATGTCGACTTAGGTAAAGCACTTTTGAATGAATCAGGTTTGAACATCATCGCTGCTGATACAATGGCAGACGGTGCTAAAAAGATTGTAGAACTAGTAGGTTAAGAAAGGCAGGGACAAACGATGAGTATTTTTATTAACAAAGATACAAAGGTTATCGTACAAGGAATTACAGGTGCTACGGCACTTTTCCATACAGAACAAATGCTTGAGTACGGAACGAAAATTGTTGGCGGAGTAACGCCTGGTAAAGGCGGAACAGAAGTAGCGGGAGTTCCTGTTTTCAATACAGTTGAAGAAGCTGTAAAAGCGACAGGCGCAAACGTTTCTGTTATTTATGTACCAGCTCCATTTGCTGCAGATGCAATTTTGGAAGCAGTAGAAGCTGAACTTGATATGACAATCTGTATTACAGAGCATATCCCAGTACTCGATATGGCAAAAGTGAAGCGCTACATGGAAGGCAAGAAAACACGTCTTGTCGGTCCAAACTGTCCGGGTGTTATTACGGCAGACGAATGTAAAATCGGTATCATGCCTGGCTACATTAATACAAAAGGTCATGTAGGCGTTGTTTCACGTTCTGGTACACTTACGTATGAAGCAGTACTTCAATTGACGAATGCTGGAATCGGACAGTCAACATCTGTTGGTATCGGTGGAGATCCTATCAATGGAACAAACTTTATCGATGTATTAAAAGCATTCAACGAAGACCCTGAGACATATGCGGTTGTTATGATCGGTGAAATCGGCGGAACTGCTGAAGAAGAAGCAGCTGAGTGGATTAAAGCGAATATGACGAAGCCTGTTGTTGGCTTTATCGGTGGTCAAACAGCTCCTGAAGGAAAACGTATGGGCCATGCTGGTGCCATTATTTCCGGCGGTAAAGGGACAGCTGCAGACAAAATCAAAGCGCTAAATGCTGCTGGGGTTGAAGTTGCAGACACTCCTTCTGTGATCGGTGAAACGTTAATTAAAGTTATTAAAGAAAAAGGTCTGTACGAAAGTTGTAAAACACACTAATATTAAAGATGCAGCGTGATTTATGCGCTGCATCTTTTTTTGTTATTTCATAAGGGAGGAATTAAATGGAACTGACAGATGCTGAAAAGCGATTGCTAGGGCTTCACTATGTATTTCCGGTACCTTTGAACAGATTAAACAGCCTTTACGAGATAGACCCCAATCTCGATAGATTATATGTTTACAAGGCTATTGAACTTGCTCGAATTTTGAATATCACTACGTCAAAAGCAAGCCAATTAAGAGGTAATTTGCTTCAAAATATGTCGACCCCCTACGAAAAGTTATATCAAAGGCATGCAATCACCGCCATTCCATTCTCACACCCCCTTTACCCTGACCAGTTGCGAATACTTATCGATCCCCCGGCAGTACTGTATATTAAAGGTGATCCAACGCTATTTGCCAACGCCCTTAATGTTGCAATTATTGGATCTCGAAAAGCAACAATTTATTCAAAAAGAGCAATGTCATTGATTGTGCCACCACTCGTAGAAAATAAGGCTGTTATTGTATCTGGACTTGCGATGGGTGCTGATACGATGGCTCATGAAGCTGCAATTGAATTTGGTGGAAAAACCATAGCTGTACTGGGCCATGGGTTATTACACCTGTATCCGAAAGAAAATCGATTGCTTGCGGAGAAAATAGCGGCTGAACATCTGCTAGTCACAGAGTATCCACCTTACGTAAGTCCTGAACGTTGGACATTTCCGATGCGGAATCGAATCATAAGCGGTTTAGCCGATGCAGTCGTAGTAACAGAATCCGCAGATAAAAGTGGAACGATGAGCACAGTCGAGCATGCGCTTGATCATGGGAAAGATATCTATGCCGTTCCCGGTCCTATCACATCACCATTATCGGCAGGGCCGAATAAGTTGCTAGATGAGGGCGCAAAACCGGTCTGGAATGGATTTCAAATCGTCGAATCGCTAGTTTTTAAGAATTGAAAAAACACCTTTTCCTCTAAAAAGTTTGCATTAATTCGAAATCTGGTATACATTTTGCAACAGATATTCTTTTGAGGAATAAATATGGAACCTCTTTAAGGAGGCAGACACTTAATGGCAGACTACCTAGTAATTGTAGAGTCACCCGCAAAGGCGAAAACGATCGAGCGTTATCTCGGAAAGAAATATAAAGTGCGTGCATCACTTGGTCACTTACGCGATTTACCGCGCAGCCAGATGGGTGTAGATACCGAAAATAATTATGAACCGAAGTACATTACGATCCGCGGCAAAGGCCCGATTCTTCAAGAATTGAAAAAAGAAGCTAAAAAAGCTAAAAAAATCTTTCTCGCAGCTGACCCAGATAGAGAAGGGGAAGCAATTGCTTGGCACTTAGCAAACCAACTTGGCGTAGATATTGAATCAGATTGCCGTGTTGTATTCAATGAAATAACAAAAGAAGCGATTAAAGAATCCTTTAAAAATCCACGTCCCATCGATATGGATCGCGTAGATGCTCAACAGGCACGTCGTATATTGGACCGCCTGGTAGGCTATAACATAAGTCCGATCCTTTGGAAGAAAGTTAAAAAAGGTCTTTCCGCAGGACGCGTTCAATCTGTAGCACTTCGTATGATTATCGATAGAGAAAATGAAATCAATGCGTTCGTACCTGAAGAGTATTGGAGTATTTCGGCTCAATTTGAAAAAGATGATACTTCATTTGAAGCGGAGTTTTTTGGCGATTCAAAGAAAAAAGTAAAACTGACAGACAAGAAACAAGTCGATGCCATTCTAAGTCAATTAGAAGGAGATAAATTCGATATTGGGAAAGTCGTGAAAAAAGAGCGCAAACGAAATCCGGCACTGCCGTTCACAACTTCGTCCTTGCAACAGGAAGCGGCTAGAAAGCTAAACTTCCGAGCGAAAAAGACAATGATGCTTGCCCAGCAACTATATGAAGGTATCAACCTCGGAAAAGAAGGACAAGTCGGTCTTATAACTTATATGAGAACTGACTCAACTAGAATTGCCGATAGTGCTAAAGAAGAAGCAAAATCATTCATAGAAACAATGTATGGAAAAGAGTTTGTTGCAACATCTAAGCCAGCAGCAAAAAGTACTGCAAAAACGCAGGACGCACACGAGGCGATACGCCCGACGTCAGTCATGCGACCACCAGCTGCGATGAAAACGGTGTTGTCCCGCGATCAACTGCGTCTCTATAAACTGATTTGGGAGCGACTTGTTGCTAGTCAGATGGCTCCAGCGGTACTTGATACAGTCGCTGTTGACCTTGTGAACGGTGAAGTCCGCTTCAGGGCAAATGGATCACAAGTGAAATTCCAAGGATTTATGAAAGTGTATGTTGAAGGTAATGACGATAAAGAAGAGGAGAAAGACCGTATTCTCCCGCCGCTCGAAGAAGGGGAACAAGTGAAGTTCAGTGAAATTGACCCCAAACAGCACTTTACTCAACCGCCTCCGAGGTATTCGGAAGCAAGATTGGTTAAAACGCTCGAGGAGCAGGGAATAGGTCGTCCGTCCACGTACGCACCGACACTCGACACAATTCAAAAACGGGGATATGTGACACTGGATGCGAAGAGATTTATTCCGACAGAGCTTGGCGGGATAGTCCATCAGGCAGTAAATCAATACTTCCCAAATATTATTGACCTTGAATTTACAGCGCAAATGGAAAAAGAACTTGATAACGTTGAACACGGCCAGACAAAATGGGTCGAAGTAATTGATAATTTTTATGGGGATTTTGAAAAGCATGTGCAAGTTGCAGATGCTGAGATGGAAAAAATTGAAATCAAAGACGAGCCTGCAGGTGAAGATTGTGAGAAATGCGGTTCGGCTATGGTATACAAATTAGGCCGTTATGGGAAATTCATGGCATGTTCGAATTTTCCGGAATGCCGTAATACGAAAGCAATTATCAAACCCATCGGCGTCACTTGCCCATCTTGTAAAGAAGGACAGGTCGTCGAACGTAAAAGTAAAACGAAACGTATATTTTACGGATGCGATCAGTACCCCGAATGTGAATATGTTTCATGGGACAAACCCGTTTCAAGACCTTGTCCGAAATGTGAAAGCACGCTAGTTGAAAAGAAATCGAAAAAAGGCGTTCAGATTCAATGTACAGAATGTGACTACAAAGAAGATACGCAATAATAACGAAAAGTGGAAGGCGTCGTTTAGATGCGGCAGACATAAGACGGTCTGGCGGAGCAGCGTTCTTTGCTGCACAGCTGGAACGACGACGTACCGGTGACTTTCCGGTATGCTTATGACCGAGCATCTGACGCCTGGAACTAGACAATAAGGAAAAGCGGAAGCGCCTGCTCAGAGGCGACAGGCATAAGACGGGCTGGCGAAGTAGCGTTTTTTGCTGCATAGCCAGGCTGCCTTATGACCCGAGCCTCTAGGCGCTGTAGCCTGGACAATAAAGAAAAGTGGAAGGCGTCGTCTACAAATGAACGCAGCCTAAGTGCGCCACTTCCTGTGGCAACAGCTGCATGACCTACATCCTGTAAGCCCGCGGTAGACATAAGACGGGCTGGCGAAGCAGCGCCCTTTGCTGCACAGCCAGAACGACGACGTACCGGTGAACTTTCCGGTATGCTTATGACCGAGCATCTGACGCCTGGAACTAAACTAACAACTAGAAAGAGAAGGTGAAGGTATGACACCCATCGTAAATGTGATAGGCGCAGGCCTCGCTGGGAGTGAGGCTGCATGGCAAATCGCCAGTCGTGGTGTAAATGTTCGTTTATATGAAATGCGTCCGGTAAAACAGACGCCAGCGCACCATACAGACAAATTTGCTGAACTGGTGTGCAGTAACTCACTGCGCGCAAACAATCTGACGAATGCAGTAGGTATTATTAAAGAAGAGATGAGAATGCTTGATTCACTGATTATTAGAGCGGCAGATGCTTGCTCGGTTCCTGCAGGGGGAGCATTGGCGGTTGACCGTCATGAATTTGCAGGAAAAGTAACAGAAACGATTCGAAATCATCCGCTCATCGAGGTTATTAATGAAGAAGTGACTGAACTACCAAAAGGAATTACTATCATTGCAACGGGTCCTTTGACGTCACCTGCACTAGCTGAAGAGATACGTAAACTAACAGGCGAAGACTATCTGTATTTCTACGACGCAGCAGCACCTATTATTGAAAAAGATTCAATTGATATGGATAAAGTATATTTGAAATCTAGATATGATAAAGGTGAAGCCGCTTATTTAAATTGTCCGATGAATGAGGAAGAGTTTGAACGATTTTATAATGCGCTTGTCGCAGCGGAAATCGTACCACTTAAGGAATTTGAGAAAGAGATTTATTTCGAAGGGTGTATGCCCGTTGAAGTAATCGCTCAAAGAGGTGCCAAAACACTTTTATTCGGTGCACTTAAACCAGTAGGGCTTGAACATCCGGAAACTGGAGAGCTTGCAAAAGCGGTTGTCCAGCTTCGTCAGGATGATGCGGCGGGTACATTATATAACATCGTGGGCTTTCAAACACATATGAAATGGGGCGCACAAAAGGAAGTTATCAATCTTATTCCTGGCTTGGAGAATGTTGAAATCGTTCGTTATGGTGTTATGCATCGGAACACTTTCATTAACTCACCCCGTGTGTTGGATGCGACTTATCAATTGAAAGCGAATCGTAATCTATTTTTCGCAGGCCAAATGACTGGTGTAGAAGGTTACGTCGAATCGGCTGGTTCGGGACTCATAGCAGGTATGAATGCCGCCAATTTGGCACTTGGAAATGAACCTATCACTTTCCCACACGAAACAGCACTGGGTAGCATGGCGCGATACGTCACGGAAGCTAACCCGAATAATTTCCAACCGATGAACATTAACTTTGGTCTCTTCCCAGAACTTGATAAACGCGTTAAAACCAAAGTTGAAAGAGCAGAAAAGCACGCAGAGCGCGCTCTGAATGCAATTAGTGAATTTCAGACAGTCACACTAAGTTGATTTTAATTTATTAAGATTAGTGAAGTCATGGATGTGATCCGGGCTTCTTTTTTTTGCGGATATGAACAAATTGTGTCTAAAAGTAGAACAAATTGCAAGAGGTCAGACATCTTGGTGATAGATAGTTGCCGAATTAACGATATTTATTGTATAGTGAATCGTGGATGACTTTTGAATTCCTTAAGAAGTCATTATTTTACGTCTATTCATCAATTTGCTATAGTGTTTTGTGTGAAGTGTGTTATTATTCAAATGACTCAGAATAGTTTATCAGCTTTAGGACTTTTTCATTCGAGGAGTGAAATGTATGACTGTACAACCTTCTATCATTCGTGATGAATACATTTCATATGTACGCCTGGAAAAAAACTATTCTTTTTATACAGTATTAGAGTATGAAAAAGATGTAGATGCATTTCTGTCCTTTCTAGAAGTTGAGGGGATAGCAGATTTAAATGATGTCACGTATCCCGAAGCAAGGCTTTATGCGACGGAACTTTATGACAAGGGTTTATCGAGAGCATCGATTTCCAGAAAAGTATCTTCAATCCGTTCATTCTTCAAGTTTGCGAATGCCAGATATGAGATTAATGATATTGCATTCCGTTCACTCCACCATCCGAAGAAGGAAGATAGACTTCCGGCTTTTTTTTATGAAGAAGAACTGGAGCTGTTATTTTCGTCTTGTGATGGGCAGGATAAGAAGTCATTACGTGACTATGCACTCTTGGAGTTACTTTATGCAACAGGCATACGCGTTAGTGAGCTAACTTCCATCAAAATACAGGATATAGATGACCATCTTGGCATCGTTCTGGTCATGGGAAAAGGTCGCAAAGAACGATATGTTCCGTTTGGTAGTTTTGCGCAATCCGCACTCGATGCTTATCGTGAGAAAAGCAGACTGGATTTGATGAAACAAAAAGAACATGACATGTTGTTCGTCAATTTGCGGGGCGATCCTTTGACTGACCGAGGTGTGCGTCATATCTTGAGCATGATGATGGAACGCGCATCACTCCACTCAAAGATTTATCCACATATGATTCGCCACTCTTTTGCAACTCATCTTTTGGCAGGAGGGGCTGACATGAGGACTGTTCAGGAACTTCTGGGACACAGTCACTTATCTTCAACGCAAGTGTATACACACATAACAAAAGAGCACTTAAGGAAAACATATATGAATACGCATCCGCGAGCATAGGAGGATGATCTGATGGAATTCCATGCAACTACAATTTTTGCAATTCGTCATAATGGTGTAAGTGCCATGTCGGGTGATGGGCAAGTAACAGTAGGAAATGCAGTCGTTATGAAGCATACGGCAAAAAAAGTACGTAGAATATTTGGCGGTAAAGTGTTGGCAGGCTTTGCGGGATCCGTAGCAGACGCTTTTACACTATTTGAATTGTTCGAAGCAAAGCTAACCGAGTACAATGGGAATCTTCAACGGGCCTCAGTAGAACTTGCTAAAGAATGGCGGGGCGACCGGATTCTTCGTAAACTTGAAGCGATGTTGCTTGTCATGGATAGCGAAACATTACTTCTTGTGTCGGGTACTGGTGAAGTGATTGAACCGGATGACGGAATTTTAGCAATCGGTTCTGGTGGTCATTATGCACTTGCTGCCGGAAGAGCATTGAAAAAGTATAGCGGTCAATCACTGAACGCTGCTGAAATTGCGCAAGCGGCGCTGGAGACGGCTGCAGAAATATGTGTCTTTACTAATGACCATATTATTGTGGAGGTGCTTGAATGATAAATAAAGTAGAGCTGACACCCAAAGAACTAACTGCGCATCTAGATAGATATATTATTGGACAGGATAAAGCGAAGAGGGCAGTGGCTGTTGCAATTCGTAACAGATACAGAAGAAGTCTTTTATTGGATGAAGAGAAAAATGAAATCATTCCAAAAAACATACTAATGATTGGTCCGACCGGTGTTGGGAAGACTGAAATCGCTAGACGCATTGCGAAACTTGTCAACGCGCCGTTCCTAAAAGTTGAAGCTACAAAGTTTACAGAAGTTGGCTATGTCGGACGTGATGTTGAATCGATGATAAGAGATTTAACTGAAGCAGGTGTGCGGATTGTTCGGGAAGAACAACGCGAAGCTGTGAAAGAGAATGCATCTATCCTTGCCGAAGAGCGTCTCATTGAACTTCTCGTTCCTGAAAAAAAGAAAATGGGTAATATACAAAATCCCTTTGAAATGCTGTTCGGGCAAAAAACAGAACAAGAAGAGCCGGATTATGCAGAAATGGCCGATGTGAAGCGTAAACGTTCTGATATCGCCGCAAGCCTTAAAGCGGGTGAACTTGAAGAGCAAATGGTTACGATTGAAATTTCTGCTCAGCAGCCATCCATGTTTGACAGCTTGCAAGGCTCGGGTATGGAACAAATGGGTGCAAATATGCAAGATGCTCTTTCTTCACTTATGCCAAAAAAGACAGTGAAGCGGAATTTGAAAGTAAAAGACGCTCGTATTGCCCTCGAAGCGGAAGAGGCCGACAAACTCATTGATACTGATGAAATCGCTCGGCGTGCTATTGAATTGACAGAGCAGTCAGGGATTATCTTCATTGATGAGATGGACAAAATCGCAAGTAGGGGTGGAGGTAGTTCTTCAGCTGATGTTTCACGAGAAGGTGTACAACGAGATATTTTACCAATCGTTGAAGGGTCATCCGTCACTACTAAGTACGGAACTGTTAAAACGGACTTTATCCTATTCATTGCTGCGGGAGCTTTCCACATGTCAAAGCCCTCTGATATCATTCCAGAGCTGCAAGGCCGATTTCCAATCCGGGTTGAACTTGAAAAACTAACTAAAGATGATTTTATCCGTATTTTAAAAGAGCCAGACTTTTCATTAATCCGACAATACGAAAAACTGCTTAATACAGAAGATGTCGTTTTAGACTTTACGGATGAAGCAATCAGTAGGCTTGCTGAAATCGCATTTGAAGTGAATGATTCGACAGAAAATATCGGAGCTAGACGCTTACATACGATTTTGGAGAAGTTACTTGAAGAATTATCGTTTGAAGCATCTGATATTGGACCTGCAACAATAAAAATAACACCTGCATATGTCGACGAAAAGTTGAAAGATATCGCAAAAAACAAAGATTTGTCACAATTTATCTTATAACGAAACATATTAGTTTATTTAATGATTGAAAACCTTTAGAATATTCTTTAAACGACAGCAATTACTTTGAGGAGGAAATATAAAAATGAATTTATTATCAAAAACACGCGAAATTAACGCAATGCTACAAGAATCAGCAGGAAAACCGGTAAACTTTAAAGAAATGGCTGAAAAACTCAGCTTTGTAATCGAATGTAACGCTTTTATCGTTAGTAGAAAAGGGAAATTGCTAGGTCTAGAAATTCATCATAAAATTGACAACGAACGCATGAAACAAATGTTCATCGATCGCAAATTTCCTGAAGAATATACGAATCGCTTGTTTGACGTGAGAGAGACATCTTCTAACCTTGATGTCCACAATACTCATTCAGTATTCCCAAATGAAAACCGAGAATTATTCAAAGACGGTTTGACGACAATTGTTCCTATCGTCGGTGGCGGTGAGCGCCTTGGTACGCTTATCCTCGCAAGACTTAAAGATGACTTCCAAGATGACGACTTGATTCTTGCAGAGTATGGAGCAACAGTCGTAGGTATGGAAATTTTACGTGAAAAATCTGAGAAAATCGAAATTGAAGCACGCAGTAAAGCAGTTGTTCAAATGGCAATCAGTTCACTTTCTTACAGTGAACACGAAGCTATCGAACACATCTTCCATGAGCTTGACGGTAACGAAGGTTTGCTAGTGGCATCTAAAATTGCAGATCGCGTGGGAATCACTCGCTCGGTTATCGTAAATGCTTTGCGTAAACTTGAAAGTGCCGGCGTCATCGAATCTCGTTCACTTGGTATGAAAGGAACTTATATTAAAGTTCTTAACAATAAATTCCTAGAAGAACTCGAAAAGCAAAAATCATAATTAACAATTAATTTTCAAGCACTTCTTTTGAAAAAAGAGAAGTGCTTTTTTATTTGCATTAAACAAGCGTGCATAAAGTGAGTATTGAATTCAGAAAATAAATAAATACATAGTACCCATTATTTTTGAACTATTATTATCCTCATAATGACTTATATATTGTAAATAGTGCTAAATGAACTAATGGTTATTAATCATATAGTGATAGACAAGAATCTACAAAATCCGCTACAATAGTAGTAGCTATATTAATACTAAAATATAATCAGAATTATAGAGATTAGCATCATACTATTGGGGAATATATAGATTGAGAGGTGAGAAGATTGAGTTTATTTGGAACGATGATTTCGCAATTGGAACGGGGTTTAGATTATTCTGCTACAAAAGGAAAAGTAATCTCGCAAAATATAGCAAATGTTGACACGCCAAATTACAAAGCGAAAGACGTCAGTTTTAAAGAAGTTTTCGATGAAGCGAGGGGTAATTCTCTAGAAACCTACAGAACGGATAAAAGGCATATCGCTTTTAATACACCTACGACTCACCCCGGAGTTTTCAATTACTCAAATCTCCGCTATCGTCAAAATGGAAACGGTGTAGACATGGATAAAGAACAAGCAAATTTAGCGTCGAATCAAATTTACTATAACGCAGTCGTCGATCGGATTAATGGGAAGTTTAGTACGTTACAAAACGTCATTAAAGGAGGTCGTTAACATTGACTATATTTCATAGTTTAAACACCTCTGCATCTGCATTAACTGCTCAACGTCTTAGGATGGATGTTATATCCTCCAATATGGCGAACGTAGATACAACACGCGGGAGAATGGTTGAGGGTGAATGGCAGCCCTACCGCCGTAAATCTGTTTCGTTTCAACCCCGGGAAGGACAGTTTTCGTCAATGTTGAATGCGGCAATGGGAAAACAGGTAAAAGGATCAGCGGGGTACGGTGTTACGGTTTCAACTATTAAAGAAGATACGGAAACATCATTTAAGCTTGTTTTTGATCCATCTCACCCTGATGCGAATGAGGATGGGTATGTTTCGATGCCAAATGTTGACCCGTTACGTGAAATGATTGACCTAATGTCTGCGACACGTTCTTATGAAGCAAATGTAACTGTTATTAATGCAAATAAATCTATGCTCATGAAAGCACTTGAAATCGGTAAATGATAGTTTAGGAAGGATGATAAAAGAATGGCGATACAATCTGTTTTCAATCCAGTGCAGTCAGCAGGACTTTTAAAAATGGATACACAAATGAAGCCGACACCCAGTGAGGCGCAACAAAGCTTTGGGACTTTCTTGAAAGAGGCAATCCAAGAAGTAAATACGAAACAATATGAATCAGATTTGATGACAGAAAAACTTGTGCGTGGCGGAGATATTGAACTTCATGACGTCATGATAGCATCGCAGAAAGCATCGATTGCCTTAAATGCAACAATGGAAGTGCGGAATAAAGTAGTGGAAGCATATCAGGAAATTATCCGTATGCCTGTATGAATGAGTGACTCATTCAAATTAAGTTGGATTTTCGAATTCCGTAAGCTGACCGGAGGATTACAATGAATGAAAGATTGGCGAAAATCAGAGCTGATATTCAGACGTTCTGGTTAAGTCGTACAAAAAAACAAAAAATAACCTATTTCGGTTCTGCCGCTGCGGTTATTATAATCGCTGCTATACTGACTTTCTTCCTATCAAGGACAGAATTTGTACCCCTGTATTCTGAAGTATCCCAATCTGAAATAGGACGGATAAAGGAACAGTTGGATAGCCAAGGCGTGCCAAGTGAAATTGCGCCAGGTGGAACTTCAATACTCGTACCAAAAGAGCGTGTAGATGATTTACTGGTATCGCTTGCCGCGGAAGGATTTCCAAACTCAGGAATGATAGATTATTCCTTTTTTGCGGAAAATGCAGGATTTGGAACAACGGACAATGAGTTTAATATGATTAAACTCGCTTCAATGCAAACGGAACTAGCTAACCTGATTAAAGGAATAGCAGGCGTTAAAGATGCTAAAGTCATGATTACGTTGCCAACGGAAAGTGTTTTCTTGAATGAAAGCACTCAACAGGCTAGTGCATCGATTGTTCTTAATACAGATGCTGGCCATCAGTTTAGCGAACCGCAGATCACTGCGTTATATAACCTCGTCTCGAAGAGTCTCCCAAATCTATCAACGGACGATATTGTTATAACAAACCAGTATTTCGAATACTTCGACTTGAAGACTACCGATAATCCATCCGGACCAAGTATTGCAGATCAAATGTCGGTCAAAAAGACAATAGAACGTGATTTACAACGACAAGTGCAGATGATGCTCGGAACAATGATGGGACAGGATAAAATTGTGGTCTCCGTAACAACGGATATTGATTTTCAACTTGAAAATAGGGAAGAGAATCTTGTAACACCAGTCGATGAGGAGAGTATGGAAGGCATCGCGCTCAGCGTCCAGCGTCTCACGGAGTCATTTACAGGGAATGGGCCAGTTGCAGGTGGCACTCCTGAAGCAGAAGATCCAACAGATAACGGTACTGGGTTTGTGGAAGGTACGTTTTCAAATGGAGATTATGAAAAGATAGAAGAAACGGTAAATAATGAAGTGAACCGAATCCGTAAAGAAATTGTTGAAAGTCCTTATAAAATTCGTGATATAGGAATTCAGGTCATGGTAGAACCGCCAGTAGCAGATGATGCAACATCCATGCCACCGGGTTTGCAAGAAGATGTCCAACGGATTCTTGAAACGATTATTAGAACGTCGATTGATAAAGAAGCTTCTGGAGATTTAACTGATGCAGAGTTGAACGACAAAATCGTTGTTTCTGTCCAACCTTTCAATGGCAAGATTACGGACTTCTCAGAGCCGAAAACTGTAATCCCTTGGTGGGTTTATGTGATTGGTGTGTCATTGCTAGTTATCATCGCAATTCTTGTCTTTGCCTTCTTCCAAAAACGGAGAAGAGCCGAAGAACTGGAAGATGAACTAATTATCGAAGAACAACTTGTATCATTTGATGTAAATGACATAAACACAGAGCTTGAAACAGAAGGAACTGTCCGTAGAAAACAATTGGAGAAGATGGCAAAAGAAAAACCGGAAGAGTTTGCCAAATTATTGCGTACATGGATAGCCGAGGAATGACGGAGGGATAAATTGTGGTGAAAAAAGGCAAAGGGATGACAGGTAAGCAAAAAGCAGCACTCCTACTCATTTCCCTCGGTCCAGAAGTTTCAGCATCAATCTATAAGCATCTAAATGAAGATGAAATTGAACGACTGACACTAGAAATTTCAGGGGTTAAAAAAGTTGAATCATCGGTGAAGGAAGAAATTATCGAAGAGTTTCATAATATTGCGCTTGCACAGGATTATATTTCACAAGGCGGTATTGGTTATGCGAAGACAGTACTTGAAAAAGCGCTCGGCAAGGAACATGCACAAGCGATTATTAATCGTCTTACTTCATCTTTGCAAGTACGACCTTTTGATTTTGCCAGACGTGCCGATCCTTCACAGATATTAAATTTCATCCAAAACGAGCATCCACAAACAATCGCGCTCATTCTGTCTTATTTGGAGGCAGAACAAGCTGGAATGATTTTATCGTCATTACCGCAAGAAATGCAAGCAGATATAGCAAAGAGAATTGCGACGATGGATTCCACATCACCAGAAGTCATCAGTGAAATCGAAGCAGTGCTTGAACGTAAGCTCTCTTCAACTGTAACGCAGGATTATACGGAAACGGGTGGCATTGATGCCGTTGTTGAAGTACTGAATGGTGTTGACAGAACGACGGAGAAAACGATTCTGGATGCGCTTGAAATTCAAGATCCGGAATTAGCCGAAGAAATTCGTAAACGGATGTTTGTCTTTGAAGATATCGTTACACTGGATAACCGTTCGATTCAGCGTATCGTACGTGATTGTGAAAATGAAGATCTAATCCTATCATTGAAAGTTTCAAGTGAAGAAGTGAAGGATATTCTCTACAGGAATATGTCACAACGAATGGCGGAATCATTCCAAGAAGAAATGGAAGTCATGGGACCTGTCCGTTTGAAAGATGTGGAAGAAGCACAATCACGTATTGTTGGCATTATACGTAGGCTCGAGGAGTCAGGTGAAATCATTATCGCGCGTGGTGGAGGAGATGACATCATTGTCTAATGTATTTCGATCGTTTAATACGATACTGGAAGTTGGAGAAATGAAAGAAATTTCCATACGTAGTCTGACTGTTTCGCAGGAAGCCAACACGATAGTAGAACCATCATTAGATGAAGTGCTAGCTGAACGTGACCGCTTGTTAAAAGAAGCAAGTAAAGCGAATGAAGTTGAAAAAGCGTCAATTGAACAATTAAGACAAACCGCCACTGAAGATATAGCATCTATGCAAAAAGCATGGCAGAACGAGAAAACCGAGCTGCAGCAACAAGCATATGAAGAAGGTTTCCAAGTTGGATATGAGGAAGGGCACAATAAATCTATATCAGATATAGCTGCCTCTATTGAGACCGCAAATAGAGTCACGGAGTTATCAGATGATAACGCGCGCCAATACCTAGATAGCCAGGAACGTGTCATTCTCGATTTAGCAATGCTGTCCGCCGAAAGAATTATCGGCCAGACGCTTGAGGATGATAAGGAAAAGTATTTATCGGTTATTAAGAGAGCTTTGAAAGAGACTCGGGAAATGAAAGAAATTAAATTATACGTTTCTCTCGACTATTTTAAACTTGTTTCGGAGAATCGCTCTGAACTTGCATCTATATTTCCGCCCAATGTGCCTTTTCTTATTTTTTCAAATGAGGATTTTGAATCTGCAGATTGCTATATTGAAACAAACCACGGACGGATTGTTGTAAGCATTGATGAACAATTGAATGAACTAAGGGAAAAACTCATCGAAATCCTAGAAAGTGGTGTTTGATGATGAAAAAAGCGGAGGAACTAATTGAATTCATTCCAAATGTGAAGACCTTCAAGAAACTTGGACGCGTTGTCCGTGTAGTCGGTTTAATGATTGAGTCACAAGGACCTGAAAGCTCAATTGGTGATGTTTGCCATATTCATTTGAACACTTCTGGAAAAGATACCTCGATTATTAAAGCGGAAGTTGTTGGATTCAAGGAGGAAATCGTCATCCTGATGCCTTATACAAACATTCGTGATATTTCAAGCGGCTGCCTTGTTGAAAGCTTTGGAAAACCACTCGAAATCAAGGTTGGGATGAATCTTGTAGGAAAAGTACTCGATTCGATGGGAAATCCGATTGACAATAGCATCCTTCCTAAAGGGCTGACAACTGTCAGAACAGAACAGGATCCACCGAATGCGTTAACTCGCCCACCTATCAATGAAAAACTTGCTGTTGGTGTCAAAGCGATTGATGGTATGTTAACCGTTGGAAAAGGGCAGCGTGTCGGAATTTTTGCAGGTTCCGGCGTTGGTAAAAGTACTCTGCTTGGCATGATTGCCCGCAATACGACAGCTGACCTAAACGTCATCGCACTCATCGGTGAGCGGGGACGTGAAGTTCGGGAATTCATCGAACGTGACCTAGGACCTGAAGGGATGAGCCGATCGATTGTTGTAGCGACAACTTCTGATCAGCCTGCACTCATGCGTATTAAAGGAGCGTTCACAGCTACCGCAATCGCCGAGTATTTCCGTGACAAAGGAATGAACGTCATGCTGATGATGGATTCCGTAACACGGGTTGCAATGGCACAGCGGGAAATAGGGCTTGCTGTCGGAGAACCACCCGCTACGCGCGGTTACACCCCTTCTGTTTTTGCGATATTACCTAAATTATTAGAGCGAACGGGTACGAATGAGTTCGGTTCTATAACAGCGTTCTATACAGTTCTCGTCGATGGCGATGATATGAATGAGCCTATTGCTGATGCGGTACGGGGAATTCTTGATGGTCATATTGTGCTTGACCGAACACTCGCCAATAAAGGGCAATATCCTGCTATCAATGTCTTAAAAAGCGTAAGTCGGCTTATGAACCATATTGCAGATGAAGAACATGTAAAAGCAGCAGAAAAACTGCGTGATCTTTATTATACATACGATAAATCCGAGGATTTGATCAATATCGGTGCCTATAAACGGGGAACATCGAATGAAATCGATCGTGCAATTGAATTTGAGCCACTTATTACGAACTTTTTAAAACAAGGGTATAAAGATAATATCTCAATGGAAGACAGCATAGCGGAACTCGTTTCTCTTGGCACAGGAGGTGGGAATGTATGAAACCTTATCTCTACCGCTTCGAAAAGGTCTTGACGTTCCGTGAACAAGAAAAAACAGAAACTGAAGTAGAATTTAAAGGTGCAGTTGAGGCATTTGAAACAGTTGCTACCAAATTATACGAATTACTGAAGAAGAAAGAAGATATTCTCGTAGAGCAGCAGGTAAAGATGGCAGCTGGATTTTCAATTAATGAAATTCATCACTATGCAAGATTCATTTCCAGTTTAGAGAAAAGGACTGCAGAAATGCAACAACAAGTCATGCAAGCCCGCTCGAAAATGAACTGGTATGAGAATAAACTTTTGGAAAAAACGCTTGAGGTGCGAAAGTTTGAAAAAATGAAAGAAAAAGATCGTGAACATCATCGCGCTGAAATGGAACAGCTAGAAGCAATTCAGCTTGATGAATTGTCGACGCTGAAGTTCCGGAGAAGAGAAAACGGGTGATCATATGGCGAAAAAAATGAAACAAAATGTAGCACAATCTAACGTCGAAAAAGAAAAAAGTGCCGGGATATTTCAAGTACTTCTGTTATGGGTACTTATCCCGCTCCTGTTTGTTACGGCAGTGGGTTTAATCATAGCAACTGTTTTTGACGTTAATGTTTTTGATAAGGCAAAAGGATTGACGGAAAACCTTCCCTTTATTGCTGAAAGGGAAAATGAGAATTCAGACACTGGGAATTTAGTCCTTGAAGAGCGGCTTGTCACAATGCAAGCGGAAATTCAAGAGAAAGAAGCACAACTATTCAAAGTCCAGACAGATTTGGATACATCATCTGATGAAATCGAGAAATTACTGATTGAACAGGAGAAACTGCTTGATGAAATAGCCGTTCTCATTCGTGAAAAAGATGATTCCAAACGAAATTTCAAAGAGATTGTGACAACTTTTGAACAGATGTCGTCAAAATCTGCAGCCCCTGTCATTACAAAAATGAGTGATGCAGAAGCTATTCGGATTTTAACTGGCTTAAAAACTGATACCCTTGCTGGAATCCTTGAAAAAATGTCACCTGATGATGCTGCAAAATACACCACAATGATGACTAAATAGTAGACGTTTTTCACCGATAGTATTGAAGGGAGGTGAATAAGTGAACATCGCAACACTACAAGCAATGAACGGAATGAAACTCCAAGCAGTGTCGAATAATGCACAATCAGGACAGTCGGCCACAAATTCATTTGGTTCAGTTTTTAGCAGCATCGCTGGAAAAGTTCCATCAAATGAAGGAATAAAATCTGAAGCAATTGACAGTGACGTACCCGCCGAATCAATGATGGCGATTTTTGAAGCGACATCCCTCAAGGAGCTTGATACAGCTGTAAAGGGTTTAATAGATGATGAAAATACAGATTCGACCAATAAACTAGACTCAATTACCAACGCGGGTAATTTGGAAGAGCTTGCAAACTTGCTCGATTTAGATCCAAAACAGCTAATGGAAAGCATGCTTTCACTTTTAGAAAAAGCAGGACTTAGTGAAGCTGATTTGTCAGCAGTGTCCAGTACGACTGATCTATGGACAATAATTAATGCTGTTGAAGTTGTGGGTCCACAGTTTTTCAACCAATTGACGGACGCACTTAAAGGAAAAGGTGGTATACCGCAAAGACAGGCGGTTGAACTATTAACGTTGTTAAAAACAGTAGAACTCGCCGCGCCAAAAACCGATTTGCTCATGAAGCAGGAACAGCTTGTTTTCTCCTTGCAAGGCTACTTGGGTACAGCAAATAAGCATTTCGAAGAAAATGAAAACTCTGCAAAAAATGCAAAAAACGGCATAGCACAGTTGATGGAATCCAAGCATATCGGACATTTTGTCATTCTAGCAGAAAAAGGGGACCTTTTACCTTCTGAAGAAAACCGCAATAACGCTAAAAATGAGACCTTGCTACGAGAAATGCAAAATATATTTAAACGTTCAAACTTTGGTCAGACAGGTGGAACGAATCGTTTACTCATCAAACTGTATCCCGAACACCTTGGACAAGTTCGAATTGAGTTACTTCAGACGAACGGTGTCATGACAGCAAGAATACTTGCATCAACGGCACTCGGTAAAGAAATGCTGGACAGTCAGTTGCATCAGCTTAGAAACGCATTCCTACAGCAGAATCTGCAAGTGGAACGTATCGACATATCTCAAGCGCTGCAAGATACAGCTAAGAATGATCGAGAGCATGCATTCAACCAGCAAGAAACTAAAGATGAAGACAAACATGAACAAAACGGAGACGAAGTGATGTCATTCCAGGAATATATGATTGAGTTGGAGGTGTAAAGAATGATTGATGAACAACAACCCATTTCAAGTTCGATGTATTTGGTCAATAAGAAACGGGATGAGCGAAAAACCGGAGAAGGTGTCATGGGTAAAGATGACTTCATGAAATTATTAATCGCTCAACTGCAAAATCAAGACCCTACGAATCCCATGAAAGATAATGAGTTTATTGCACAGATGGCCCAATTTTCTTCACTTGAACAGACAATGAATTTAACGAAGTCCTTTGATAAATTTGCTGAAGCGCAAAATCAATCACAACTGATCCAATACAACAGTTTTGTCGGTAAAAGTATTAAATGGCATGAGATGTCGGATAAGGTCGGTGAAGATGGTAAGCCGATTGTCAATGAAGGAACAGGAATGATTAATTCCGTGAAGTTTGTGAATGGTTCGGCGGTCTTTACGATGCAGGATGGAAAAGAACTGACACCAGGAAATATATCAGAAGTGCTCGCGGGGTCAGGAAATTCTAATAGTTTAGTCGAAGCTAGCATGTTAATCGGTAAAACGGTCGGTTATTCGGTTGGTGAAGAAGAGAAGACAGGGACAGTCGTATCCGTTTCCAATAAAGAAGGGAAACTGCAGTATATTTTAAACGACGGAAACAGGATTGATGGAAATAGTTTTACGTCGATAAGCCAATAAGATAGAACGGAGCGATTGTATGGATAATATGAACATTCATCGCATTCCAGCGCAGCCACTCATACGCCAAGGACAACCGCTACTAACTGTGCAAAGCCCGAAACAATCGTTTTTAGAACATCTGAACAAAGCGGTACAACCTGCTGAACTTAAAATCAGCAAACACGCATCAGATCGTCTAGCGGAACGAAATATTCATATTTCGGATGCTGAATGGGCACATGTCACTGAAAAGGTAAACGAAGCGAAGATGAAGGGAATCAAAGAATCGCTTGTATTGATGGATCAGGCAGCACTTATTGTCAGTGCGAAAAATTCAACAGTCATAACAGCGATGGATCGCATGGAAGCGAAAGATCAACTATTTACAAATATCGATGGCACAATCGTACTGAGTTAATACCGGCAGGACCTTAATGGATGCCGATTGCCGCTGACTGATAGATGCGGCTACACTTTTTTACAAACGAGAGGGGCAAAATATAAATGTTACGTTCAATGTACTCAGGAATCTCAGGTCTACGAAACTTTCAGACGAAGCTTGATGTAATTGGTAATAATATTTCGAATGTCAATACTTATGGGTTTAAAAAAGGACGGACGGTTTTTAAGGATTTGATTTCACAGACAGTTGCCGGGGCTTCAGGACCTGGAGATACACGAGGGGGAGTTAACCCAAAACAAGTAGGACTTGGATCGCAAATAGCTACTATTGATACACTTCATACACCGGGTTCGACACAGTTTACTGGAAACACATTGGATTTAGCGATGTCTGGAGACGGATTTTTCCAAGTAGGCCAAAAAAATGCTTCAAACGGTATTGATAATATTCAATATACAAGAGCAGGAAACTTTTACATGGATGAGGTAGGGGCTTTAGTAAACTCGGATGGTCAATACGTTGTTGGAATCCCTGCTGTAAATGGCCAAGACCCCGTGATCAGTACTACGGGAACGCCACCATCTGTTGCAGAAACTACCTTAGGAACGATTACTATTCCCACAACGGCTAAGAGCATGAGTGTTGGTCAAGATGGAAAAGTCTCATATGTAGACGATACTGGTGCACTGAAATATGCGGGAACTTTGATATTAGCAAAATTCCCTAACCCAGGTGGATTGGACAAAAACGGTGGGAATAACTTCAATAATTCTCCTAACTCCGGGACAGCCATTTTAAATACGGCCAGTTCTTCAGGTATTGGAACAATCAACTCAGGTTTCCTAGAAATGTCTAACGTCGATCTTGCCGAAGAATTCACTGAAATGATTGTCGCACAACGTGGCTTCCAAGCAAACACGCGTATCATTACAACTTCCGATGAAATTCTGCAGGAACTCGTTAACTTGAAACGATAAGCAACGATATTAATCATTTAACCTAACATAGCTTTATTAGAAAAGGAGGGTCGGGCCGGCTCTTACAGCCCGGCCCCTTACATATGATACAAGTTACTCGACTAAATGGAAGTGCGTTCACATTGAACGCGCTGTACATAGAAAGAATTGAGTCGTTTCCAGACACGACAATCACCCTAACGACAGGGGCAAAATATGTGGTACTCGATGCGGCTGATGATGTAAACAGCCGGATTGTCGAATTTTATAAGGCGGTCCAGTTGTTATCAAATCCGCATATACGAGGTGAAGAAAATGAAGAATAAATTACTGACAGTATCATTAATCATATTAGTTTGTATTACATTAATCGGCGTTGTCGCTCTCATACTAGTTATGCAGCTAAATAAAGATGATGAAGTGAAAGAGCCCACCATTGATGAGGTTATCGAATCATCGGTCGATGTTGAAGAAATTACAACAAATCTGGGTGACCGACAATTTATCCGTCTCACTTTAAAAATTCAAACGGAAAATAAGGATGCGGCAGAGGAGCTTGCTAAAAGGGATTTTCAAGTGAAAAACATTGTCATCCAAGAACTTTCTGAAATGACGGAGAAAGACCTTGAGGGGAAAACAGGGAAAATGTCGTTTGAGGACGCATTGAAATCCCAACTTAATCCCCTTATGCAAGAGGGGGAAGTCGTGAAAGTCTATATCGTTTCTTATATCATTCAATAACGATTGACTATTAGTCCACTAAATTTAGAGGCCGGGAGGTGACCGTATGTCCGGGGATATTTTATCCCAAAACGAAATCGATGCTTTATTATCCGCGATTTCGACAGGGGAAATGTCTGCAGAAGACATGAAGAAGGAAGATGAGACTCCAAAAGTTAAAGTGTATGATTTTAAACGTGCCCTGCGATTTTCCAAAGATCAGATTCGCAGTTTAACTAGGATTCACGAAAACTTTGCAAGACTTTTGACGACTTACTTTTCAGCACAATTACGAACGTATGTCCAAATAAATGTCGCGTCGGTCGATCAAATTCCATTTGAGGAATTTATTCGTTCAATCCCGAATATGACATTAATTAATATTTTTGAAGTTCCACCCCTGGATGGCAATATCCTAATGGAAGTGAATCCAAACATTGCCTATACGATGCTAGACCGCCTGATGGGAGGAGTTGGAGCTAGCCCAGGAAAGGTTGATAATCTGACTGAAATTGAATTGAAGATTATGACGAACCTTTTTGAACGTTCTTTTGATAACTTACGTGAAGCGTGGTCCGGAATCATTGATATCGATCCCTTCCTTACTGAGATTGAAGTGAATCCGCAATTCCTCCAAATGATATCGCCTAACGAAACGGTCGTTGTCATTTCCTTTAATATTATTATTGGGGAATCTAGCGGTATGATTAACATTTGTATTCCACATGTTGTTTTGGAGCCAATCGTTCCACAACTATCAGTCCGTTATTTTATGCAGTCCAATAAAAAAGAGCCGACCCCAGAGCAAAGTGTAGTCCTCGAAAACAGATTGAAAAAGGCTCCGCTGTCCGTTATTGCTGAGCTTGGGGTTGGTGAAATGTCAGTTGAAGATTTTCTATATCTCCAATTAGGGGATGTCATTAAGTTAGATAGTAAGATTGATGATCCGCTCATTATCAAAATCGGTGAAGTACCCAAATTCACAGCACAGCCAGGGCATCTGAAAAACCGTATGGCTGTTCAGATAATTGATATGAAGATTAGAGGGGATGAAGATGATGAGTGATAATATTCTTTCGCAGGAAGAAATTGAAGCGTTGTTACGAGGGGAACCATTACCGAATAGTGAGTCTGTGGTTGAACCGGAAAAAGGTGTGATAACCGAAGATTATCTGGATGCAATGGAGCAGGATGCGCTTGGTGAAATTGGTAATATCTCCTTCGGAAGTTCAGCGACGGCATTATCTGCATTACTTGAACAAAAAGTTGAAATTACGACGCCAACTATTACAGTAGTTAGTAAGGAAGAATTAGAAGCGGAGTTCATCCATCCGTATGTTGCCGTCAAAGTGGACTATACAGTAGGGCTTAGTGGGATGAACCTACTTGTTATCAAACTGAGTGATGCAGCTATTATCGCAGATCTAATGTTGGGAGGAGACGGTTCCGAGCCAAATATGGATCTTGGTGAAATCCATTTAAGTGCCGTCCAAGAAGCCATGAATCAGATGATGGGCTCAGCTGCAACATCGATGTCTACCTTGTTTAATAAAAAAGTTGATATTTCTCCCCCGTCAATTGATTTGATGAATGTCTTGGAAAACAAGGGCCGGGAATTAATTCCGAAAGACGATTTATTGATAAAAGTATCCTTTACACTTAAAGTAGGTTCGTTAATCGATTCGAAAATCATGCAATTACTTCCACTTGTATTTGGAAAGAATTTAGTTGCCTCACTCATGGGTGGGGATGCTGAGGAAGAAACCGCTGCAGTTGCAGAAATGGCTCCTCCTAAACTGCAACAACCTTCTTCCCCTATTCAGCAAGAGTCATATCAAAGCATGGAACAGCCCGGCTATGAAGCACAATATGGACAACCTGTACCACAACAACAACAACAAATGCCTATGCGGGAACAACCACCTCAAGTGCAAGTTCAGCAGGCACAGTTTGCTAGTTTCGATAATCCCACTTTGAATAGTTCGGAAACGAATAACTTAAATATGCTATTGGATATTCCGTTACAGGTTACAGTAGAACTGGGAAGAACAAAACGTTCTGTTAAAGAGATTTTGGAGATGTCGAGCGGCTCTATTATAGAACTAGACAAACTTGCTGGCGAGCCGGTTGATATTTTAGTGAATAATCGCCATATCGCAAAAGGTGAAGTTGTCGTAATCGACGAAAACTTCGGTGTACGAATTACAGATATTTTAAGCCAAACAGATCGTTTGAATAATTTAAGATAACTAACAGGGGGTCATGGAAATGGGTAAACGTATATTAATAGTAGATGATGCAGCTTTCATGCGTATGATGATAAAAGATATTTTGACAAAAAATAATTTTGAGGTTGTTGGAGAAGCGGCAGATGGTGCACAAGCGGTTGAAAAGTATTTAGAATTAAAGCCTGATCTCGTTACGATGGACATCACAATGCCTGAAATGGACGGAATAACAGCTCTGAAAGCGATTAAAGAGAAAGACCCATCTGCACTGGTCATTATGTGCTCAGCAATGGGACAACAAGGTATGGTTATCGATGCAATTCAAGCAGGAGCGAAAGACTTCATTGTCAAACCGTTCCAGGCAGACCGAGTCGTCGAAGCAATTGAAAAAGCATTAGGATAACCGAAGGATGAAATTAATGAATATACAAAAGCTTTTTTTAGCTCTCATTTTAATCGTTATTTTAGTGAATCAATTCTCATTAATAATTGCTAATGCTGACACAGAGCCGGATCCCGATAAGCCTGTGTCAGATTTGTTTACTAGAGACCCGGAAACTGAAACGGAAGACCGTTCAGATTCTGAAGTAGATGTTCCGCCAACTGACGTACCTACAGAAAAAGAATCAGTTGGTACTTCAGCTGGAGATTATATAAAAACAATGTTTGCTTTACTTTTCGTCATCGGTTTATTATTTGGGCTTCTGAAGTTCGTTAATCGGAAAAATAAACTTTACGATAAAAGTCGATTCATGAAAAATATGGGTGGTATCTCACTTGGGCAGCATAAATCAATTCAGCTGGTCGTTATTGGAGAAGCCTATTACCTCATTGGTGTAGGTGATGACATCCGATTATTAAAAGAGATTACTGACCCTGAAGAAATAGACAAGCTTGTTGAGTTCTACAATACAGATACTACAGATTTGCCGAATGGAATGCTCAATCAATTACTAGTTAGAGTAGCAGGGAAATCAAAAAAATCACCTTATGAAAATTCGGAAGAGTCAACTGATTTTAGCAGTCTCTTTAAATCGAGGATTGAGGAGATGAAAGAGGAAAGGAAACGGCATATCGGCCGCTTGACAGAAAAGGAGCGCAACCGAGATGAATGATATTACTCAATTTTTTTCGGATAGTGACCCATCCAACGTATCGACATCCATTAAAATGATGTTGTTGCTGACCGTTTTATCACTTGCTCCGGCGATTTTAATTTTGATGACTTCTTTTGCGAGAATCATAATTGTTCTATCATTCGTCAGAACAGCACTCGCTACAAACCAAATGCCTCCAAACCAAGTACTCGTGGGGCTCGCGCTTTTTCTAACATTTTTTATCATGGCACCGACATTTCAGCAAGTGAACGAAGAAGCACTTACACCTTTATTTGAAGAAGAGATAACACTCGAAGAAGCCTATGAGTTGGCCAGTATGCCATTTAAAGAATTCATGAGTAAACATACCAGGCAGAAAGATTTAGAGTTATTCCTCCGATACAATGAAGCAGATCGACCTGAATCACTTGAAGATATTCCGCTAACGATGCTTGTCCCGGCGTTCGCGCTGAGTGAAATAAAAACAGCATTCCAAATGGGCTTCATGATTTTCATCCCATTTCTAGTCATTGACATGATTGTGGCAAGTATTTTAATGTCAATGGGGATGATGATGTTGCCACCAGTTATGATATCTTTACCGTTTAAAATACTGCTTTTCGTCCTGGTAGATGGATGGTATCTCATCATCAAATCATTGCTGCAGAGTTTTTAGGAGGAGTTTTGAATGACACAAGAAATGGTTATATCAATAGCTGAGCGTGCAATCTGGGTCATTCTATTGACTTCAGGACCACTTCTAATTCTTGCACTCGTTTCGGGACTTGCTGTCAGTATATTTCAGGCTACAACACAAATTCAAGAACAGACATTGGCATTTGTTCCTAAAATAGTTGCTGTCCTCGTAGGAGTCGTTTTTTTCGGTCCATGGATGCTTGCGAGGGTAACTTCGTTTACGGCTGATATTTTTGAGAATCTTGGTCGGTATATCGGATGATTAGATGGAAGAACTAGTACCTTCATTCGCAGCATATTTACTCGTATTAACACGGGTCACGGCTTTTTTTGTAACACTTCCACTGTTCTCTTATAAGGCAATCCCCGCGACGCATCGCATTATTTTCGGAGTAGTGCTTGCTTGGATAATGGTCTATACGATTGATATTCCTGATTTAGAGATAAATGGAGCTTATTTTCTCTTGATTATTAAAGAAGCAATGACTGGATTATTTATTGGGGTCATAGCCTTCATCGTCATGTCTGCAATTCAGATTGCTGGCGGGTTCATCGATTTTCAGATGGGCTTCGCCATTGCGAACGTCATTGATCCTCAAACGGGGGCACAATCTCCGTTGTTAGGACAGTTTTTCAACTCCCTAGCAATTCTTTTATTGCTCGCATTGAACGGACATCATTTGTTGTTGGATGGAATTTATTACAGCTATCAATTCATTCCAGCGGATCAACTTTGGCCAGCTTTTGGAGAAGAGCGGTTGGTTGAGTTCGTTATAAAAACGTTTGCGACTACATTTGCAATTGCTTTCCAAATGTCAATACCGATAGTGGCAACCTTATTCCTAGTCGATTTGGCACTTGGAATTACAGCAAGGGCAGTACCGCAATTAAACATTTTCGTCGTTGGATTTCCAATCAAAATTGGCGTCAGTTTCATCGTTTTATTTATTATGATGGGCGTTATGATTCAGGTGATGAAGAAATTGTTTGAAGTGATGATTTTGAGTATGAGGGACTTGATGATTATTCTTGGAGGTGGTTAATATGTTATTGCGGCTTAATCTGCAATTTTTTGCAGGGGAAAAAACCGAAAAAGCCACTCCAAAAAAGCGCCAAGATTCTCGTAAGAAAGGGCAAGTGCTTAAAAGTCAGGACGTTACAAGTGCAATTCTTCTACTTTCCGTGTTCCTTTTCCTGTTTTTTTCGGCTGGAATGATGAGGGACCGCTTTTTCGTGTTTTTCCATCAGGCGTTTAATGAATTCATCACAATACCTAAATTGGATGAAGCCCAGGCAATGATTATTTACAGTGATGTATTGATTCAAATGGCTTTTATCCTGTTGCCTGTTATGCTCATTGCTGTCGTTGCGGGCATAGCGGGGAATGTGTTCCAATTCGGCTTACTTATTACAGGTGAACCGTTAAAAATGGATTTAAAGAAAATTGACCCTATCAAAGGATTCAAACGTATTTTTTCCATTCGTGCCATTGTGGAATTAATGAAATCCATATTGAAAATTTCATTTATCGGTACAACTACAACACTTATCGTCATGGCAAATATCGACAAAGTACTTGGATTGGCGTTCAAAAGTCCATGGGATACGTTAACGACTGTAGCCCAACTGACGGCGTTAATGGGAATCGTAGCTGCATTAGTATTGTTATTCATTTCCTTATTAGATTTTATGTATCAGAAATTTGACTATGAAAAAAATCTCCGGATGTCTAAGCAGGATATCAAGGATGAATATAAAAACTCTGAAGGTGATCCTATCATCAAATCACGTATTAAGCAGCTTCAACGTGAAATGTCGATGAGGCGCATGATGCAGGAAGTACCAAATGCAGATGTCGTCATTACAAATCCTACCCATTATGCGATTGCGTTAAAGTATAAGGATGGAGATATGGACGCGCCAATTGTTGTTGCAAAAGGCGTTGACTTCATTGCTCAAAAGATTAAATTGATTGCTAAAGAACATGACGTCGTAATGGTCGAGAATCGCCCACTTGCCAGATCGCTTTATGATGATGTCGAAATTGGCGGAAGGATCCCGGAAGAGTTCTTTAAAGTAATTGCTGAAGTACTTGCGTACGTGTATAGAATTCAGCGCAAAATTTAACTCAGTTACAAGTAGTAAGGATTGAACTTCATCCTTACTTGAAGGACACAATACAGTCCTTCCTTGAAGGATCGAACTATATCCTTCCTACTATCACTAGCTCAATTCAAAATCTGAAAATAAATATGCTTTGGCGTATTTGATTACATACAAGAAAGTAGGGATGACATGCAATTCAGAGATATAGGAGTGCTCGCGGCGGTCATCATGATCGTTGCGATGCTTGTCATCCCGCTTCCACCATGGCTTTTAAGTTTCTTAATTATTATAAATATTACACTCGGACTTTTAGTTCTTTTAACAGCCATGAATATGCAGGAAGCGTTACAGTTTTCAATTTTCCCCACATTAGTTCTTCTTCTAACGCTTTTCCGACTCGGCCTCAACGTTTCAACAACGCGTGCAATTTTAGCGAACGGTGATGCGGGGAGTGTCGTTGAGACATTTGGGACGTTCGTTACAGGCGGGAATATCGTCGTTGGTCTCGTCATTTTCATCATTCTAGTAATCATCCAGTTCATCGTCATTACAAAAGGGGCGGAGCGGGTATCTGAAGTAGCTGCCCGTTTCACACTAGATGCAATGCCAGGGAAACAGATGAGTATTGACGCCGATTTAAACGCAGGTATGATTTCGGAAACAGAAGCACGTACTAGACGTGAAAAAGTTAGTAATGAAGCCGACTTCTACGGTGCAATGGATGGAGCAACAAAATTCGTCAAAGGGGACGCAATCGCCGGTATTATCATCGTTATTATAAACTTACTCGTCGGTATGATAATCGGTGTAGCCCAAATGGGACTGCCGTTCGGGGAAGCGGCATTACTCTTCTCACAACTAACAGTCGGTGACGGGATTGTTTCCCAAATACCTGCCTTACTCACATCGACAGCTACGGGTATTGTCGTCACTCGCGCCGCATCTAAAGGTAATCTGGGTGCGGATATAACTTCACAGCTACTAGGACAGCCAAAACTGCTTTATGTCGCTGCTGCTACAGTTCTATTGCTTGGTCTAGCTACACCAATTAATGACATTTTCACAATGCCAATTGCACTTGCATTAGCGGTGGGAGCATACGTAATGTCTAAAAAAGTTGAAGAAGATCCCAAAGAATTGCTGGAAATGGAAGAGGATATAGAAACGGAAGGTCTGAAAAGTCCTGAAAACGTTGTTAATCTACTCAATATCGATCCGATTGAATTTGAATTCGGTTATGGGCTTATCCCGCTTGTTGATGCAACACAAGGCGGGGATCTACTTGACCGTGTTGTCATGATCCGTAGGCAACTTGCAATTGAGCTTGGGCTTGTTATCCCTGTTGTCCGTATACGAGATAATATCCAGCTACAACCAAATGAGTATAGGATCAAAATTAAAGGAAGTGAATTGGCGAGAGGTGAACTACTTCTGGATCATTATCTTGCAATGAGCCCAGGAGGAGATGATTCAATCGAAGGCATTGATACAATCGAGCCATCGTTTGGACTCCCAGCTAAGTGGATTACTGAAGAGGTGAAAGAAGACGCTGAAATTCTTGGCTATACAGTTGTTGATCCGCCAAGTGTCGTTTCGACGCATCTGACCGAAGTGATTCGTGCGAATGCTGCAGAATTGATTGGGCGTCAAGAAACAAAACAACTTGTTGATCACGTGCGTGAAACGTTCCCAATCCTTGTAGATGAGTTGACACCTACACCATTATCGATTGGTGAAATTCAAAAAGTACTTGCGAAATTACTTAATGAGCATGTTTCAGTGCGGAATTTACCAATTATTTTTGAAACACTCGCGGATTATTCTAAATTCACGTCTGATGTTGATGTCTTAACGGAGTATGTCAGGCAAGCACTTGCTAGGCAAATTACGAATCAGTATGCAGCAACTGGTCAATCACTTAAAGTACTGACGGTGTCTGGAAAAGTGGAGAAAATGATTGCTGACAATATTCAACAGACTGAACAAGGTAATTATTTATCAATTGACCCGCAACATTCACAGGAAATTCTCGAATCAATCGCAGGCGAAGTAGAGCGTGTTGCATTGATGGATCAATCTCCAGTTGTTCTTTGTACTCCGGCAATCCGAATGTACTTGAGACAAATAACTGAGCGGTATTTTCCGCAAATTCCAGTGTTATCATACAATGAACTTGAATCTTCAATTGAAGTCCAAAGTGTCGGGGTGGTGGATATCTGATGAAAATGAAAAAGTATTCGGCTGATTCGATGGTAGATGCCATGAAAAAAGTACGCATGGATTTTGGGGATGATGCGATCATTCTTAGTTCATCTGTCGTTAAATCTAAAGGTTTTCTAGGGCTATTTAAAAAGAAATCCGTGGAAGTAGTCGCAGGCTTCGATGAACCAGTAATGAATGTAGCAGAAACTGTAGTTCCATTGATTGCATCAGACGTGGATAGAGTCGAGTCTGTTGAATTGAAGAAAGAAATGACTGAAGTGAAAAAAATGCTGAGGGATATGCAGCAATCTGCATCTCATTCTCGGTTTCCTGATGAAATCAAACCGTTGCTCGCGCATCTCCGTAAACAGGGGTTGTCGGAGAACACTATTCATCAAATAGGTGAAAATCTTTTTAATCGGATGAAAGCTGATAAAAAAGATTTTACTGTGGAAGAGCAACTTCAGATTGTAAAGCAATTTTTGGACCAAGAAATTGGAAGTTTACCGTTCGGCGGAATATCTTTCAACAAAAAATACATTAACGTGCTGGGACCTACAGGGGTAGGGAAAACGACTACAATCGCTAAAATTGCTGCAAGAGCGCTACTTGAAAAAAAGAAGAAAATCGGTTTTATTACTACTGACACATACAGAATCGCGGCAATCGAGCAGCTACGTACATATGCGAACCTACTACAAGCACCAGTGGAAGTCGCATACAACAGCAATGATTTTGAAAAAGCGATTGAGAAACTGAAAGACTTGGATTTGGTTTTTATCGATACGGCTGGCCGGAATTATAAGGAGGCTAAGTTCGTAGAAGATTTGACACGCCTCATCGATTTTTCACTGGATATGGAATCATATCTGGTATTATCTGTGACTTCAAAGGAAGAAGATATGAGGGTAATTGTAGAACAGTTCAATGCATTTCCAATCGAGAAATTCATTTTTACAAAAATGGACGAAACAGGCTCAATGGGTCCCGTCATTAATTTGATGAAGGATTATGGAATTGGAACCGCATATTACACCGACGGTCAAGAAGTGCCGGAAGATATCATTGAAGCAGATAGCATGAAACTTATCACTTTATTATTAAAGGGTGCTTATGATGCGTGATCAGGCTGAAACGCTCAGACTTAAGATGATGGAGTCCCAAGGTGAAATATCAAAATCGATTGCAATAGTAAGTGGAAAAGGCGGAGTCGGAAAATCAAACTTCTCAACAAATTTTGCCTATGCGCTTATTTCAAAAGGGAAGAAAGTGCTCATTATCGATATGGATATCGGAATGGGTAACATTCATATCCTTCTCGGTACGACACCACAATATAGTTTGAGAGATTATTTGCTAGGAACACAGGAATTGGATGTAGTGATTAATGAGGCGCCTGGGGGTGTGTCTTTCATATCAGGAGGTTCTGGCCTTGATACGGTGATGGAGTGGTCATCGGAAATGTTCGAGAGACTCATTCAAGCATTTGAGTATCTGCAAAAACAATATGATTTCATATTGTTTGACATGGGAGCCGGTGCGACTCAAAATTCGATTGAATTGATTGTTGCGGTCGATGAAATCATTGTGATTTCGACATCCGAACCGACTTCCATCACAGATGCATACTCTATGATGAAATTCATCTGTCTTCAAGATTCTGAAAAAGTGTTCAGCATTGTAAGCAATCGGGTTACAAAAGGAGATGATGGAAACGATGCCATTACAAGACTTCAGTATGCAATGCGTAAGTTTCTTGGTAAAGAGACGAGAATTCTAGGTTTCCTTCCTGAAGACCCAGTTGTTCATAAAGCGGTTATTGCACAAGAACCATTTTTGCTTCTATTTCCAAACGCCCCTATTTCCAAGAGAATATTTGCAATTGCAGAAACTTTTATTAGCCCTAGCTCTACTGAAGCGGTCAAAATAGAAGAAAGGTTCCTTGGAAAACTTAGGAGCCTATTTACGAAAGGGCGTGGATAATTTGAATAGAGACAACCGTAAGAAAGTGCTTGTCGTGGATGATTCAGCGTTTATGCGTAAGCTCATATCAGATTTCCTTTCGGGGCATCCTGAAATCGAAGTGATTGGGACCGCTCGCAATGGTAAGGATGCGGTTGAAAAAGTGCTGTCTTTGAAACCTGACGTAGTTACGCTAGATATTGAAATGCCAATTATGAATGGCCTCGAAGCACTTAAAAAAATGATGACTGATCACCCGGTACCAGTCGTCATGCTTTCCAGCACAACAAAAATTGGAGCGGAAAATACGATGCTGGCTATGGAATACGGAGCAATTGACTTCGTCGCTAAGCCAGGTGGGGCAATTTCCTTAAATCTTCACGAGGTGAAGGAAGAAATAATTGAAAAAGTCATTGCGGCCGCAGAAGTTGATATATCTAAAGTAACAAAGAAATTCACTAATCTGCGGTTAATCGAGCCGGCACCATCAAAATTGACTAATCAACCAATCAGAACTACATCTGAGATTGCTTTGACTTCTAATAATCAGAAAGAGTCGATAAATGTTTCCAGAATAAATAGTAAGATAACAACTAAAACATTTGTTATAATAGGTACATCGACCGGGGGACCTAGGGCATTGCAAGAAGTGCTTACGGGTTTGCCCGCATCCATATCCGCGCCCATACTTATTGTTCAACATATGCCACCAGGTTTTACAAAGTCTTTGGCAGATAGACTGGACGGACTTTGTGATATCCATGTCAAAGAGGCAGAAGATGCCGAGTTGCTTGAAAACGGGACAGCGTATATTGCACCAGGGGGAAAGCATTTAAAAATTAAAAAAATAGGCATGAATTACTACGCTCATCTGGATGCAGTGGAACTACCACGTATGGGACATCGTCCATCTGTCGACGTACTTCTTGAGTCAGCAGCAAAAAGTAATCAATTAAACTATTTGACCGTTATCATGACAGGAATGGGGTTTGACGGAAGAAATGGAATGGTGCTTCTTCGGGAAAGCTGCAGGACAATCACTATAGCCGAATCAGCAAAGTCATCAGTCGTTTACGGTATGCCAAAAGCCATAAAAGAAGCAGGACTGGCTGATCAAGTTGCAGACTTGGAAAATATAGCAGGACTGATAGTGCAAAATTTAAAGTATTGAAGGGGGTGGCATGATGGATACAAGTCAATACTTGGAAATGTTTATTGAAGAAAGTAAGGAACATCTTCAATCATGCAACGAACATCTGTTAGAACTCGAAAAGAATCCGCAAGATCTTGGCATAGTAAATGAAATTTTCCGATCCGCCCATACATTGAAAGGGATGTCGGCAACGATGGGATATGAAGACATCGCCGCACTGACTCATATGATGGAAAATGTGTTGGATGCAATCCGTAACTCAAAGATACGTGTTACAACTGAAATTTTGGACGTTGTACTTAGGGCTGTTGACTATCTTGAAGAGATGGTCTTGGATATTGCATTGGGTGGGACTGGTAAGAAAGATGTACAGGACCTTGTCCAATCACTCAACAGAATCGAAGCTGGAAAAGATCCAGTCAGCAAAGCTACATCAGAAACCGCAGCAACTGCTGAAGCGCCTGTTATAAATGGTAAAGATGAAGGAAATCCCCTTCATTATGATGGATATGAAATGACTGTCATCAGCCAATCTTTTGAACAAGGATTTAATGCGTTTGAAATTACCGTTCAGCTGCGTGAGGACTGCTTATTAAAAGCAGCGAGGGTTTTTATGGTATTTGAAATACTTGAGAAGTCCGGAGAAATTATCAAGTCGGAACCGAAAGTGGAACAACTTGAGAATGAAAACTTTGAAGAAATCTTTACTGTTGCATTAATTACAAAAGAAAATGCGGATGCATTAAAGACTAAAGTAATGAAAGTATCTGAAATCCAAAATGTTACTGTGACGCAAATTACAAATGATTACCTGAAGCAGGATAATGACGATCAGGTAGAAGAAGTTATGGAAAACAAAAAGGCTATTTCAAATGTCCCTGACGTGAGTAAAAGTCCAGATGAACAAAAGGGTAAACGAAATACAGGTGTGACATCAGGCAACAAAACGATTCGAGTGAATATTGATCGACTGGATGTCTTAATGAACTTGTTTGAAGAGTTGGTTATAGACCGAGGCAGACTCCAATCAATTGCTAGCGAAATCCATAATTCGGAACTGAATGAAACTGTCGAAAGGATTACACGAATATCAGGTGATTTGCAAACAATTATCTTAAATATGCGTATGATACCCATTGAGACAGTTTTTAATCGTTTTCCTAAAATGGTAAGACAGCTAGCGCGTGATTTGAATAAGAAAATCAATCTCGAAATTATTGGAGCAGAAACAGAGCTGGACCGGACAGTTATTGATGAAATCGGCGATCCTCTTGTCCATTTAATCCGTAATGCATTGGATCATGGAATTGAAAGTCCGGCCGAACGGCTAGCACAAGGCAAGCCTGAAGAAGGTACAGTAACACTACGCGCATATCATTCCGGGAATCATGTCTTTATTGAACTTGAGGACGATGGTGCAGGTGTTAATCGTCAACGTGTTCTGGCAAAAGCAATAAAGAGCGGTATCATTTCGGAGGAAATGTCTGAGACATTGACGGACCGTCAAGTGGCAGAACTCATTCTTGCATCCGGTTTCTCGACAGCTGAAAAAATCTCGGATGTCTCTGGCCGAGGAGTTGGTCTGGATGTAGTGAAAAATACAATTGAGTCCCTCGGAGGCTTCATTTCGATTGAATCGAAAGAAGGTCAAGGTTCTTTGTTCCAAGTACAACTCCCGTTAACACTGTCTATTATTTCCGTCATGCTTGTGGAATTGGGAGATGAAGTATTCGCAATTCCACTATCATCTATCATTGAAACGGCAATTATTCAAACAACGGAAATTATGAATGCCCACAACCAAAGAGTAATTGATTTCCGTGGCAATATTATACCACTTGTCAACTTGATGGAAATTTTTGAAATGCCGGAAACAGTTAGTGTTTCTGACGAACATCAGTCAATTGTTATCGTACGAAAAGGTGATAAGTTAGCAGGACTTGTTGTCGGTGGTTTTATTGGGCAGCAGGAAATTGTCTTGAAGTCGCTGGGGAATTATTTACAAAGCGTATTCGCGATATCTGGCGCAACGATTCTAGGAAATGGACAAGTTGCGTTAATAGTCGATTGTAACGCATTGATTAAATAGGCGGGAGGGAACTAGAATGACTGACAAGTTAAATCAGAAAGAAATAAAAGTCATCGTTTTCCAACTAATGGATATGGAGTATGCCATTAATGTTGATGCCGTCCAATCCATCGAGAAAGTATTATCTATTACACGTATACCGAAGACGCCTCCGTATGTCAAAGGTGTCATTAATCTTAGAGGGCTCGTTACACCCATTGTAGACTTGCGTGAAAGGTTTGGACTGGATACTAGTGAGTTGGACGACAGCACAAGGATAATTATCGTCACATTGGAAGATTATGAAGTCGGACTTATTGTTGACGCCGCAAACGATGTCTTGGATATTCCTGTGGATTCAATCGAACCGCAACCGGAAGTCGTCGGCTCCATTGAATCAGACTTCATATCGGGTGTTGCTAAGGTAGGGAAACACCTTCTAATAATGTTAAACCTAGATAAGGTCCTAGAACCTATTAAGCGGGTGACGACTGATGAACTCTGAAATCCCGATCACTGATATGCATCTAGATGTATTGAAAGAAGTCGGAAATATCGGTGCAGCACATGCAGCAACTTCATTGTCGCAGTTGCTTGATCGCAAAATAGACATGCGTGTTCCGAATGTCGAACTCGTTTCATTTGATGAAATGTTTGAACTCGCCGGAGGCGCAGAAACGATTGTAGCTGGAATTTATCTACGGATTGAAGGGGATTTGTCCGGAAGCATGTTTTTTGTATTACAATTGGATTCCGCTAACCACTTCATAAAGAAATTGATTCAGGACGAAACATTTGATTTTACGTCACCCGAAGTATCGGAAATAGGACTATCTGCAATGCAGGAACTTGGCAATATCCTTTCAGGTTCTTATTTGTCTGCACTCTCTGACTTAACAGGTTTAAAAATTTACCCAACCGTTCCATCTTTGAGTGTTGACATGGTTGGAGCAATTGTCAGCTTTGGCTTAATCGAAGTATCCCAATACAGCGATGAAGTCATTGTCATTGATACGCAAATTCGTGAGGAAGGCATTAATGGAGCCTCGAGCGTTAACGGTCATTTTTTCCTACTCCCTGACCCTTCTTCTTATGGAACGATTTTTCGCTCGTTGGGTGTTTTGTGACATGATTATATTGAAAGAGGTCGTCAGAGTTGGAATTGCAGATATGAATGTTGTCAGGGGACCGAATACAATCCGGACATCTGGACTTGGCTCTTGTGTAGGGGTAGTGTTGTATGATGATAAAAAGAAAATTGCGGGTATGGTACATATAATGCTTCCAGATTCCAGTCTGGGAAAATTAAATAAACAGAACGCTGCTAAATTTGCAGATACGGGCATTTATGCATTGATGGAATTGCTGAAAACGGAAGGGGTCCGCCCAATGGCTTTGAAAGCAAAAATTGCCGGCGGTTCACAAATGTTTCAATTCGGATCAAGCGATACAATTCGAATTGGACCACGAAATGTCGAGGCTGTCAAAAAAGAATTAAAACGGTTGTCCATTCCAATTACAGGGGAAGACACAGGCGGTTCAAATGGCAGAACGATTGAATTTGACCCTGCACAAACAATTCTTAGCGTCCGAACAGTCAATAAAGATACTAAAGAGATTTAACAAGGAGATATTAAGTTCCATTTCTCCTTATTAAAGCCTCCGGCGGATGTCACAGATTTTGAAGGGAGTTTAGAGGAAGGCAGTCTAAGTTCGCGACGTCCTGTCGCAACAAGGAAGGATTGAACTACATCCTTCCCCACTGCATGACCTACAAGGAAGGATGCAGTTCAATCCTTCCCCCCTGTACGCCTCAAGCTCAATTCAAAATCTTGCCGCAATCACACCGAGGTGTGATTGATTAATAAAAGCGGAATCGTCTGGCCGCTCAGGAATTAAGACGGCGGCTGATCGCTTCAGTCGCCTTTTTTTGTGCTAGTTTGCTATAATAGCAGTAATTATGACAGAATCATCATGGGAAGTGAGGGATTCGATGTCGAAACAGGATTTAATGGAAGAGAATATAGGTTGGGACCTGTGGATTCGTAATCGTGATCCCGAAGCAGGTGACTTACTTGTTCGAAAATACACTCCACTTGTTACCTATCATGTGCAGCGAATCAGCTCGGGATTACCCCGAAATGTTTCACGCGATGATATTATGAGTCTCGGACTTCATGGTTTATTTGATGCATTGACGAAATTCGATCCTGGTAGGGATTTGAAATTTGAAACGTATGCCTCTTTTCGAATTCGCGGGACCATTATTGATGGCTTGCGGAAAGAGGATTGGTTACCGCGTTCTTCAAGGGAGAAATCTAAAAAACAAGAAGAAGAGATTACAAAACTGGAGCAGAAACTGCAACGCCATGCCACTGTAGATGAAATTGCTAGCCATATGGGAATAAGTGTTGACCAGGTATATCAAACTGTCCATGAACATTACTTTTCAAATGTTTTATCAATCGATGAAAAAATGAATGAAGATGATGATGACGGACACAAATCCTTCGTTATTGTAGATCAGGTATCCAAAACACCGGAGCAAAAAACCATGATGAGTGAATTAATCGGTGACTTGGCAACGAAAATCACCGAACTGAATAAGAATGAGCAGCTAGTATTGGATTTTTTTTATACGGAAGAAATGACACTGACGGAGATTGGAGAGATTCTGAGTTTATCCACATCACGTATTTCTCAAATTCATTCGAAAGCGTTGTTTAAACTTCGCAAACTATTATCATCTGAAATAGTCGATGGAGGGATACTATGAGTTTGAAGGGTATTGAACTGCAAATTGCCATACCAAAAACATTTGATGCTGGTAAGCTAGCAGAACAAAAACACCAGCAAGCCCAATTGAACATGGACCATGCCAACTCCCTTACAGAAAGGCAGACTTTTAAGGGAAGAGAGTCCGTGACTGAGTTGGAGAATAGCATGAAGACATCAGCGGATGGTCAATCCCAGGACCAAAGTCAATTGCTGGACGGGGACCGCCAACAAAACGAAGAGGAAGAGAAGACAGTGCACCCGTATAAAGGTTCATTCGTTGACTTTACAGGTTGATTTAAATGACTACAATTTTCTTAGTGTTTTTATTCATCATACAAATAATAAGCTTTTATTTTCTAGCTTTGCTATATACCAAAGTGACTAAGTTCGATGATCTTGAAAAAAAACAACAAAAGCTTATGGTAGAGATGGACAATACAATTGGAGCATATTTATCAGAATTGAAAGATGAGAATGAACGTTTAATAGAACGTCTTTCCGAAAGCGATAGACCGTCTAAGTTTGAAAAGGTTGACAAGAGTACATTTTCTGCAGAAAAAACCGCTGAATCAGAAGAGGTCAATCCTACTTTGCTTGTGAAAAGGCCTAAAATGCCAGTTAATCTTGCATTGAAGTCCTATGCTGCCTCGACCTCACAGAACCTTAAGCAGACCGATGTGATTGAAACGGTAGTGGAGGATGACAGGACGAGGACTTTTGTCCTGCATGACGCCGGTCATTCTGATGAGGAAATTGCAAAGAAACTAGGTAAAGGACTTACGGAAATAGAACTTATCTTGAAATTCCGATGAACTTGTTGCAAATGTAAAAGCTCTATGTTATATTAGCAAGTGGTATTACTACACACGTGCACGGACGTCAGAAATGGTGCCGAGAGGTCGTTCTGTCGGATGAAGTACACGGAGGGAATCAAACCAAACAGGAGGAATAACAAATGTCAGTAATCTCAATGAAACAACTGCTTGAAGCAGGGGTGCACTTCGGTCACCAAACACGTCGCTGGAACCCGAAAATGAAGAAATTTATTTTCGTAGAACGTAACGGTATCTACATCATCGATCTTCAAAAAACGGTGAAGAAATTAGAAGAAGCTTACGCATTCATGCGTCAAGTGGGTGCTGATGGCGGGAAAGTTCTATTCGTCGGTACTAAGAAACAAGCACAAGATGCAATTAAAGAAGAAGCTGAACGCGCTGGAATGTTTTATATTAACCAACGCTGGCTTGGTGGAACACTTACAAACTTTGGTACAATCCAAAAACGTGTTGCACGCATGAAACAAATCGAGAAAATGGAAGAAGACGGTACATTCGACGTACTTCCTAAAAAAGAAGTTGGACAACTTAAAAAACAACACGAACGTCTTGTGAAATTCCTTGGCGGAATCCGTGATATGAAAGCAATTCCAGATGTTATGTTTGTTGTTGACCCACGCAAAGAGCGCATCGCGGTTGCAGAAGCAATTAAATTAAAAATTCCTCTAGTCGGAATTGTTGACACGAACTGTGATCCGGATGAAATCGACTACATCATTCCTGCGAATGATGATGCGATTCGTGCGGTACGTCTGTTAACAAGTAAAATGGCTGACGCTTTGCTCGAATCTAGACAAGGCGAAGACGAAGAAGCGACTCAAGAGGAAACTGTAGTAGCTGCAGAGTAAATCCAGTAAATGAAAAGACGATAAGCGGCTTATACCCTTATCGTCTTTTTTCGGAATTGACGGCTTAATATAGGAGGAATGGAAAAATGAAAATTACAGCACAAATGGTTAAAGAACTGCGTGAAAAAACAGGTACAGGTATGATGGATTGTAAAAAAGCGTTAACTGAAACAAATGGTGATATGGAAGCAGCAATTGACTTCTTACGTGAAAAAGGTCTTTCTAGTTCAGCTAAAAAAGCGGACCGTATTGCAGCAGATGGTACAACATACATCCTTGTTGACGGCAACGAAGCGATTATTTTAGAAGTGAATGCTGAAACTGACTTTGTAGCTAAAAACGAAGGTTTCCAAACACTTGTAAATGAACTTGCTGAGCACATTCTTGCTACAAAACCTGCAACAGTTGAGGAAGCGGTTGAATCGAAATTACCAAACGGATTAACAGTAGCAGATCACATTTCTAATGCTGTTGCTAAAATTGGTGAGAAGATTTCACTACGCCGTTATGAAATCCGTACGAAAACAGACAACGATGCATTTGGTCCATACTTGCACATGGGTGGTCGTATCAGTGTTCTTGTTCTCTTAGAAGGATCAACTGATTCAGATGCTGCAAAAGATGTTGCGATGCATATTGCTGCATTAAATCCTAAATACGTTTCACGTGATGAAGTTTCTGCTGAGGAAGTTGAACACGAACGTAAAATCCTTACAGAACAAGCACTTAATGAAGGTAAACCTGAAAATATCGTAGCGAAAATGGTCGAAGGCCGCATCGGAAAATATTTCGAAGAGATCTGTGTTCTTGATCAGTCATTCGTCAAAAATTCCGATCAAAAAGTTGGGGACTTCGTAAAATCAACTGGCGGAACATTGAAAGAGTTTATTCGTTACGCTGTTGGTGAAGGAATCGAAAAACCTGAAGATAACTTCGCTGACGAAGTTATGAATCAAGTTAAAGGTAACTGATCCATTATAAAGTGAAAATGAGGAACACACGCGTGTGTTCCTCATTTTTTAAGAAAAATAGTAGATGGAGGGTACAAATGAGCATCCCAAAATATAAACGTATCGTCTTGAAATTAAGCGGAGAAGCGCTTGCAGGTGATAAAGGTTTCGGTCTATCGCCAGAAGTTATCAAAACTGTTGCAACGCAAGTGAAAGAAGTTGTCGATCTCGATGTCGAAGTTGCTGTTGTTGTCGGTGGCGGAAATATTTGGCGTGGTAAAGTTGGCAGCGAAATGGGGATGGACCGCGCAACGGCGGATTACATGGGCATGCTTGCTACAGTCATGAATTCCCTCGCTCTACAGGATTCACTAGAAAAAATCGGTGTTGAAACGCGCGTATCGTCATCTATTGAAATGAGACAGGTTGCGGAACCATACATACGCCGGAAAGCTATTCGACATCTCGAAAAAAAACGGGTCGTTATTTTTGCCGCGGGTACAGGGAATCCTTACTTTTCTACAGATACGACAGCAGCACTACGTGCGGCTGAAATTGAAGCAGATGTTATCCTTATGGCGAAAAACAATGTGGATGGTGTCTATTCCGCTGATCCAGCGAAAGATAAAAATGCAGTAAAATACCTAGAACTATCATTTTTGGATGTCATTAACCAAGGACTTGAAGTTATGGATTCAACAGCTTCAACCCTATGTATGGACAACGATATCCCGCTCGTAGTATTCTCTATTATGGAAAATGGAAATATTAAGAGAGCTGTCCTTGGTGAGCCAATCGGGACGGTCGTCAGGAGGAATATATAATGGCAAACGAAGTTATGAACGAAGCGAAAGACCGTATGGAAAAAGCAATTGGTGGATATACAAGAGAACTGGCATCAATTCGTGCAGGGCGTGCAAGCGCTTCTATGCTGGATAGATTAACGGTTGAGTATTATGGTGCAGCTACTCCGGTATCACAGATGGCTGGGATTTCAGTACCTGAGGCGCGCCTTCTTGTCATTCAACCATATGACAAAACAATATTGGCTGATATTGAAAAGGCAATCATGAAATCAGATATCGGAATTACACCTTCGAATGACGGGACTGTCATTCGCCTTGCAGTTCCAGCATTGACGGAAGATCGTCGTAAAGAACTGGTGAAGTCTGTGAAAAAAGAAGCTGAAGAAGCAAAAGTTGCAATACGTAATGTTCGTCGTGACGCAAATGAAGGCTTCAAGAAGCTTGAAAAAAGCAGTGAAATTACTGAAGATGAATTACACAGATATGGTGATGAAATTCAGAAGCTGACGGATTCACAAATTTTGCGAATCGATGAAATCGCGAAAGATAAAGAGAATGAAATCATGGAAATCTGATAGAAGAACTTTCTATATTTCTGGACGTCCTAATTTCAGGACGTCTTTTTCTTTTGCTAAGGAAACTATAAAGTTCACGGACCGTGGAAAACCTTAAATAGGCGATATTCCATGTCTAGATTCCAACATCTAGAGGAGAGGATTAGGTTATGAGTCAGTCCAGGCTTATGGCAAATGACGCCGCGATTGCCTGCAGTACGCAGGTTATGGAGTGGAAAGATTGAACTTTATCACTCCTTGTCGCGAACTTAGACAGCCTTCCTTAAGTCGCCTTTTGGCTATAATCTCAGAATAGGTATTTCCGCGTTTGTTCTTTGAACAGCAATAAAAAATGAAATTAACCGTCTAATTTGTTACGATAGAGTATGAACTTGCTCTGACAGTAGCTGAGTGGAGGAAACAATATGCTGGATAAACTTTTTCGGAAAAAAACAGTGGTGCCAGAGGGCTTGATGTTGGACAAAATTGCCAAAATTCAAAGTAGGCCTATCCCTGCCCATGTAGCAATTATTATGGACGGAAATGGAAGATGGGCAAAACAACGTAATTTACCAAGAGTTGCAGGTCACCATGAAGGTATGAAAAAAGTTCGTATAATAACGCGTATTGCAAATGATCTGGGCATTAAAGTACTTACACTCTACGCATTCTCCACAGAAAACTGGAAACGACCGAAACTCGAAATAGATTTCTTAATGAAGTTACCTGGTGAGTTTTTAAGCACATATCTCCCAGAACTAATCGAGCAAAACGTGAAAGTTGAAATGATTGGGAACTTTGATATGTTGCCGACACATACAAAAGATGCAATTAGCAAAGCGATTGAAGAAACGAAACACAACGACGGTTTGACTTTAAATTTCGCCATGAACTACGGAAGCAGACTCGAGCTAGTTGAATCTGTAAAAGAAATTGCTGAACTCATTGCGGACGGTTCTATTAAACCTGAAGATATTGATGAAACACTCATCGGTTCCCATCTAATGACTGCCCATTTACCGGAACCAGACCTGCTAATCCGAACTAGCGGTGAAGTAAGATTGTCTAATTTCATGTTATGGCAGTTGGCATATGCTGAGTTTTCTTTCACTGATGTGTTATGGCCAGATTTTGATGACATATGCATGTTGAATGCAATCGAAGAATTCCAACTGAGAAATAGGCGGTTTGGAAGTGTGGAAGGGAATGGGGACGTTTGAAACAAAGGATACTGACTGCAATCGTTGCGTTAATTTTATTCGTTCCGCTAGTCATCATGGGAGGAATACCATTCACAATTGCGGTATATGTAATTGCAACAATTGGACTATATGAGCTATTGCGAATGAAAGACATACGTCTATTTTCAATTGAAGGTTTTTTGACATGGATAGCGCTAGCAGTATTATTAATGCCTGCAGTTACCAGTGTCAATCTATTTGAAATGATTGGCTATACAAAAATCGAATTGACATTCGCCATTGTACTTATTTTATTAATCTATACTGTCATTGTTAAAAATCGGTTTACGTTCGACCATGCAGCGTTTTCTGTTTTGGGCGCATTATATGTTGGAATCGGGTTTTATTATTTGATTGAAACACGGGTTTATGGAATCGAATATGTCGTATATGCACTTATGGTGATTTGGACAACTGATTCGGGTGCTTATTTCATAGGCAGAAAAATAGGGAAGCGTAAGCTATGGCCAGAAATATCCCCGAATAAGACCGTTGAGGGTTTTATTGGCGGAGTATTGTCCGCAGTTGTCTTCGCATTCATCTTTCAATACTTCTTCCCGGTAGCTTCAACTTACATAATACTTATTGTAGTGACAATTATAGCCTCAATTATTGGACAACTGGGTGACCTTGTCGAATCAGCACTAAAGAGGCATTTCGAGGTGAAAGACTCAGGACAACTTCTGCCTGGTCATGGTGGGATCCTAGACAGGTTCGACAGTCTCCTTTTCGTTTTGCCATTGCTTCATTTCTTACACTTCGTGGGTTAACGGAAAGGATGTCTTATGATGAAGAATATTAGTTTATTAGGTGCTACAGGATCCATTGGTTTACAGACGCTCGATATCATCGGTTCGAACCCTGAGAAATTTAAGCTCGTATCTTTTTCGGCTGGTTTGAATATTGATAAGGTACGGGAAATTGTTTCTGCGTTTCAACCGAAAACGGTATCGGTAATAAGACGAGAAGATGCTGAGAAGTTGCAAGCTGAATTCCCGAGTAGTCACTTTTTATACGGCGAAGCGGGTTTGATTGAAATCGCAGGGCACACAGGCGCTGACATTTTGGTTAACTCAGTTATTGGAAGTGTGGGACTCAAACCTACACTTGAAGCAATACGTGCGGGAATTACAATTGCTATCGCCAACAAGGAAACGCTTGTAGCAGCCGGGGATGTCGTTATGAATGAAGCTCGTAAACATGGTGTACCCATTTTACCGGTAGATAGTGAACATTCAGCGCTTTTCCAAGCATTGAATGGAGAAAATCCTAAACGTGTCTCTCGGCTTATTTTGACAGCGTCAGGAGGGAGTTTCAGAGATCTTACAAGAGATGAACTTACAAATGTGACCTTAGAACAGGCACTTGCTCATCCGAATTGGTCTATGGGGAACAAATTAACAATAGATTCAGCGACAATGATGAACAAAGGTCTTGAAGTAATCGAAGCCCATCATCTTTTTGGAATGCCTTATGAAAGAATAGATTGTTTACTTCATAAGGAAAGTATTATCCATTCCATGGTTGAGTTCGAAGATACAAGTATTATGGCTCAACTGGGGTCACCAGATATGCGAGTTCCTATTCAGTACGCCTTAACGTTTCCAGATCGAATCCCAATGCAAAACGCAAAACCGCTTCGTCTTGAGGAGATTGGCAAGCTCCATTTCGAAAAAATGGATTTAGTCCGTTTCAAAGCATTGGCGCTTGCCTATGCAGCCGGTAAAGAGGGTGGGACAATGCCAGCAGCCATGAATGCAGCGAATGAAGTAGCGGTATCGCTATTCATGAATGGACGCATACCTTTTGTACAGATTGAAGACATTATTGAACGAGTGATGGACACGCATCGAACAAGTTCTGCTCTGGAACTAGAATCGATTTTAGAAACGGATTCACTGACTCGAAAAATGGTGTATGCTATGATAGAATAAGTTTTTTAGAAAAGGCCAATAAGGTCAGTGAAGGTGGTTTTTTATGGAAACCGTTATAGCGTTTATCATCATATTCGGTTCTTTGGTCTTTTTTCATGAACTAGGACATTTCCTGTTTGCGAAAAAGGCGGGAATCATGGTGCGCGAATTTGCAATTGGATTCGGCCCTAAAATTATTGGAATTCAAAAAGGTGAAACTTTATATACAATCCGACTTCTGCCGCTTGGCGGTTATGTCAGAATGGCAGGAGAAGATTTCGATACGGTTGAATTACAACCGGGTTATCGCGTTGGTCTTCTGATTAATGCTTCTAATGAAGTTGAAAAAATTTATTTGAACCGTAATGTTGCAAATCCAGATGTTCTGTTTCTGGAAACAGAATCCTCAGATTTGGAAAAAGAACTATTCATTGAAGGATATGATGATGAAGGGCAGCTAGTACGTTATAACGTATCTAGAAAGGCTATCATTTTCGAGAAAGGGCAGAAGACACTTATTGCCCCATACGACCGTCAATTTGAATCGAAATCTGTTGGCGCTCGGGCGATGGCTATTTTTGCAGGTCCTTTGTTTAACTTTATTTTATCTTTCTTCATATTCCTTGCAATCGGTTTGTTACAAGGCGTTCCAACATATGAACCTATTATTTCGGACGTCATAAGTGAGGGTTCCGCGCAAAAAGCTGGAATGCAAGATGGAGATTATGTCAAAGCAGTTGACGGCAATCCAATTAGCACATGGCAGGAGTTTGCTGCTATCATTCAAGAGAGTGCCGGCGTGCCTCTCCAATTTGAAGTGGATCGAAGCGGCGATTTGCTGACGCTGGATGTTGTGCCAGACACAGTTAAAGTTAAAGAGTCGGGAGAAGAAATCGGCCAAATCGGTGTGCGCTATACAAGCCCGGTGATTAAAAATCCGCTGAAAGCAGTTCAATATGGAGCGGAAGAAACGGTAACTTGGTTTGTCAGGATATTTGAATTACTGGGTATGCTTGTAACAGGTAAGTTCACAATTGACGCTTTATCGGGTCCAGTTGGCATTTACAAAGCGACGGAGGAAGTCGCGCAATACGGCGTATACCAACTCATGAACTGGGCAGCAATCTTAAGCATCAACCTTGGAATTATGAACCTACTACCATTACCAGCACTTGACGGTGGAAGGTTGTTGTTCTTCTTACTGGAAGCCATTCGCGGCAAGCCAGTCGACAAACAAAAAGAAGGAATGGTACATTTTGTCGGGATTATGCTCCTGATGGTACTAATGCTGGTTGTAACCTGGAATGATATACAGCGCTTTTTCTTCTAATGAAAGTAGTAAAAGTAGACATACAGCTCTGAAGCAATTCAGGGCGTTGACGTCTAGCCAATAGATCAGGATTTCAAAAACATTACTTGAGGTGGGAAACATAGATGAAACAATCACGAACATTCATACCAACAATGCGTGAAGTACCTTCTGACGCTGATATTATTTCACATCAGTTACTCTTACGTGCAGGATTTATCCGCCAAAATACGAGTGGGGTATATTCCTTCCTTCCACTTGGCACTAAAGTGATTCGGAAGATTGAATCGATTATCCGCGAAGAAATGGAAGCGATTGAAGCCGTAGAAGTATTGATGCCTGCTTTGCAACAAGCCGAACTTTGGCAGGAAACGGGAAGATGGTTTAATTACGGACCTGAGTTGTTTAGACTGAAAGATCGTCATAATAGAGAATTTGCTCTAGGAGCAACGCATGAAGAAGTGATTACTTCTCTCGTCCGTGACGAAGTGAAATCCTATAAGAAGTTACCGCTTACGATGTTCCAGATTCAAACAAAGTTTAGAGACGAACAGCGCCCACGTTTTGGCCTTCTTCGAGGACGCGAATTCATCATGAAAGATGCGTATTCTTTCCATGCGACAGAAGAAAGTCTTGACGAGAAATACCAGGAAATGAAACAAGCCTATGTGAACATCTTCACAAGACTCGGCCTCGATTTCCGCGCTGTTTTGGCAGATGGTGGTTCAATCGGCGGAACAGATACGCATGAATTTATGGCGCTATCTGATATCGGTGAAGACACCATTGCATATAGTGACGCATCATCATATGCAGCCAATGTTGAAATGGCTGAAGTCAATATGCCATATAAAAAGATTGACGAAGATTTACAAGAAGTCGAGAAAGTTGCGACCCCTGAACAACGTACGATTAGCGATGTAGCTACGTTTTTGGACGTTGACGCATCGCGTATCATTAAAACGCTTGTTTTTAAAGCAGATGATGAACTAATTGCAGTGCTGTGCCGTGGGGATTATGAAATTAATGATATCAAGCTTAAAAACGCGCTTGGTGCAACACTTGTGGAACTTGCTAGCGAGGTTGAGGTTCAAGAACTTCTTTCTTGTGAAGTTGGTTCAATCGGTCCTGTTAAATTGCCAATTGATCTTAAAGTAATTGCAGATCACTCAGTTGCGTCCGTCGTGAATGGTGTCTGCGGCGCGAACGAAGATGGATTCCATTTAACGAACATCAATCCTGAACGCGATTTTGCAGTTGATCGCTATGCGGATCTTCGATTCATCCACGAAGGAGATATTTCTCCAGATGGAACTGGTACAATTAAGTTCGCTAAAGGAATTGAACTTGGACATATCTTTAAGCTAGGGACGACTTACAGCGAACCGATGGAAGGAACATTCCTTGATGAGAACGGCAGGGCTAAACCGTATATCATGGGTTGTTATGGTATTGGTGTATCCCGTATACTTGCAGCAGTCGCAGAACAGTTCAATGACGAGAATGGTTTGAAATGGCCTAAGAAGATTGCCCCATTTGATATCCATCTCATTACTGTGAATGTCAAAGATGACAGTCAGAAAGAATTGGCCGATGAATTATATACTATTTTGGAATCTTACAGATATGATGTTCTCTATGATGATCGCCCTGAACGTGTGGGAGTCAAATTCGCTGATTCAGATTTGATTGGCTTGCCAGTCCGGATTACAGTTGGAAAGAGAGCTTCTGAAGGAATTGTTGAAGTTAAATTCAGACAAACTGGTGAATCGGCTGAATGGCAAAAAGAAGAACTTACCGAAAAACTACAGGCGTTCTTCACAGCGGAATAAGTTAGAGGAGGGAAGGCCGCACATCGGTACTTCCCTTCTTTTTCACTAATGAAAGATTGGAGAGGCTTATGGACGCTTTAAATAAATTATATATATTGTTACAGCAAATCGGAATGACAGATGACCAATTTGTCATCCACTTTGAAAATGCAGAACTGAACCGTGTGAACATTCACCGGAAATCAAGAGTGTGGCAATTCAATATAACTTTAAATAAGCCACTACCGGTAGATATATATACAATTTTTTCTCAGCGCATAAATGAAACATTCTCAGCTATCGCAACGGTCAAGATTCATATATCGTCTGAAACCCAAGATGTGGACAACAAGTTAATCACAGACTATTGGCCGTTTATTATTGAAGAAATGAGCGACATGTCCCCACCGATTAGAGAGCGGCTGATAAGCCAAAAGCCGGTTATGCAAGGTGGTAAAATGACGCTACTTTGTACAAGTGATATGGAACTGCAAACGATGAAAAGTAAATACGCTTCTATCATTTCGGATGTCTACACTTCATTCGGTTTTCCAAGACCTGCCGTCGATTTCAAATTGACAGAGGAAGATAGTGGTGCCAAAGATGCGCGTAAAGCATTTGTTGCACAACGTGATGCAGAAGAAGAAGCGTATGGTCAAAAAGCGTTAGCTGATTTGAAACTGCGTGAAACAACCAAGAAGGAAAATGGTAATGTTTCTGGACCATTCAGACTTGGTACACCTATCAAACCTGACGAGCCAATGTTGGAAATTCAACAAATTCAAGATGAAGAACGCCGAGTGACAATTGAAGGGTATGTGTTTGATACGGACGTGCGTGAATTGCGCAGCGGAAGGTCACTCCTGACAATCAAAGTGACCGATTACACGGATTCCATTCTTGTGAAAATGTTCTCGCGGGATGATGAAGATGCAGAAATGATGAAGACTTTGAAAAAAGGAGCTTGGATTCGTGCGCGTGGAGGTATTCAAAACGATACATTCGTACGCGACCTTATTATGATGGCTCAAGATGTTATGGAAGTATCACCTATTATAAGACAGGATAAAGCACCAAAGGATCGTAAACGCATTGAACTACATGCACATACAACGATGAGTCAGATGGATGCAGTTGTCTCCGCAACAGCTCTTGTTGAACAAGCAGCAAAATGGGGACATCCTGCCATCGCGATTACAGATCACGCGAACGTTCAATCATTTCCGGAAGCTTATTCTGCAGGTAAGAAAAATGGCGTAAAAGTTATTTTTGGACTGGAAGCATATTTAGTGGATGACGGAGTACCGATTGTTTTTGAAGAACAACACCGGAAGCTTGAAGAAGATACATATGTTGTATTTGACGTTGAGACGACAGGGCTTTCTGCGGTATATGACACCATTATCGAACTGGCTGCGGTCAGATTGAAAAACGGTGAGATTGTTGAAACGTTTGAGAGGTTCTCAAATCCGCATCATCCCCTGTCATCTACCACTACAAAACTTACTGGTATTACAGATGAAATGGTAAAAGATGCACCGGAAATCGGGGATGTCGCGAAGGATTTTATTGAGTTTATCGGAGATTCAATTCTTGTTGCACACAATGCAAAATTCGATATGGGCTTCTTTTACGAAGCATGTAAGAAATCTAGTTTAGAAGCAGCTGCTTATCCGGTCATAGATACGCTTGAACTCGCTCGCTTCCTTTATCCAGAAATGGGGAATCACCGGTTGGGTACGTTGGCGAAAAAGTTTGGAATCGAGCTAACACAGGCTCACCGGGCCATTTATGATACCGAAGCAACTGCCCATCTATTTTTACGTTTGTTGAAGGATGCGCAAGAGAAAGGCATCGAATACTTGGATGATTTTAATCGCCATATTGGTAAAGGTGATTCTTACAAACGAGCGAGGCCGTCGCATTGTACACTATTAGCAACGGATGACGAAGGGTTGAAAAATTTATTTAAACTCGTGTCTTATTCCCATATGGATTATTTTTACCGGGTTCCACGCATTCCGCGTTCTTTACTCGTCAAGTATCGAAAAGGTTTGCTCGTCGGCTCTGGTTGCGACAAAGGGGAAGTGTTCGAGGGGCTGATGCAGAAACCGATGGATGAGGTAGAGGAGATTGCAAAGTTTTATGATTACCTTGAAGTCCATCCCAAACCGGTTTACTCACATCTCTTAGAACTTGAATTGATTCGCGATGAGTGGAACATGGAAGATATCATGCGAAAAATGATCAAACTCGGGAAAAATACTGGTCTCCCGGTATGTGCAACAGGGAATGTCCATTATATTGACGAAACGGATGCAACTTTCCGTCAAGTGCTTGTTAGATCGCAAGGGGGAGCCAATCCCATGAACAGGCACTCACTACCGGCGGTCCAATTTCGGACAACCGATGAAATGCTTGAGGAGTTCGCGTTTCTTGGAGAAGAAATCGCGCAGGAAATAGTCATTGATAATCCACATGCCATTTTGGAGAGAATCGGTGAGGTAAAACCGATTAAAGATGACTTATACACGCCGACCATTGAAGGGGCGGACGATGACGTTCGAGAATTGACATATTCGATGGCACATGGAATATACGGTGAGCAGTTACCCGAAATCATCGAGGCACGCATTGAAAAAGAGTTAAAGTCAATCATTGGTCATGGGTTTGCGGTCATATATCTAATATCCCATAAACTTGTAAAGAAATCACTGGATGACGGGTATCTTGTGGGATCTCGGGGATCCGTTGGTTCTTCACTAGTCGCAACACTGATGGAGATAACTGAAGTGAACCCAATGCCGCCGCATTATGTTTGTCCTACGTGTAAAGTTGCGGAGTTTTTCGATGATGGGTCCGTCAGTTCAGGCTACGATTTACCTGATAAAATGTGTCCAGCATGCAAGACCGCATTCAAAAAAGATGGTCAAGATATACCGTTCGAAACTTTCCTAGGTTTTAATGGCGATAAAGTTCCGGATATCGATTTAAATTTCAGCGGTGATTATCAAGGGAAGGCACATAACTATACGAAGGAACTTTTTGGCGAAGATTTTGTCTATCGCGCAGGGACAATCGGTACGGTTGCGGAAAAGACTGCTTATGGTTACGTCCGTGGTTATATGAATGACAACAATTTGAATTTCCGTGGAGCAGAAATAGACCGACTCGTACAAGGTTGTTCAGGAGTTAAACGGAATACAGGGCAGCATCCAGGTGGAATAATCGTTGTTCCTGATGATATGGAAATATTTGATTTCACGCCTATCCAATTTCCTGCGAATGACTTGAATTCAAGTTGGAAGACGACTCATTTTGACTTCCATTCAATCGACAACAACTTGTTGAAACTTGATATTCTAGGTCACGATGATCCAACAATGATTAAAATGTTGCAAGATCTCTCGGGAATTGATCCATTGACGATTCCACCGGATGATGAAGGAGTCATGCAATTATTCAGTGGTACAACTTCACTTGGTGTCACACCGGATCAAATCGGATGTAAAACAGGAACGCTAGGCGTACCTGAATTCGGAACGAGATTTGTACGCCAGATGCTTGAAGAAACAAAACCATCAACATTTTCGGAACTGATTCAGATTTCAGGGCTATCCCATGGAACTGATGTCTGGTTAGGCAACGCACAGGAATTGATTCAAAATAAGACATGCGAACTTTCCGATGTTATCGGTTGCCGGGATGATATAATGGTGTACTTAATCTATCAAGGGTTAGAGCCTTCGATGGCATTTAAAATTATGGAATCTGTTCGTAAAGGTAAGGGACTTACTCCTGAGTTTGAGGCGGAAATGAAGGTTCAGGGTGTGCCGCACTGGTACATTGAATCATGTAAAAAAATTAAATATATGTTCCCGAAAGCGCACGCAGCGGCCTATGTACTAATGGCACTGCGCATCGCATATTTCAAAGTGCATCATCCGATACTATACTATGCAACGTATTACACAGTACGGGCGACTGATTTCGATTTGTTGTCGATGACGAAAGGTTCTGCCTCTATACGAGCACAAATTAAAGAGATTAACGTTAAAGGCCTGGACGCAACACCAAAAGAGAAAAGCTTATTAACCGTACTTGAAATTGCACTTGAAATGTGGGAGCGCGGAATTACATTGGCGAGACCTGACTTATACAAATCTGATGCAGCGACATTCCTAATTGAAGGTAACACACTAATTCCTCCGTTCAATGCCGTCCCGTCTCTTGGGACGAATGTAGCTAATTCGATCGTAGAAGCCAGGAAAGATGGAGAGTTTCTTTCAAAAGAGGATTTCCAGCAGCGTGGCCGTGTTTCGAAGACAATTGTCGAGTATATGGACACTTTAGGTTGTTTGGAAGGAATGCCTGAGGCGAATCAACTTTCCCTCTTCTAGCACATTATTTGCTACATCATTTATCCTATGGTATGATGGGAACAACTTTTGTAATAGTCTTGCGCAAAAAGAGTGGGATTTCCCGCTCTTTTCTGTTGTTCTGTACTGTTTTTTACCAAAGTCGGAGGGGAGTCTAAATTCATTTTCGACTTTGGTTAAAGCTTCCGGCGGATGCCACGGATTTTGTAGGGAAGTTAATCGTGCACGTAGCTGCATGATGCAGGTTGGTTGGCTAGGTGGAATTGAGTTTCAATCCCCCTGGTTGTCGCAGAGATGCGACGTTTCTAGACTAACTTCTCTACTTAATCTGGTCGCAAATACGCCGAGGCGTATTTGATTACTATTTCGGGAGGGGTAAGATGAGCAATATTACGGAAGAAGTCGAAAAACTCGTTATTCCAATTGTTGCAGAACTGGACTTGGAACTTGTCGACGTGGAATTTATAAAAGAAGGCAGAGATTGGTTTCTACGAGTCTATATTGATACACCTAACGGGAGCATCGATATTGAGCAATGTTCTCAGGTGAGTGAAAAGTTAAGTGAAGAACTTGATCGTACTGATCCGATTCCACAAAACTATTTCCTAGAAGTATCATCACCTGGTGCAGAGCGTCCGTTGAAGAAGGAAGAAGACTTCCTAAAAGCAATTGGACAATTCGTATTCATTAAGACGTACGAGGCCATCGATGGCATGAAAGAATTCGAAGGTTATCTGTTAGCATACGGTCCTGAAGGCGCAGAAGTTGAAGTAAGTATTAAAACAAGAAAATTGACGGTCGTTATTGACAAGGAAAAAATCGCATTTGCCCGTTTGGCAATCGACTTTTCCGCATAATTGAATAGTAGGAGTGATTAATATGAGTAGTGATCTACTCGATGCATTGACTGCCCTTGAAAAACAAAAAGGTATTTCAAGGGATGTCTTGGTAGAAGCGATTGAAGCGGCACTAGTAACTGCATATAAACGAAATTTCAATCAGGCGCAGAACGTGCGAGTTGACTTGAATCTTGATAAAGGGACGATGAAAGTTTATTCCAGAAAAGATGTCGTCGAAGAGGTTGAAGATGATCGTTTACAAATCAGTCTTGAAGATGCACATAAAATCAATCCTGCCTACGAACTTGAAGATATTGTTGAGGAAGAAGTAACTCCGCGCGATTTTGGTCGCGTTGCTGCGCAAACTGCTAAGCAGGTTGTCACACAGCGAGTGCGGGAAGCCGAGCGCGGTATCATCTTTGAGGAGTACGTCGACAGAGAAGATGATATCGTCAACGGTATTGTTGAACGGCTTGACGCTCGTAACTTATATGTCGGCCTCGGTAAAGTGGAGGCTGTATTGCCGGTTGGTGAACAGATACCGACTGAAACTTATCAGCCCCATGACCGAATCAAAGTGTATATTACAAAAGTTGAACGTACATCACGCGGTCCGCAAGTGTTTGTCTCAAGAACACATCCCGGACTTCTCCGTAGATTGTTTGAAGTTGAAGTGCCTGAAATCTTTGAAGGAATCGTAGAAATCAAATCGATTGCACGAGAAGCGGGAGACCGTTCCAAAATTTCAGTTCATACGAATAATGATGCAGTAGATCCGGTCGGTTCATGTGTAGGTGCAAGAGGTGCCCGGGTACAATCGATTTCAAATGAACTGAATGGCGAGAAAATTGATATCGTCGAATGGTCCGAGGATCCGGCTATATTTGTGGCAAATGCACTTAGTCCTTCGAAAGTAATTGATGTTCAGGTAAACGAAGAAGATCGATCTACCACTGTTGTGGTTCCTGACTATCAATTGTCACTTGCAATAGGTAAGCGCGGACAGAACGCAAGACTCGCGGCTAAGATGACTGGTTGGAAAATCGACATTAAGAGTGAAACGGATGCACGTGAACTAGGAATTTATCCGCCAGCTTTCAAAGAGCCGATTGAAGAGAGTCTGTTAGAAGAAGAGTCAACTGAAATCGATCCATATTTTGTTGAGGATGATGCTACAGAAATTAGTAGTACCGATTCAATCGATCTGTATACGGACAACGAAAACTGAAAAGAAAGGATGAGCACACATGACAAACATGAAAAAAGTTCCTTTACGTAAATGTGCGGCGACTGGCGGTATGTTCCCGAAAAAGGAAATGATTCGTATCGTCCGCCCAAAAGAAGGGGAAGTTTCAGTCGATCTCACTGGCAAGAAGTCAGGCCGTGGGACATATGTGTCTAAATCCGAAGAAGCAGTTGAATCCGCGCGTCGTAACAGATCGATTGAAAGCCAGCTTGGAACAGCTGTACCTGAACAGGTATACGATGATCTTCTTCATGCTATCCGCCGGGAGGCATTAAAATGACAGATCCGAAAAGGATTTATCAAATGCTTGGAATGGCGGCTAGAGCAAGGATGCTTATCATGGGTGAAGATTTGGTTGTACGGGAAATTCGTTCCGGCAACGCGCGTCTAGTAATTGTTTCAGAAGATGCATCTAAAAATACAATGAAAAAGTTAACTGATAAAAGTACGTTTTACAACGTTGAGAAGCATGTCTTCGGGAATCGAGAAGAGCTCGGGCATGCAGTTGGGAAAGAGTCACGGGTAGTACTTGCCCTAACGGATGCTGGTTTTGCCAGGAAAATATCCGGGCTACTCAACGAATATAACCGGGGGTGGACTAATGACGAAAATTCGAGTACACGAATATGCGAAAAAAGTGAATCGGTCGAGTAAAGAAGTTATTGATGAATTAGGAAAGATAAATGTGAGTGTGTCAAATCATATGTCAACAATTGATAATGATGTAATTACGAAACTGGATAGTAAATTTGGAGGCAATGTGAATAAACCAAATGCCCCTAAAGTATATCCAAAAGCTGCTGAACGAAAAGAAACGCCAAAAGCTGCACAATCTGCTAGCGGCAACCGTCCAGCACAAGGCTCAACAGGCGGCAACCGCCCGTCACAAGGCTCAACAGGCGGCAACCGCCCGTCACAAGGCTCAACAGGCGGCAGCCGTCCGTCACAAGGCTCAACAGGTGGCAACCGTCCAGCACAAAGCTCAACAGGTGGCAACCGTCCAGCACAAAGCTCAACAGGTGGCAACCGTCCGGCGCAAGGCTCTACAGGCGGTAACCGTCCAGCACAAGGCTCTACAGGTGGTAACCGTCCAGCACAAGGCTCTACAGGCGGCACCCGTCCGGCGCAAGGCTCAACAGGTGGCAACCGTCCAGCACAAGGCTCAACAGGTGGCAACCGTCCGGCGCAAGGTGCGCCAGGTGGCCAAAACCGTCCAAGTTCTGGCGGACCAAGCCGACCGGCAGGCGGAGCACCAAACCGCTCAGGTGGAGGTCGTGGTGGACGTCCACCAGCACGTGGTATAAACCAAGGGCGCAGAAGATATCGTCCGGCCAACCCGATTCCGAAGGTAGAGAAACCATTACCGGAAAAAATTACTTACTATGAGTCGCTTTCAGTAGCAGAACTTGCGAATAAACTAGGTCGTGAGCCATCCGCTATTATTAAAAAATTATTCATGCTTGGTATTATGGCTACAATCAACCAAGAACTCGACAAAGATGCGATTGAACTTATCTGCGCAGACTACGAAGTTGAAGTAGAAGAAGAAATTCGTATTGATGTAACTGATCTTGAAACATATTTTGAAGAACATGAAGAAGTTGCAACTGAACTAATTGAACGTCCACCAGTTGTAACAATCATGGGTCACGTAGACCATGGTAAAACAACACTTCTGGATTCGATTCGACATACAAAAGTTACGCAAGGCGAAGCGGGTGGAATTACTCAACATATTGGTGCATACCAAATTGAAGAGAATGGCAAGAAAATAACTTTCCTTGACACACCAGGTCACGCAGCATTTACGACAATGCGTGCACGTGGAGCAAAAGTGACTGATATTACAATTCTAGTTGTTGCAGCGGATGATGGTGTTATGCCACAAACGATTGAAGCCATCAACCATGCAAAAGCGGCTGATGTTCCGATTATCGTTGCAGTAAATAAAATGGATAAACCTTCTGCAAATCCCGATCGTGTTATGCAAGAATTGACAGATCAGGGTCTTGTAGCTGAAGCTTGGGGCGGCGATGCAATATTCGTACCAATTTCAGCGTTGAAAGGTGAAGGGATTGACCAGTTGATAGAAATGGTCCTTCTCGTTGCTGAAGTTGCTGAACTCAAAGCGGATCCAAAAATCCGTGCACGCGGAAGTGTTATTGAAGCATCACTTGACAAAGGACGCGGAGCCGTTGCAACGCTTCTTGTACAAGACGGAACACTTCATATTGGAGACCCAATTGTTGTAGGTAACACATACGGTCGTGTTCGCGCAATGGTGAGTGATATCGGCCGCCGTGTGAAAGAAGCAGGACCATCTACACCGATCGAAATTACTGGGCTAAGCGACGTACCACAAGCAGGAGATCGTTTTGTTGTCTTTGAAGATGAAAAAACAGCACGTCAAATCGGAGAAACAAGAGCCGGTGAAGCGCTGCAAGATCAACGTGTTGAGAAAACGCGTGTCACGCTCGATAACCTGTTCGATCATATGAAACAGGGTGAAATTAAAGAATTGAACTTAATCGTTAAAGCGGACGTACAAGGTACGGTTGAAGCGATGGCCTCTTCACTTATGAAAATTGAAGTCGAAGGTGTTAACGTGAAAATTATCCATACAGGTGCCGGCGCGATTAATGAATCTGATATATCTCTTGCTGCTGCTTCGAATGCTATCGTTATCGGATTTAACGTTCGTCCTGACGTCAATGCGAAACGTGCGGCGGACGAAGAAGGCGTAGACATTCGACAACATCGTGTTATCTATAAAGTAATTGAAGAAATCGAATTGGCAATGAAGGGTATGCTAGACCCTGAATACGAAGAAAAAGTTATCGGACAAATTGAAGTGCGCGAAACAATTAAAGTGTCTAAAATCGGTACGATTGCGGGAAGCTATGTAACGAGTGGTAAAATTACTCGTGATTCAAGCGTTCGTATTGTTCGCGACAACATCGTCATTTTCGAAGGTGAAATTGATACTTTGAAACGCTTTAAAGATGATGCAAAAGAAGTGGCAAAAGGATACGAATGTGGTATTACAATCAAGAAATTTGATGATATACATGTCGGTGATGTCATTGAAGCATTCATTATGGAAGAAATTAAACGAGTATGATTGTCTATGCGGAATGTTCATTCTTCATTCCGATGGCTGCTTCTCTAAAAGACAAGCGGTCAGTTTTGAAACGGATGACAGACAGAGTGAAAAATGCTTATAATGTCTCCATTGCAGAAATAGATCATCAAGACTTGTGGCAACGTACAACAATCGCTCTGGTTGCCGTTGCTTCATCAAAAGATGCAGCTGAGCGTGAAGTCAGACGAGCGATACGGTTCCTGGAGTCAAATCCGGACTGGGAATTATCCAACTTGACGCTTGACCATTATTAATACAGGATTGGGGTGACCGCCCATGTCAATGCGTGCTAATCGCGTTGCAGAACAAATGAAAAAAGAACTTGGTGAAATCATCGGCCAAAAATTGAAAGATCCACGGATCGGTTTTGTTACAGTAACCGATGTCGAGGTGGCCGGAGACCTTCAACATGCGACTATTTACATTTCAGTTCTAGGACATGAAAAGGAAAAAGAAGATACGTTGAAAGGGCTCAATCAGGCGAAAGGATTTATTCGCACTGAAATCGGCCAACGTATCAGACTTCGAATTACACCTGAGATTAAATTCGAATTCGATAGTTCCGTAGCCTACGGAACTCGGATTGAATCACTTCTTAAACAGGTGAAGAACGAAGACAATCAATAAGAAATGAGTAGGAAGTCGGTGTCCCTAAGGACTTTCCGACTTCCTATTTTTACATATTAATGTAACTTCTAAGGTGGCGACATGAATGAATGGAATACTTCCTTTATGGAAAGAAAAAGGGATGACTTCGCATGACTGTGTATTCAAATTGCGAAAAATTCTTGGTACTAAAAAAGTGGGACATACGGGTACACTGGATCCGAGCGTAGAAGGTGTATTACCGATTTGTATCGGGCAAGCGACAAAAGTAGCTGAATACGTAACGGACTCTGGGAAGGAATATGTGGCACTTGTTTCCATAGGGACTTCAACGGAAACGGAAGATGCGGATGGAGCGATTGTGGCTTCAGACTTATCGCCAAAACATATTACAAGGACCGAAATTGAAGCAGCTCTCACAAAATTAACAGGCGAAATTACTCAAATTCCACCCATGTACTCCGCTGTGAAAGTGAACGGCCGCAAACTCTACGAATATGCACGAAAAGGAATAGAGGTTGAAAGGCCAGAGCGAAAAGTTCTTATACATGAAATCGAATTGTTAGACCCTGTAGAATGGTACGCAGGAGAATCGATTTCATTCCGTATTAGGGTCGCATGCGGGAAAGGAACATACATCCGAACACTTGCGGTACAAATTGGCGAGCTATTGGGCTTTCCTGCACATATGGCAGCCCTCGTCCGGACATCTTCAGGGACGTATGTGCAGGACGATTGTCGTACGTTGGATGAAGTCAGGTCACTTCAGGAAGAAGGACAAATTACCACGATACTTCGTCCGCTGGAAGATGCACTGAGCGATTTCGTTGCCATTGAAGTCACTAAAGAGCTTCTCGAAAAAGTAGAAAATGGACAAGTGCTGCCTGAGCATCCACTGCTTGAAAGTGAAGAGGCAATCGTATTTATGAATGAAGGTAAGGCACTCGCAATTTACAGGAAGCATCCTACCAAGCTTGGTCTTATGAAGCCTGAAAAAATGTTTCCATTGAACAGGTAAGGGGAGCGATTACAATGGACATTTACAAATTACATTATCCAGGAACAATAATGGTTGATAACGACTCGCATTATTCCCTTGCAATCGGTTTCTTTGACGGCTTGCATAAAGGTCATCAGACAGTGATCAACGAAGCGAAGAGAAAGGCTGAAGAACTTGGCATCCGTTCGGCAGTTATGACATTTGATCCACACCCCTCTCATCTATTTGGTGATGGTGAGAATAAGGTAGGTTATATCACGCAGCATCAGGAAAAAGTTCGGCTGCTTAGTGCTATGGGGATTGATGCTTTGTTCATCGTAACGTTTGACTGGGCGCTTGCCTCGCTTTCGCCTAAGCAATTTGTTGATATTTTCTTGAAGGAACTCAATGTTTTGCATGTCACTGCAGGATTTGACTTTACATTTGGTTCAAAGGGTGTAGGTTCGATGGAACAGATGGCTGCATTGGCAGACGAAGCATTCGGTACAACGGTTATTAATAAAGTGACGGATAACGAGGAAAAGATTTCATCAACACGAATTCGGAAGCTTTTGTCTGAAGGTAATGTTGAAGAGACGAAATTGCTTCTAGGTAGACCTTTTCGGACTGTGGGCATAGTCGTTGATGGTGAGAAGAGGGGAAGACTACTTGGATTTCCAACTGCCAACGTCATGCCTGAGAGTAGTACAGTGTTGCCTGCAAATGGTGTCTATGCAGTGCGTTTTATTGTGGATGGAAAAACTTATAAGGGAGTGTGCAATGTCGGCGTTAAACCGACGTTCCATGATCCGAGCGATAGGCCCGCTGTCATCGAGGTGCATGTACTCGATTTTACCGGAGATCTTTATGGCAAGGAAGCATCTGTAGACTGGATTGGGCATATCCGCAACGAGCAAAAATTCGGTTCTATCGATCTGCTAGTTGAACAAATTGCCAAAGATAAAATTAGCGCACAAGACATTCTAGAAGCGCATCAATGATGGTTGCATTTCAAAAATAGGCATGGTACTATAAATACGTGCCAATGTGCACAAACCATTCCTTGGCATCGCGAATCACCAACGCTTGCTCGGGAACCGGGGATATCTTACTATTGGAGGTGAAGAAGATGGCTATAACACAAGAGCGTAAAAATGAATTGATCAGTGAATACAAAATTCATGAAACTGATACTGGGTCAGCAGATGTCCAGATCGCAGTACTTACAGAAGAGATCAATAACCTGACAGAACATTTCCGTCTTCATAAGAAAGACAACCACTCACGTCGTGGTCTTTACAAAATGATCGGAACTCGTAAAAGACTTTTGAGATACTTACGAGACAATGAAGTTCAGCGTTACCGTGATCTTATTGCTAAACTCGGCCTTCGCCGTTAATAAGATGACTATCGAAAGTGGGCCTTGTGCCCGCTTTTTTTTGTGTTTTTTAAAGTGTTTGGTGTCAGTAACTGGCACAATGTGTTTCGACCTGTTCAAATCTCCACAAAAAATCAAAACTTCATTAATTACCTTGTTCTATATTAGAAACGACAATAAAGTGGTATACTATACAAATGTGCCATGACGACGGTTAATGATGATAAAAACTTGTGTTCACTGAGCGCTATCACTTACACTACTATTAATACATACACGTAAACAGTTCAGGCTGAGATGTGGAGAGGGGTTCAATTATGACCGAAAAAAAAGTATACACACTTGATTGGGCAGGACGACCGTTAACAATTGAAACGGGACAACTTGCAAAACAGGCGAATGGAGCAGTACTCGTACGCTACGGAGAAACAACAGTACTTTCAACTGCAACATCTTCTAAAAATTCACGGGGGTTAGATTTCTTCCCGCTTACAGTGAATTACGAGGAGCGTATGTATGCGGTTGGGAAAATCCCCGGTGGCTTCCTTAAGCGCGAAGGACGTCCATCTGATAAGGCTGTTTTAACAAGCCGTCTGATTGACCGTCCAATACGTCCTTTATTCGCAGATGGATTCCGTAATGATGTACAAGTTATCTCAATGGTTATGTCAGTTGATCAAGACTGTTCATCTGAAATGGCAGCAATGCTCGGTTCTTCACTTGCATTGTCGATTTCTGACATTCCTTTTGAAGGACCGATTGCTGGTATTCAAATTGGACTAATCGATGGAAAATTCATCGTCAATCCAACACCGGCACAATTGGAGAAAAGTGAGCTTGACCTTGTTGTCGCTGGTACGAAAGATGCTATCAACATGGTTGAAGCAGGCGCACAAGAAGTCGCTGAAGACATCATTCTTGAAGCCATCATGTTTGGTCATGGTGAAATCATTAAACTGATTGAGTTCCAGGAAAAAATTATTGCTGAAGTTGGCAAAGCAAAAACAGATGTTGCACTATTCACATTGGACGAAACAATTATGTCTGATATTAAAAATAGCTGCGAAACCGATCTTGTTAATGCAATCCAGACAGTTGAGAAGCATGCACGCGAAGATGCTATCAATGCTGTGAAAAACGAAGTCATTGAACGCTACAAAGAAAACGAAGCGGACGATGCGACAATGAAACAAGTAAAAGGCGTATTAGAGCACATCGTTAAAGAAGAAGTGCGTCGTCTTATTACAGATGATAAGATCCGTCCTGATGGCCGTGGTCTCGATGAAATTCGTCCACTTGCATCAGAAGTAGGCATTTTGCCACGTACACACGGTTCTGGTCTCTTTACGCGCGGCCAAACGCAAGCGCTTAGTGTTTGTACACTAGGAGCACTTGGGGAAGTACAAATCATTGATGGCCTCGGCCTGGAAGAAACAAAACGTTTTATGCACCATTATAACTTCCCGAATTTCAGTGTCGGTGAAACAGGTCCAATTCGTGGACCAGGTCGTCGTGAAATCGGACACGGTGCACTTGGAGAACGCGCACTTTCAGCAGTTCTCCCGAATGATACTGACTTCCCATACACAATCCGTCTTGTAGCAGAAGTGCTCGAGTCAAACGGTTCTTCTTCACAAGCATCCATTTGTGCTTCAACAATGGCGATGCTCGATGCAGGGGTACCACTTAAAGCACCGGTTGCGGGTATCGCAATGGGACTTGTGAAAAAAGGGGATAACTACTCTGTCCTGTCTGATATCCAAGGGATGGAAGATCATCTCGGCGATATGGACTTTAAAGTAGCAGGAACTGAAAAAGGAATTACTGCACTTCAAATGGATATTAAAATCGAAGGTCTATCTAGAGAAATCTTGCAAGAAGCATTGACACAAGCAAAAATAGGGCGCTTGGTAATATTGAATCATATGATTACAGCAATTTCAGGACCACGTGAAGAGCTTTCGCAATACGCACCTAAAATTATTGTCATCAAAATCAACCCAGATAAGATTCGTGACGTAATTGGACCAGGCGGGAAAGTTATCAATAAAATTATCGAAGAGACAAATGTCAAAATCGATACGGAACAAGATGGTACTATTTACATTTCTTCTCCAAATAATGACATGAATACAAAAGCGAAAGCAATGATTGAAAATATTGTTCGCGAAGCAAAAGTCGGCGAATATTATATGGCGAAAGTGAAACGAGTTGAAAAATTCGGTGCATTCCTCGAACTCTTCCCAGGGAAAGATGGACTGCTTCATATTTCGGAAATTGCAGAAGAACGCACAAAAGCGGTTGAAGACGTTCTAAAACTGAATGATGAAATGTTTGTTAAAGTAATTGAAATTGATAACCAAGGACGAGTTAACTTGTCTAGAAAAGTTGTTATACTTGAAGAAAAAGAAGCAGCAGAAAAAGCGAATAACTGAATCGAATTACAATTACAGATTGAAAAGCCCCTCTTCAAGTGAAGATGGAGGCTTTTTGTTCTTTCATTAATTATACTAGGAACAGCTATAATAGAATTAAGTTTAAAAGGGGGAATCAGAGAAATGATAAAAACACATCTATGCCAGAATGGCGTTAGAATCATCCATGAAACGATGCCTCATGTACGCTCGGTAGCACTCGGTATATGGGTCGGCACGGGTTCAAGGGATGAAATGGAATCAGAAGCAGGGATTGCCCATTTCATTGAACATATGCTCTTTAAAGGAACGGCAACAAGAAGCGCACGGACGATCGCAGAGGAATTTGACCGTATCGGTGGTGACGTCAATGCATTCACATCCAAAGAAATGACGTGCTATTATACGACAGTGCTTGGACACCAGGCACCACGCGCACTTTCCATTTTGACGGATATGTTTTTCAACTCGAAGTTTGATGAAGTGGAAATAGAAAAAGAGAAATCGATTGTCCTTGATGAAATCGCGGCAGTTGAAGACGCACCTGATGATGATGTGGACGAAAGACTTTGGGCAACCATGTATCCAGAACAGCCAATCGGCAAACCGGTTCTCGGCAATGAAGAAACAATCAACAAATTTAACCGTGAAATGATAGAAGAATTTATGGAGAACAATTATACGCCCGAACGGATTGTTATTTCTCTTGCAGGAAACTATGATGAACGACTAATCAGGCTCATTGAAGTCCAATTTGGTTCATTCAAACGGGCTGAAAAGGTTGAAGAACAGGCTTTTTCTACGATACCAACATTTCATGAAGGTCTTTCTCTTAAAGCTAAAGATATTGAACAAGCACATATCTGTCTAGGCTTTCCAGGTCTTCCTGTAGATGATAAACGGATTCATGAATTAATAGTTCTAGACAGTATAATTGGTGGCTCGATGTCCTCGCGCCTATTCCAGGAAGTCCGTGAAGAGCGTGGCCTGGCTTACTCGATCCATTCCTATTTCTCGGCCTATCGAAATGCTGGGACTTTCATGATTTACGGCGGGACATCACCCGAAAACCTAAAGGTATTATCCGAGACAATCGATGAAGTCATCCATTCAGTTTTGAATGAAGGCATTACTGAAAAAGAATTATATAATGCGAAAGAGCAGCTAAAAGGTGGATTCCTGCTAGGATTAGAAAGTTCAGAAGCTAGGATGCATCGCAATGGTAAAAATGAGCTTATTTTGCAAGAACATAAAACAGCCGATGAAGTCGTTTCCCTGATTGACAAAGTCGAATTGAATCAAGTTTATAGAATGGCAAATGATATTTTTACAGGAAAGCGAGCTATTTCAATAATTGCACCAAAAGACATTATAAACGAATATGAAAAATGATTTTCGTGTCAGTCAGTTTTTCCTTGTTCAACTCATATGATGAATGGAGATGAAAGAAAGGGGATTTGACGATGCTACTATCAGAACTTGCTCAAAAGGAGCTTATTCAAGTTGAGGACGGTGTTCGCTATGGTTTTTTGGCGGATACCGACCTTATTTTTAATGGGAAAACAGGTGATATTATCGGATTTGAAATAAAGAAGAAATTCGGTCGCTTTTCATTCAAGAACCGTCAAGAAACTTCCGATGAATTCATACCTTGGCATGAGATTGTCTTAATTGGAGAACACCGCATTCTGTTTGGAAAAACGCATAGTATGGAAATGTTGGATAGCGATGACAGAGAATAAGTGGCTTTTTATAGGAACAGATAATAGATTAGCAGCTTGTAGTCGAATATGGTCTGAGAAAGGATTCATCAGTCACCATAGTGCGACTGATGTTTTTTCTGAAAAACTTCGTGAACAGATTGAGGAACTTAAACCACAGCATATCGTTTTTCCGATTTTACAAATGGGTGGGTCGCTACCACCCGCATTGCTAGGAAAAGATACAGAACTGTATACAGGGATCGCATCAGAAGAATGGCTGATGCCCTTCAAAGAGGCCGGACTTCAAATCCATACCTATCTTAAGGAAGAACAGTTCATCTGGCAAAATGCACTACTCACTGCGGAGGGGTTTATCCACGATTATTATTCACGCACGGGCAGATGCATTTCCGGTAGTACTTTCCGCATAGCGGGTTTTGGTAAAGTTGGAAAGGCGACTGCGCATGCACTTGCATCCCTAGGAGCCCATATTACCGTTGTCGCTAGGTCCGATGAACAACTGGGGGAAGCATCCATTCATGGATATAAGACCGAACGTTTAACGAGTAAGTGGTCAATGCTAGAGGGTACGCTCATTAATACGATTCCCGCAAAATGGTTGGAGCTTTCAGAAACCCCGGGTATGCATATTTTCGACCTCGCATCAGCCCCGGGTTGCCTAAAGGAACGGCTTTCGTCTGAATACTATACAGTACTCCTAGGATTACCGGGAAAACATTTTCCTGTTGACGCCGCAGCCGCATTAGCGGATGCGCTAGAGAGGATCTATAGAAGATGAAAGGGGAACTCCATGTTAAAGGGAAAAAGAGTAGGACTGGGCATTACAGCTTCACATTGTACGTATGAAGAAATTATTCCGGTTATCGATTCACTAAAAGACGCTGGAGCGACCGTTATACCAGTTATCACTCACTCAGTTTTAACCGCTGCAACGCGCTTCGGAACAGGGGAAGAATGGATTGCACGTATCGAAGGGGCGACGGGAGAAAAAGTAATTTCTACCATTGTTGGAGCAGAACCATTCGGTCCAAGTACCCCTGTCGATTGCATGATTATCGCACCGATGACAGGAAATTCAATGAGTAGATTTGCGAATGCTGCCACGGATTCGCCTGTATTGATGGCGGCAAAAGCTACGTTGCGCAATGATAGTCCAGTACTCATTGGAATTTCAACGAACGATGCACTCGGTTTAAATGCGATGAACCTCATGAAGCTGGTAAATATGAAAAATGTCTTTTTTATTCCGTTCGGACAGGACGATCCAATCAAAAAACCGAATTCACTTATCTCTGATTTTACACTTATGGTACCCGCAACTGTTGCAGCCCTCGAAAAAAGACAACTCCAACCATTATTGATTATTCATAAAAAAATATAAAAATACAGGGCAGAATATTCTTTTATATGATATAATTCCTCCAATGAACTGCTAACGATGTTAAGGACTAAAGTATTTCCATTAAATATGCTACATAATGTAGCGATGCGGAAATAAGACTTATTTATACACGTCCTGGTTATTTATACATCTGTATAAGCTGAAAGGGAGATAGAGATGAAAAAAGTGAATGTAGCAATAGTAGGCGCGACGGGGGCAGTTGGTACAAAAATACTTGAAAAGTTACTGGAACGTGATTATCCTGTACAAACAATTAAACTATTAGCTTCGAAGCGATCTGCGGGAAAAGAAATTACTGCAGGTGGCCTTAAATATATCGTTGAAGAAACAGTACCGGAATCATTCGAAGGCATTGATATCGCTTTTTTCAGTGCAGGAGGATCGATTTCAGAAAAATTTGCACCTGAGGCAGTGAAAAGAGGTGCGGTCGTTATAGATAATACGAGCGCATTCCGAATGAAAGACCAAATTCCTCTAGTAGTGCCAGAAGTGAACGCGAATGCTTTAAGTAACCATACTGGAATCATTGCAAATCCAAACTGTTCAACGATTCAGATGGTAACTGCGCTACAGCCAATCCGTGAAAAATTCGGTATGAACCGAATTATTGTTTCGACATATCAGGCGGTTTCAGGTGCAGGATCCGAAGCGATTGATGAATTGGAAAATCAAAGCCAGCAGTTTGAAAAACGTTCAGAGATTGAAGCAGCTGTCTTACCATCTGCATCAGCGGAACGTCACTATCCAATTGCTTTTAATGCAATTCCACAGATCGATTCATTCGATCCGTCAGGCTATACACTTGAAGAATTAAAAATGATGAATGAAACGAAAAAAATATTTGGTGATCAAGAAATTTCTGTTTCAGCGACATGCGTTCGTTTGCCTGTCGTCACGGGGCATTCCGAATCCGTTTATATTGAAATCGGTTCAGAAAATGTATCCGTGGAAGAACTTCATACTTTACTGGAAAATGCGCCAGGCGTTGTTGTCCAAGATGATCCTTCCAAACAACTGTATCCAATGCCATTATTCGCAGAAGGAAAAGACGAAGTATTTGTTGGCCGTATACGGAAAGATCCAAATCATCCAGCAGGATTCCACCTGTGGATTGTATCGGACAATCTTCTAAAAGGGGCAGCATTGAATTCAGTACAAATCGCAGAAGCTTTGATTAAATAACAAATCTCAGTAAAGGGTTGATCATAAATGGAACTTGGACAGATTGCTACAGCGATGGTCACTTCTTTTTCATCTACAGGTGAAGTCGATTACGATAGAGCAGCTAAACTGATAGAGCATTTGATTGCAAATGGAACAGATACACTGGTCGTCAATGGTACAACGGGTGAGTCGCCGACCGTTACGACTGTAGAAAAGGAAGCTATGCTGGCTTTTACAATTGAACAAGTAAATAAAAGAATACCGGTAATTGCGGGAACTGGAACGAATAGTACTGCTGAATCCATACTGCTGACAAAGCAGGCCGAAAAACTTGGGGCGGATGGTATCATGCTTGTCACGCCTTACTACAACAAGCCCAATCAAAAAGGGATGTACGCACACTTTTCAACAATTGCAGGCGAAACAGAACTGCCTGTACTGCTCTACAATATTCCGGGACGTTCCGTCGTGAACATGCTTCCGGAGACTGTTATTGAACTGTCAAAAGTGAAGAATATCCGCGCAATAAAAGAAGCAAGCGGTAGTCTTGAGCAAATGTCAGCAATCATTTCGGGAACGGACGATGGGTTCTCAGTTTATAGCGGTGACGATGCACTCACACTTCCGCTTCTTGCAATCGGCGGAAAAGGGGTCGTATCGGTAGCGGCACATGTCGTCGGAAACGAAATGCAACAGATGGTTAATGCGTTTAAACAGGGTAGAACAGAACAAGCAGGAGCAATGCACAGGGCTTTGGTTCCATTATTCCGCGCACTGTTTTCCGATCCGAATCCAGTACCTCTGAAATATGCATTGAAGAAAATTGGTGTTGAAACCGGAGGGGTAAGACTCCCGTTAGTTCCTTTTGAAGAAGTAGATATCCAATTTGATAAAGTATGGGATAACTATAAAAAGCAGTCTCATATATTTAATTAATCAAAGCCGGTAGCGAATACCGGCTTTTTTTGTTTGTACAGATTGCTACTCTCCCGTATAATGAAAATTAGTCGTTATGGACGGGAATTATTAATAGGAGGAAACAAAGTGACAAAACCAAAAAATGAAGTAATTAGAGTCATTCCACTCGGTGGAGTTGGGGAAATCGGGAAAGCGATGTACGTGGTCGAAGTCGATGAAGAACTATTTATCGTTGATGCTGGGCTTATGTTCCCTGAAGGAGAAATGCTTGGAATTGACATCGTCATTCCAGATATAAGTTATATTGTAGAAAACAAAGAACGTGTGAAAGGAATCTTCCTAACGCACGGCCATGAAGATGCAATCGGCTCAATTTCGTACTTGTTGCAAAAAGTACAAGCACCTGTCTATGGATCTAAATTGACAATTGCGCTTGCAAAAGAACATCTGAAAGCGATGCCAGCACCTTCCAACGTCAAGTTTTTTGAAGTTACAAACAAAAGTCGCATGAATTTCAAATGTACGCATGTTACATTCTTTAATACGACTCATAGTATTCCAGATTCGCTTGGAATCGTTTTCCACACGAGTGAGGGAGCAATTGTCCATACAGGAGAATTTAAATTTGATCAGTCCGCTAAAGGCAAGTACCGTCCAGATATTGCAAAGATGGCCTTACTTGGTGAGGAAGGTGTTTTCATCCTCATGTCAGATTCTTCAGAAGCGGAGCGCCCGGGTTATACAACTTCCGAGTCCGTTATCGAAAAAAGCCTATCTAAAACGTTCCACGGAGCTGAAGGTCGTATTCTAGTTGCGCTTTATGCGTCAAACTTCATCCGGATTCAACAAGTTTTCGACACGGCATTTGAAACAGGTAAAAAAGTGGCAGTCGTCGGAAAAAGCTTAGAGAGTTATTTCGAAGTCGGCATGAAACTTGGTTATTTAACAATTGAGGATGATATCGTCATTCCAGTTAAGGAAATTGAAAAGTATGATGATGACCGTGTCGTAGTGATCGTGACAGGAAACCAAGGCGAGCCGCTTGAAGCGCTTGAAAAAATTGTCCGTAAACAGCATAGAGACGTTCGCATCAAAGAATCGGATACTGTTCTAATCACATTCACACCATCTCCAGGAATGGAAGTATCCATGTTCCAGACTATGAATGACCTTGCGAAAGCAGGTGCAAATGTACTCACTTCAAGTAAGAATGTTCACGTTTCGGGGCATGGTAGCTCGGAAGACTTGAAACTGATGCTGAACTTGATGCAACCGAAGTACTTCATTCCAATTCAGGGTGAATACCGGATGCTAATCGCTCACTCTAAACTGGCTCAGGAAACAGGGCTTCAAAAGGCGCAAATATTTATTGCAGACAAAGGCGATATCGTCGAATATAAAAATGATAAAATGCGCATGAGTGGACGAGTACAAGCGGGGAATATTTTGATTGATGGAATCGGTGTTGGAGACGTTGGAAATATTGTTCTAAGGGACCGTAAATTACTATCACAAGATGGGATCTTCACCGTGGTCGTTACATTGAATCGCAAACAGAAACGCATTGCTTCAGGACCAGAAATTGTTTCTCGCGGATTTGTTTATGTGCGTGAATCCGAAGAGCTTTTTGATGAGTCAGTAAAACTCGTTAGAAAAATTGTAGAGAAGTATGTGAATAAAGAGACGTTTGAATGGACAAACATTAAGCAAGAGATACGCGATACACTAAGCTCTTATCTGTATCAACAGACCAAGAGAAGACCGATGATTATTCCTATCATCATGGAATACTGATTCAAGAAAATTGAATCGATAAAAACGCTTCGAAGGGTTTCCTTGCCGTCTGACCGGCGGGAAACCCTTTTTTGTAAAAAGGAGGAAGCGGAAGGAAATGGCGAAAAAGAAGGCGAACAATAAAAAGAAATCCAATGCACGGAAAAAAAAGACCACTGAATCGCAACCGTTATTATATGAAGTGATGGGCATCGCAATGATTGGACTAGCAATCATCATCATATTTGAATTCGGAGTTGCCGGAAGAGGCTTGTCCTCATTATCAAGATTCATCTTTGGGAATTGGCATGTCGCGATTCCGCTTTTACTCATTATTCAGGCACTCATGTTTATGATTAAGCAGAAAATGGGCGGCTGGAAAAATCGAATTGTCGCAGGTAGCCTTTTCATACTCGCAAGTCTGATTCTCTTTAGCCATGTCCATTTGTTCAAAGAATTGTATGAAAGTCGTGTCCTTATGACTGATTCAGTACTAAGGGAAACATGGAAAGTGCTTATTACGAATGATGGTATTACGTCAAGGAGTGGAGCACTTGGCGGCGGAATGGCAGGCGCATTTCTTTTCACAATGTTTTTTTCCTTGTTCGATTCAGCTGGAGCAACGGTCGCTGGAGTCTTGTTGTTTATCATTGGTCTCATACTCATAACTGGGAAAGCGCTCGTTCCCTATCTTGCTGAACGTTTGCCTAAGCTTGCCGGAAATATGAAAGGTACATTTACAAGAAAAGCGCAGGCAGTCGAAAAAGACCGGACTGCACCAAGAACGACCCGCTCAAAATCGAAGAGAACTGAAGTTGCTGATGAACCGCCGCAAATAGACATACCGAGTTCCCAAGCGGAAATTGAGGAAGTTGTATCACAACCAATTATTTCGGCATTCAGTGAACGAATTGACAAAGCACCCAGCGATGAGCAGGCAGCAGTCGTTGAAGAAGAAAAAGAAATCACTGGTGAAATTAGTACTTATATAAAAGGTGTCACAGGAGAAGAAGAGAACGAGTCGTATATATTGCCTCCAGTAAATTTACTGAGACAGACGCCACTGGTTGATCAATCTGAAGAATACAACTCCATTCAAGCGAATGCACAAAAGCTTGAAAAAACGTTCCTTAGCTTCGGGGTTAAAGCAAAAGTTACCGAAGTACATCTTGGACCAGCTGTCACGAAGTATGAAGTGTTGCCGGACACAGGTGTTAAAGTAAGCCGTATCGTAAGCCTTGCAGATGATATCGCACTGGCACTGGCAGCAAGTGGTATCCGAATTGAAGCGCCGATACCAGGGAAATCTGCAATTGGAATTGAAGTACCAAACAGTTCCGTAGCTGTCGTCAGTCTTCGAGAAGTTATCGAAGCGAAAGAGAACAACCGTCCTGATTCAAAATTAATGATTTCGCTGGGACGCGATGTAACAGGGCAAGCCATGCTTGCAGAATTGAACAAGATGCCTCACGTTCTCATTGCAGGTTCAACAGGCAGTGGTAAAAGTGTTTGTATTAATGGGATAATCGTCAGTATTTTAATGCGTGCGAAACCGCATGAAGTGAAAATGATGATGATAGACCCTAAAATGGTGGAACTAAATGTCTACAATGGCGTTCCACATTTACTTGCACCCGTCGTCACAGATCCTAGAAAGGCATCTCAAGCACTAAAAAAAGTTGTATCTGAAATGGAACGAAGATACGAACTGTTTTCACATACGGGAACAAGAAATATTGAAGGTTACAACGATCATATCGAAGTATGGAATGAAGAAAATGAAGAAAAGCATCCACGCATGCCCTATATCGTAGTCATCGTAGATGAGCTTGCAGACCTTATGATGGTTGCATCGAGTGATGTGGAAGATTCCATTACCCGTCTTGCACAAATGGCACGTGCAGCAGGAATCCACTTGATCATTGCGACACAGCGGCCAAGTGTAGATGTTATCACAGGGATTATTAAAGCGAACATTCCTTCACGAATCGCATTCGCAGTATCGTCATCTATCGATTCTAGAACAATTTTGGATAGTGGCGGGGCAGAAAAACTGCTCGGCAGAGGCGATATGCTGTTTCTTCCAGCGGGTGTTGCAAAACCAGTTAGAATTCAAGGCGCCTTCGTTACGGACAGTGAAGTAGAGGCCATTGTCGATTTTGTTATTGAACAACAGAAAGCGCAATATCAAGAAGAAATGATTCCGACAGAAATAGAAGAAGTGGCACCGCATGAAGAAACGGATGACTTGTATGATGATGCTGTCCAACTTGTAACAGATATGCAAACTGCTTCAGTTTCATTATTGCAACGCCGATTCAGAGTGGGTTATTCGAGAGCTGCGCGTATAGTCGATCAAATGGAAATGCGTGGCGTTGTTGGGCCACCCGAAGGTAGTAAACCACGTCAAGTTTTGATGGGGAAAGACGATACGGATATCCACTCATGAAAAAGGAATCAAAATAGGTCCAATAAAATACCCGCAAAATCCGAACTAATAATAATTTCATTCGTGTTGTTTATTTTATAAGACAAAAGTGATATAGTATGGATGATTAGTAGTTGACGTTTAACATCAGAGGTCTGACCTCGCAGGGGGAGATGTAATGATGGTAAAGACGGATCAAAGGCATCTATATGTGCAAGTGATTGAACGTCTGAAGAGAGACATCGAACTGGGTATCTTTAAAGAAAATGAGCGTTTCCCTTCTGAGTTTGAACTTGCCCGCACGCTTGGTGTAAGCCGTGCAACACTCCGCGAAGCACTTCGTGTGCTGGAAGAGGACAAAGTCATTCTCAGAAAGCACGGTGTCGGTACATTCGTAAAGCCGAAGCCGTTATTTTCATCAGGCATTGAACAATTATCCAGCGTTTCATCAATGATTCGCGATGCGGGGATGGAACCAGGAACGATTTTCATGGATGTTTCAGAATCCATTCCATGTGAAGAGAGTCAAGCGAGATTTGAGTGCGGTGAAAATGATAATCTCGTTACGATTAAAAGAGTTAGGACTGCAGATAGCGATCCAGTTGTTTTTTGTATTGATCAGGTACTTTCAAAAAATCTTCCAGCAGGAACGGAAGAACTATTGAATGAGTCTATTTTCGATGCAATAGAAAAATCTGGCGCGATCCATATCGCTCAAGCAGTGGCACACATTGAACCAATTGGGTATGATGATGAGGCATCATCCATTCTCCGATGTGGGATAGATGTACCATTACTTGTCCTCCTACAGCATCATTACAGTGAGGAAGGCGAAATGGTCCTCTACTCTAAAAACTATTTTCGGGCTGATAAGTTCAGTTTTCATGTTGTTCGTAAAAGGGTATAAGACGTTCATACGTCCTACTAATAAAAAAACAGGGGGGTTCCAAAATTGAGCAAACGTAAATTTGGACTAGCTTTATCAATGGTTCTTGCTGCAGGTACAATTCTTGGTGCATGCGGAACGGATAAAGAAAAAGAGGATACGAAGTCTACAGGCGGTACGAATGAAGATACTTTTTCAATTGCAATGGTAACTGATACAGGCGGAGTGGACGACAAATCGTTCAACCAATCTGCTTGGAAAGGAATCCAAGAATACGGTGAAGAAAACAAGCTAGAAAAAGGCGATGGCGGTTTTGATTACTTAGCATCAAAAGAAGACGCTGAATACCTTCCTAACTTAAACAAACTTGTACAACGTGATTTCGACCTAATCGTAGGTGTTGGCTTCTTGTTGAAAGAGTCTATTGAAGAGGTTGCTTCACAGCGTACTGACAACAATTTCGCACTAGTAGACGAGGTTTCTGACCTTCCAAACGTAGCAAGTCTTATGTTTAAAGAGCAAGAAGGCGCATTCCTTGCAGGTGTTGCAGCTGCTCGTATGACGAAATCCGATAAAATCGGCTTTATTGGCGGTATGGAAATTCCTGTAATCGAACGTTTTGAAGCTGGATTCCTTGCGGGAGTTGCTGCAGTAAAACCTGAACTAAAAGTTGACGTTCAGTACACAGGCGACTTTGCAAAAGCGGAACTTGGTAAAGCAACGGCAAACCGTATGTACTCTTCAGGCGTAGATATTATTTTCCACGCTGCCGGCGGTTCAGGTACAGGTGTATTCTCTGAAGCAAAAGAACGTAAAAAAGCAGATCCAAATGCATATGTATGGGTAATCGGCGTTGACTCTGACCAGTATGATGAAGGTAAAGTAGGCGACGATAACATTACATTGACTTCAATGCTTAAACGTGTTGATATCGCAGTTAAAAACACTGCTGAATTAGCAGCTAAAGGTGAATTCCCAGGCGGCGAAATAACTACGTTCGGTCTTGCTGACGATGGTATCGCACTTGCGGATTCACGTGGAGCAATTCCACAAGAAGTAATGGACGAAGTGGAAGAATTCACTAAGAAAATTGCAGATGGTGAAATCGAAGTTCCGGAATTCACTAAGAAATAAGTCTGAAAAGGTATCATGAAGGTCGATTCAATTCGGTCTTCATGATTTCCATTTAAATTAATAGAATAAAGGATTCCGTAAAAGGAATTTTTTCTTGTGTTAATTTAAACTTATATACGTATATGCGAGGGAGTGAACCCAGTGGAATATGTTATTGAAATGCTGAATATCCGAAAGGAATTCGGTAATTTTGTTGCGAATGATGATATTACTCTTCAACTTGAAAAAGGTGAAATACATGCTTTATTAGGAGAGAATGGTGCAGGGAAATCAACATTGATGAATGTGCTGTTTGGCCTTTATCAACCTGACGGCGGAGAAATCCGTGTACGTGGGAAAGCGACTGCAATTACAGATCCCAATGTCGCAAACAGTTTAGGAATAGGAATGGTTCACCAGCATTTCATGTTGGTTGAAAATCTCACTGTTACTGAAAATATCATTCTGGGAAATGAACCTAAAAAAATGGGCATGATTAATGTGAAAGACGCTGCGAAAAAAGTGGCTGAGATTTCAAAGCTTTACGGGCTTGATGTGGATCCATATGCAAAAATCGAGGACATATCAGTAGGTATGCAACAGCGGGTAGAAATATTAAAAACGCTTTATCGTGGGGCGGAAATCTTGATTTTCGATGAACCGACAGCCTCTCTAACACCTCAAGAAATTACTGAACTGATTTCAATTATGAAAAAGTTGATTGGTGAAGGTAAGTCGATTATCGTCATCACACACAAACTTCAAGAAATAATGGATGTGTCCAATCGGGTTACGATTATTCGTAAAGGACAGGGGATTGGTACGGTCATAACTGCCGAAACCAATCCTGAAGAGTTGGCAACACTGATGGTTGGACGTCAAGTAACATTCAAAACTGAAAAAGGACCGTCTTATCCAAAAGAGGAAGTCCTTCGCATTGAAAATCTTGTTGTTGAAGATTACCGCGGTATTCCAAAAGTGAAAGGCTTGAATCTATCTGTCCGTAAAGGCGAAATTGTAGGTATTGCAGGAATTGACGGCAATGGCCAATCGGAATTGATAGAGGCTATTACAGGTCTGCGAAAAGTGAAAAGTGGAAAAATTTTGATGGATTCAAAGGATGTCACAGGAAAAAAACCGCGTGACATAACTGAAATCGGTTTGGGCCATATTCCTCAAGACCGACACAAGCATGGTCTCGTCCTTGATTTCACTGTTGGTTATAATGCGGCATTGCAATCGTATTATAAAAAACCTTTGTCCAAAAATGGCATCATGAATTATAAACTCGTGTCTGAAAAAGCGAATGACATCATAGAAACGTTTGACGTACGGACGCAAGGGGAGAATGAGTTAGTCCGTGCGTTGTCTGGAGGAAATCAGCAAAAACTTATCATTGGACGAGAAATAGTTCGTAATCCAGATTTACTAATTGCTGCACTCCCAACACGTGGGCTTGACGTCGGAGCAATTGAATTCATCCATAAAAGATTAATCGAACAGCGTGATAATGGGAAAGCCGTTCTTCTAATTTCATTTGAACTTGATGAGGTTATGAATGTTTCTGATCGGATTGCAGTTATTTATGATGGTGTAATTGTCGATACGGTTATTCCCACGGAGACAACTGAACAGCAACTAGGTCTTCTGATGGCAGGCCAATCTAAGGATCAAGCTACCTCCGAGCTGAAAGAAGGTGATGATAACCATGTCGAATAGGTTTGTAAATATACTGGTACCTATCATCTCAATTATACTGGGTCTGCTAGTAGGAGCAGTCGTGATGTGGTTTAGCGGATACGATCCGATTGCCGGGTATATCGCATTATGGAATGGTATTTTCGGAGATATGTACTCAATTGGGGAAACAATCCGTCAAATAAGCCCTTATTTACTAGCTGGTCTAGCTGTTGCTTTTGCATTCCGCACAGGACTGTTCAATATCGGTGTGGAGGGTCAACTAATTGTAGGTTGGTTTGCAGCAGCTTATGTGGGTATGGCGTTTGAATTACCTACAATCATCCACTTACCTCTTGCGCTTCTTGCGGCGGCACTCGCAGGAGCGCTCTGGGGACTGATACCGGGAATATTAAAAGCAACACTTCACGTGCACGAAGTTATCGTCACAATTATGATGAATTATATTGCACTTCATACAGTTAATGCGTTAATAAAAGCAGTTTCCGATGGTGGCTACAAGACAGAAAAAATTCATCCTACCGCATCACTTCGTTCGGAATTCTTATCCAATCTGACTGATTTTTCAACTATGCACTATGGAATTTTCGTTGCACTTGCGATGGTTGTAGTCATGTGGTTCATCTTGGAAAAAACGAAAACAGGCTTCGAGCTTAAGTCGGTCGGTTTCAATGACCATGCATCTCAGTATGCAGGGATGAACGTAAAGAAGAATATTATTCTTTCGATGGTAGTCTCTGGTGCATTTGCTGGACTTGGTGGAGCAATGGAAGCACTTGGAACGTTCGGTAATATGGTGACACGTAGTGCGTTTACAGGTATTGGATTTGACGGGATTGCCGTTGCTTTATTAGGGGCAAATACGCCGCTTGGTGTTGTTTTCGGTGCTTCATTGTTTGGATCATTAAAATATGGTGCTGGTAATATGCCGAATGAAGCAGGAGTTCCTGTTGAAATCGTTTCCATCGTTATTGCACTAATCATATTCTTTGTCGCTTCAGGTTATATCATCCGAGTTCTTCTGAGCAAGATGAAAAAGAAAAAGGAGGCAAAATGATATGAGTTTCCTAGAGATACTATATTTCATCATTCCGTTAACCATTTCATATGCCGCTCCTCTCATCTTCACTGCAATCGGAGGCGTATTTTCAGAACGTGCGGGTGTTGTTAACATTGGCCTTGAAGGTCTTATGGTTATGGGTGCTTTTATCGGTATTTTGTTCAATCTGTTTTATGCGGATACATTCGGGGCTTGGACACCGTGGATTGCTTTACTAGTCGCAATGGTTGTTTCTGCAATATTCTCTATTATGCACGCAGTCGCTTCGATTACATTCCGTGCTGACCAAGTCGTATCAGGGGTCGCTATTAACATGCTCGGAATTGCGATTGCTTTGTTCTCGGTAAAAATGATTTTCGACAAAGGACAGACGGATTTCATACAGCATAGTATTCCGCGCTTCAACGTTCCGATTTTACATGAAATTCCGTTTATCGGACCACTCTTTTTTAAAGGGATTTATGGGTCTTCGATACTCGCTATAGCACTTGCTTTCTTAGCTTGGTTCATCATTTATAAAACACCATTTGGTCTTCGTCTACGATCCGTCGGAGAACACCCAATGGCTGCCGATACAATGGGAATCAAAGTAACCAAAATTCGTTATATTGCAGTTATCATTTCAGGTGGACTTGCGGGCATCGGTGGAGCTATCTATTCACAGACGATGACGAATGATTTCAGTCATGCAACGATTAATGGACAAGGATTCATGGCACTGGCTGCAATGATTTTTGGGAAATGGCATCCAATGGGTGCGATGGGAGCTGCATTGTTCTTCGGATTCGCACAGGCACTTGCTATCAGCTCATCTAGTATTTCATTCATGGAAAATGTACCATCCGTTTATTTATACATCTTGCCTTATGCGTTGACGATTCTCGCACTTGCAGGCTTTATCGGAAGGTCGAATGCGCCAAAAGCAAGCGGACAACCGTATATTAAAGGAAATCGATAAAAATGATACTGCCTAGATAGTCTGCTACAACAGACTTCTAGGCAGTTTTTTTGAGTAAATGACAATACTTCCGCCGGTATATTTGCATCTTTCGACTCACGGAATGTATAGTGAAGTTAGGATTCCGCATATTAACTAAAACAGAGGTGTTCATATGTTCAAAAAAGTAGTGCTACAAGAAGGCGTCACATTATATATCCGTAAGTCAGAACAATTCAAAACCGTCAACTTCTCTGTGAAGTGGAAATCGGTTCTTGATGATAAAAAATCCGCTCTTCGTGCTGTATTGGCAAATGTTTTAGAAGATTCAAATGGTCGTTACCGGACACAAACTGAATTCCGAAATGCATTAGACGAATTGTATGGAACGGTATTGTACACGGATGCAGGAAAGCGCGGAGAAACACATATTGTCTCCCTGGCTGCAGAATGTGTGAACGATGAGTATTTATCTGAAGGCGGCGTTCTTGAGGAAGTTCTTGGCCTAATTCAAACTGTCATATTTGACCCAAACGCAGTGGATGGGAAATTTGATGAAACAGTTGTCGACCGTGAAAAGAGGTCTGTCAAAGATCGGATTCGTTCGGTTTATGATGACAAGTCGCGATATGCTCAAAAACGTATGCTCGAACTGCTTCGGCCTAATAGCGCAGCGTCTTCATCTTCCTACGGAACGGATAAGGATGTGGATGCAATTACAGCTGCAGATCTTTACAAGACGTATGAAAACATGATTAATGAAGATGAAATTGATATTTACGTTGTTGGTGATATCGACGAAGACGCAATGATAGAAAAAATAAAAACAACATTCACATTCAACGCCCGAAAAGCGTATGAACGCAAAAAGGATGTAAAACAACCAGTTGTGAAATCGGATGAAGTTAAACATGTGCAGGAAAAACAGGAAATGAAGCAAGGGAAATTACACCTTGGATTCAGTACACCTGTGACTTTCCATCATCCTGACTATGCGAAAATGCAAATGACAAATGGTGTTTTCGGTGGATTTTCTCATAGTAAGTTATTCGTAAATGTTCGTGAAAAAGAAAGCATGGCATATTATGCTTCCAGTTCGTATTCTTCGCAATATGGACTTCTCTATGTGACTGCAGGAATCGATGCTGAACTTGAAGAGAAAGCCGTAAACCTCATCAAGGAACAACTTAAGGTACTACAAGCCGGAGATATTACAGACCTTGAAATCGAACAGACGAAGGCGTTGCTCGCTAACGGTATTAAGAGTGCATTCGATTCAGCAAGAGGGCAGATTGAAGTGTTTGATCAATACAAAGAACTTGATGAACATTTCACAGCGCAAACAATTATATCCGGTTGGGAATCCGTAACAAAAGAGGATATTAAAAAGATGGCTTCTGAAATTACGTTAGAAATCGTCTATCTGTTATCCGGCAAGGAGGCTAATTAATATGAAAAAAATTCAATTCGATAATTTGCAGGAAACATTATATAACGAAACGCTCGACAACGGACTGGATGTCTATATTCTACCGAAACGGGGATTCTCAAAAACATTCGTGACATTCACGACGAAATACGGTTCAATTGACCGGGCTTTCGTCCCGCGTGGTAAAACGGAAGAAGTAACTGTTCCGGATGGTATCGCTCATTTCCTCGAACACAAAATGTTTGAAAAAGAAGATGGAGATGTATTTCAGAAGTTCAGTGTCAATGGAGCTTCTGCCAATGCGTTCACTTCTTTCACGAGGACTGCGTATCTTTTTTCTGCTACAGATAAGTTATACGACAACACGGAAGTTCTCCTCGATTTTGTTCAAGAACCGTATTTTACTGAACAGACGGTCGATAAGGAAAAGGGGATTATCGCACAGGAAATTACCATGTACGACGATCAACCCGATTGGCGCCTTTATTTCGGTACAATTGAGAATCTTTTCTATGAACATCCCGTAAAAATAGACATCGCAGGTACGGTCGCGACGATTCAAGATATCACTGCTGAACATTTGTATGAATGCTATGAAACTTTTTATCATCCGTCAAATATGGTCCTGTTTATTGTCGGAGCTGTTGATCCTGCAGAGATGATGGCATTCATCAAAAAGAACCAAGACTCAAAAACATTCGATGAGCCAGCCGAAATTGAACGCCGCTTCCCAACTGAAAAGGAAACGGCAGCCATAGCGAATCGTACACTCGCAATGGATGTGTCTAAACCGAAATTCAATATGGGGATGAAATGCAACAATACGGACATCGAAGGGGAAGAGATGCTGATTCAAGAACTCTCAGCAGGCCTTGTTCTAGATATCCTATTTGGCAGATCTTCTGAATTCTTTACGGAATCATACAAAGACGGTCTTATCGATGAATCCTTCTCTTATGATTTTACAATGGAAAAAGGATTTGGATTTGCAATGGTTGGTTCGGATACTGATCAGCCAGAAGAACTTGAAGCAGCCATTCGAAAAACGGTACGCGATGCGGCAGAGGCGTGGCCAATTACTGATGTGGAACTTAATCGGATGAGAAAGAAAAAAATAGGCCAATTTATGCGTTCTTTAAATTCACCTGAATTTATCGCCAATCAATTTACACGGTACACGTTCAATAACATGAATCTATTTGACGTTGTTCCGATACTTGAAAAATTAACGCTTGAAAAATTGAAAGAAGCATTCCATACGTTTTCAGATGAAAGCGGTCATACTGTTTATTCAATTATCCCAGCCGACAAAGCACAATGACAGACAGGAAATACTGTGTCATCCTTGGTGCATCCGGTGGGATTGGCGGAGCAATCAGTCGGAATCTGGCATCTACAGGATGGTCGTTATACCTTCACTACAATGAAAATACAGCACAAGCGCTTCTTCTTCAGTCGGAACTGATTTCGGCTTATCCGGAAGCGGACTTTCAAATAGTGCAAGCAGATTTTAGTGCAATCGACGGAGCAGACCTACTGGCCAAACAAGTTCCTCGTGCAGGTGCAGTTGTTGTATCGAATGGTCAATCCATGCTTAAATTGTTAACGGAAACAACTGTTGGAGACATGGATGCCTTATGGAAAGTTCATGTCCAAAACCCGGCAAGGCTAATCAGTCTGTTATCGCCTCAACTGCGAGCATTTGATCGATCCTATGTCGTTGTGATTGGCTCGATTTGGGGCCATACGGGGGCGGCGGGAGAAGTGATGTATTCGGCCGTAAAAGGTGCGCAACATGCATTTGTTAAAGCATATGCAAAAGAAGCGGCCTATTCAGGAGTAAGAGTGAATGCAGTTGCCCCCGGATGGATTGAAACGCGGATGAATGCTGACATTCCAATGGTCGAACGACAAATGATTATCGATACGATCCCGCTAATGAGTTGCGGGACACCAGAAAATGTCGCTGACGCAGTTAATTTTCTATTGAGCGGCAAGGCGGATTATATAACGGGTGAGATTTTGAAAGTAAATGGCGGTTGGTATATTTGATTTAACTTCATTCAGCATAAGTCATCCACTTCTATAAGTGGCGAAATGAATGCGAACGCAGTCAGCAATTCAGCGGGGGATCAAACCCTTGCTGAATGGGGAGAAATTGAGTTCCATTTCTCCTTGTTAAAGCCTCCGGCGGATGTCAGAGATTTTGAAGGGAGTTATGAGGAAGGAAGTCTAAGTTCGCGACGTCCTGTCGCAACAAGGAAGGATGTAGTTCAATCCTTCCCTACCGCATGACCTACAAGGAAGGATGCAGTTCAATCCTTCCCCCCTGTAGGCCTCAAGCTCAATTCAAAATTTTGACGCAATCACGCCGAGGCGTGATTGATCTAAGGGGAGTTCGACAATCCCCTTTTTCTTTTACTCTTTTTCCTTTTCATAATGCCTAGAATCCGCTATCATAGAACTATATTGCTTTCTGTGCGTCATATAGTAGTAGATTGTTTGAAAAATGGACAAAGGGGAGTGTGTCGGATGGGTGAATGGTATCTCGAATATGAAATTCAGGTAAACCGTCCTGGTCTTCTGGGGGATATATCATCACTACTCGGAATGCTACGCGTGAACATTGTTACAATCAATGGAGTTGACGGCGGACACCGTGGTATGCTGCTGCGGACCGAAGACGATGATCAGATCGCACGATTCGCACAAATTGCCGAGACGATGGAGACCATTCAGGTGATAAAAATCCGTGAACCGAAATTGCGCGATATTTTAGCGGTCCGACACGGGCGTTATATTCAGCGTGATGCGGATGAAAGAACAACTTTCCGTTTTCTGCGAAGCGATCTTGGAATTCTTGTTGACTTTATGGCGGAGATATTTAAGCAGGAAGGTCACAAGTTAATCGGGATACGTGGAATGCCACGCGTAGGAAAGACTGAATCGGTTGTCGCAGCTAGTGTCTGTGCGAACAAAAAATGGATTTTTCTATCTTCAACAATGATAAAGCAAACACTTCGGAAAAACTTGGCAGGCGATGAGTTTTCGAAGGATAATATCTTCATCCTGGATGGAATTGTTACACGCCGTGCAGATGATGAGCGTCATATGCAACTCGTCAGAGAGATGATGCGAATGCCTTCTATTAAAGTTGTAGAGCATCCGGATATGTTTGTTAAGCATTCTGAATATAGCATTGAGGACTTCGATTACATTATCGAATTGAGAACAGATCCAGAGCAAGAAATTACATATGAAATGATGGAGAAGAACCATATGATGTCGGGCAATGGGTCGACGGACGGTTCAGGTTTATTCAATTTTTGATAGGCAGGTGTTTTTGGTGACTGGATTAGGTGACCGTCTCAAGCAGGCGAGAACGGATAAAGGTTTTACGTTGGAAGATTTACAGTCAATCACGAAAATACAGAAACGGTACCTTTCCGGTATCGAAAATGAAGATTACAGCATGATGCCCGGTTCTTTTTATGTAAGGGCATTTATAAAACAATATGCAGAAGCAGTGGGTCTCGACCCGGATGAAATGCTAACTATGTATAAGGACAGTTCTCCTGCCGTGTCGGCTGAAGATGAGGCAGGACAGTTGCCTTCAACGACGTTAACTCGTAGAAGGGGCTTGAAAAGCAATACCCGGTTAAATGAAATTATGCCGAAAATTATCGTTGCTTTGTTTATCATTTTCATCTTGGTTGTTGTCTGGACCCTCTCTAAAGGTACATCAGATACTTCACCTGGTGTGGATATCATAGAGACCGATCAGCCGGTAACGATGGAGAATAGTAACCCGGATCCATCTAAGGTTGAAAATGATACGACAGACGAAGATCCAGTGGAAGAAGAACCGGAACCTGAAAAAACACAACAGGCTCTAGCTTTTGAAAGCGCAAGTGGAGAAACGTCGATTTATGAACTTACTAATGCTGAAGCGTTCAAACTTGAAATTCGTTTAAACGGAGGTTCTTGGATAGGTGTTAAAGACAATACAGGTAAAGAGTGGATGACACCCGCACGCATCATGAACACTGGGGAAACGATTGAATTCGATGTGACGGCAACAGAATCCGTCCGAATTCGGGTAGGACGTCCTAAGTCAACTGAAATCTATGTGAATGGCGAACTACTTGAATATGGTGTAACGCCACAGGATACTGTTCCGCAAAACATAATGATCAAATACACGAAAGAATGATAGTCATCTACTTCAGATGACTATTTTCTTTGAAAGGAAAGTGTTCTTAATGAATTTACCTAACAAAATAACAGTATCACGTGTCCTACTTATTCCAGTTTTCATGATTTTCATGCTTATCGATTTTGGCATGGGCGATATCGCAGTGGCTGGAACTGAAATGATGAAAGAACATTTAATCGGCGGACTCATTTTTATCATTGCCTCTATAACGGACTGGCTAGACGGTTATATCGCTAGAAAAAACAATCTTGTTACAAATATGGGGAAATTTCTAGATCCACTAGCAGACAAGTTACTCGTTTCAGCGGCTCTTATCATACTCGTTGAGCTTGGTACAGCACCTTCTTGGATTGTGATTATTATTATCAGCCGTGAATTTGCTGTGACAGGTTTACGACTTATCCTTGCAGGTGGCGGGGAAGTTGTAGCGGCAAACCAACTTGGTAAAATTAAAACAGTGGCACAAATTCTAGCGATTACTTCACTATTGTTGAACAATATATTTTTCGAATCGATTGGTTTTCCTTTCGGTGTAATTATGCTTTATATCGCATTGGTGTTTACAGTTTGGTCAGGTTTTGACTACTTCTATAAAAACAGAAAAATTCTGTTGGAGTCAATGTAAGGAGGTGGATGGATATGAAAGCAGAAATAATTGCAATCGGTTCTGAATTGCTGTTAGGACAAATAACGAATACAAATGCCAAATTCATTTCATTGAAACTTGCCGAAATAGGCATTGACGTCCATTATCAGACGGTCGTCGGTGATAATCCTGAGCGTTTAGATGAAGTGATTGAAATTGCAAGGAAACGAGTAGATATTTTAATTTTCTCCGGGGGACTTGGACCGACGAAAGACGACATGACAAAAGAAACAATAGTGAAGCATATTGGTACGACACTTGTCAGCGATGATGATGCGCTTCGTCATATCCAACAGTATTTTGAACGTAGCGGTCGGGTAATGACAGAGAATAATAAAAAACAGGCATTGGTCTTCAAAGGCGCTAAAGTATTGACTAACCGGAATGGCATGGCTCCGGGAATGGCGGTAGAGAAAGAGGGTATACGCTATGTTCTCCTGCCAGGTCCACCACATGAAATGGAACCGATGTTTGAGCATGAGGCAATACCATACTTGTTAGGTCTAACAGGGAAGCATGAAGTCATTACATCTAAAGTATTGAAATTTTATGGGATAGGTGAAGCGGAACTTGAGGACCGGATCCAGTCCATATTAGAAAAACAAACAAACCCAACAATTGCACCGTTAGCAACAGCGGATGCAGTGACATTGCGTATTACTGCAAAAGCGGCAACGAACGATGCAGCGCTACAAATGATTGCTCCTGTAGAAGAGGAAATCCGTTCTCTAGTGGGCGATTTCATCTATGGGGTAAATGAAGATACATTGTCTTCCAAAGCTGCTGAACTTCTAATCCGAAACGGTTGGACATTGGCGGCAGCGGAGAGTTTGACTACTGGCCTATTCATGTCCGAACTCGCTATGGAACCAGGAATCAGTTCGTCACTAGAAGGCGGCATTGTTGTCTACAATGAAAAAACCAAAATGGAACAGCTCGGTGTTGAGCAGTCACTATTGGAGGAATATGGCGTTGTGAGTTCGGAATGTGCGGCTTCTCTTGCAGAGAACGTTAAACGAAAGTTCAAGTCAGACATTGGTATTGGACTCACGGGTGCTGCTGGTCCGGATCCACATGATGGTAAGCCAGCGGGAACCGTTTGGATTGGTATCGCCTCCTCCAATGGAATTACAGAAACACACAAATTATTTTTGTCGGGTTCAAGAAACGTAAATCGTCTCAGAGCAGCTAGATTTGCGACCTATTATCTTATTAAATATCTCACGGCTAAAGAAAGTCAAAATTAAAGTTTAGCCCCTGTTCTCATTTAAAAATGCGATTTATCCCTCTATTCTCACTTAAAACTACATTTTATAAAAAATAGTCGAATAAATGTTCGCTTTTATATTGAGTATTTCTCATTAAAGGAGTATAGTAGGGGTAGTAAGAAAAACAGAACATCACCTTCAGGGAGGAAATAATTTGAGCGACCGTAAAGCAGCATTAGATATTGCGTTAAAACAAATTGAAAAGCAATTCGGTAAAGGATCCATTATGAAACTGGGTGAAAAAACAAACCTGGAACTTGAAACATCTTCGTCAGGCTCCCTTACACTGGATCTTGCACTCGGTATAGGTGGATATCCACGCGGGCGTATCATTGAAGTATACGGACCTGAAAGTTCGGGTAAAACGACAGTTGCCCTTCATGCCATCGCAGAAGTGCAGGCTGCAGGAGGAACAGCGGCATTTATCGACGCTGAACATGCGCTCGATCCGCTTTATGCACAAAAATTGGGTGTCAACATCGATGAGTTGCTACTTTCTCAGCCTGACACGGGAGAGCAAGCACTTGAAATCGCTGAAGCACTCGTACGAAGTGGCGCTGTCGATATTTTTGTAGTCGACTCCGTTGCTGCACTCGTACCTAAAGCGGAAATTGAAGGGGAGATGGGTGATTCGCACATCGGGTTGCAAGCCCGTCTTATGTCCCAAGCTTTACGTAAACTTTCAGGTGCTATTAATAAATCCAACACGATTGCCATATTTATTAACCAAATCCGTGAAAAAGTGGGTGTTATGTTCGGTAGCCCGGAAGTAACACCTGGGGGACGCGCATTGAAGTTTTACTCTTCTGTTCGGATAGACGTACGACGTGGAGAAGCTATCAAACAAGGCAATGATATTATGGGAAATAAAACACGAATTCGCGTTGTTAAAAATAAAGTTGCACCGCCTTTCAAATTGGCGGAAGTTGATATTATGTACGGAGAAGGAATTTCAAGAGAAGGCGAAATTGTCGATCTTGGTGCAGAATCCGAAGTACTTCAAAAAAGTGGATCATGGTATTCATACGAAGGTGAACGAATGGGGCAGGGACGCGAGAACTCGAAACAGTTCTTGAAGGAAAATCCGGATATCCGTGCGGAAATCTCCCGCAAAATTCGTGAATCATATGGACTCGATGGTGCAAAAAATGTTGTTATTACAAATGACATAGACGAAGAAGACGAAGAGCTAGAACTACTTCTTGAAAAAGAATAACAGCGTTTAATAACCGATTTGTCCTTTACTTTGGACAATCGGTTTTTTTATGCTGAGGGCAAGGGAATGGGAGATTACCATTTTGAAACTGAAAGTAAGAAATTCAATGGCATTATCAATTATAAAACCTGTGGTAGTTGTAAAATGCAGGAATAAAAACTGCAATTAATTCATTGAATAATGCGTTCTGAAGACCTCCGTATCCTTGACATGTCAAATTTACATAGATACAATTAGAATTGTATAATTTCATACCCTTTAAATGATTTTGGCAGTATATTGTACGTAGATATATGAGCCGACTGAAAATGAAAAGAATAGCAGGAGGAGGTGAGCTGGATGTTAGTAGAATTTATCATCTTCGCTTTGCTCGGTCTGTTCGTCGGTGCAGTTGTTACCTATATCTTTGGTAAGAAAGTGAATGATTCAAAAGTGACTGGTGCCAAGAACTCGGCAGAACAAATCGTCGAAGAGGCGAAGCGTGAGGCAGAGTCTCTTAAAAAAGAAGCACTACTAGAAGCGAAAGATGAAACTCACAAACTGAGAATTGATGCGGAATCAGAGATCCGTGAACGAAGGGCGGAACTGCAAAAGCAGGAAAGCCGTCTTTTACAACGGGAAGAAAATCATGATCGCAAGGATGAAGCTCTCAATAAAAGAGACTCAGGTCTGGAGCGTAAAGAAGAAGCGCTTACAGGAAGACAACAGCTTATAGAACAGATGGAACGCAAGGCAGAAGAATTAGTAACGGTTCAGAAAACTGAACTTGAAAAGATATCATCACTGACAAGAGATGAAGCAAGAAGGCTCATCTTAAGTGAAGTAGAAAAAGAACTTGCTACAGACATCGCTGTCATGACGAAAGAGTCTGAACAACGTGCAAAAGAGGAATCAGATAAGAAATCGCGTGAAATTCTATCTATTGCTTTACAACGATTCGCTGCAGACCATGTTGCTGAAACGACTGTATCGGTCGTTAATCTGCCGAATGATGAGATGAAAGGCCGCATCATTGGCCGTGAAGGACGAAACATTCGAACGCTCGAAACGTTGACAGGAATTGACCTGATCATCGATGATACACCGGAAGCTGTCATTTTGTCAGGATTTGATCCGGTACGTCGTGAAACTGCACGACTGGCACTTGAGAAATTAGTGGCAGATGGACGGATTCATCCGGCACGCATCGAAGAGATGGTTGATAAATCTAGACGTGAAGTGGATGAGCTCATCCGTGAAACTGGAGAGCAGACAACGTTCGATATCGGAATTCATAATTTGCATCCAGACCTTATCAAAATCATCGGAAGACTGCGTTTCCGTACAAGTTATGGTCAAAATGTTCTGAAGCACTCAACAGAAGTTGCTTATCTCGCGGGATTATTGGCGGCTGAACTTGGAGAAGATGTTACACTCGCACGACGGGCTGGACTACTCCATGATATCGGAAAAGCGATTGATCATGAAGTTGAAGGCAGTCACGTAGAAATTGGTGTAGAACTAGCAACGAAATACAAGGAACACCCTGTCGTTATAAACAGTATCGCCTCCCATCATGGGGATACAGAAGCGACATCGGTAATTGCGGTACTCGTAGCAGCAGCAGATGCATTATCAGCTGCAAGACCGGGAGCACGTAGTGAAACACTTGAAAATTATATTCGCAGACTGAAGAAGCTTGAAGAGATTTCTGAATCGTATGAGGGTGTGGAGAAATCATTTGCAATCCAGGCTGGACGCGAAGTCCGAGTGATTGTTCGTCCAGATCAGATTGATGATATTTCAGCCCATCGTCTAGCGAGAGATATTCGGAAACGAATTGAAGAAGAACTCGATTATCCAGGTCATATTAAAGTAACGGTCCTCCGTGAAACACGTGCGGTCGAATACGCAAAATAGTAAAAAAAGGGGTTTCCGTGATTTCGGTCCGGGAACTTCTTTTTTATTGGGAGAGATATTTTAAATGAAAGTATTATTCATAGGTGATATTGTCGGTTCGCTTGGTAGGGATATGATATTTGATTATTTACCGCGCTTAAAAAGAAAGTACAACCCTGATGTCATTATTGCCAATGGTGAAAATGCAGCAGCTGGAAGAGGCATTACAAAATCAATATTTGACGAGTTGTTACGCGCAGGTGTGGATGTCATAACAATGGGGAATCACACATGGGATCAGAAAGAAATCTATGATTTTATAGATGATACTGATTATCTAATTCGTCCAGCAAACTTTTCAGATGAAGCACCCGGTAAAGGGATGACAACGATTTCACGTAATGGTGTTACATTGTCCATCATTAATCTGCACGGACGGGTATTTTTACCTCCACACGGGGATCCATTTGAAAAGGCGGATGAACTGGTAGCAGAGGCGAGAGAAATCTCCCCGCTTGTTTTCGTCGATTTTCATGCTGAAGCAACGAGTGAAAAAATAGCTATGGGTTGGCATCTTGATGGGAAAGTGTCAGTAGTTGTAGGGACGCACACGCATGTTCAGACGGCGGATGATCGCATTTTACCAGGAGGTACAGCCTATTTGACTGACGCAGGTATGACGGGCCCGTATGATGAAATACTAGGCATGAAAAAAGAGGATGTCCTCTATCGTTTCAAAACCAATTTACCAGTCCGTTTTGAAGTACCTAAATCGGGACGTTCCCAGTTAAATGGACTTTTTGTGGAATTGGATGATGAAAAAGGGCATGCTGTAAAAGTTGAACGTGTTTCTATCAATGATGACCGACCTTTCAAAGGATGATTCGCGTCTAAACGTAACCTCCGAGTCATAGGATGGTTTATGGAGATATCTGTTCCATAGACATCGAAAAATAAGGAGGAATTATGTTGAATCCATTGAAAGTATCATCTCGCTCGAATCCCAATTCCGTTGCTGGAGCACTCGTCGCAGTTATACGGGACCAGGGGTACGCAGAAATGCAGGCAGTAGGTGCAGGTGCATTAAATCAAGCTATAAAAGCAATTGCAATTGCACGAGGATTCGTCGCTCCTAGTGGTGGTGATCTCATTTGTGCACCGGCCTTCACAGATATCGAAATTAATGGTGAGGGACGAACAGCTTTGAAATTGCTTGTTGAAAAGCGACAGCGCAATATGTAAATTAGAAAAGTTGAGACCACAGGAAGCCACTATTTTCCTGTGGTCTTTTAGTTGTTTAAAAATAAAAAGCCTAGTGGAACTGTGACAATCAATCGACAAAGCAGACTCACTCTTGTATAGCCGGTCTATAATTAGATATAATGAAACAATATGTTTAAATTCCTACATTTTCGTAGGAAAGGGGGCAATTTAGATGAGTGAAGAACAGCGCCTGAATGCCGGGCTTTTGGAACCGGCTCATGTTAAACCGCCAGAAAAGGACTATAGCCAATACTTTCAGACAGTCTACGCACCACCATCGTTGAAAGATGCGAAAAAGCGTGGCAAAGAAGAAATTGCCTATCACGATGATTTCAAAATTGACGAACGTTTCCGAGGAATGGGAAACAATCGGAAGTTTTTTATCAGAACGTTTGGCTGTCAAATGAACGAACATGATACAGAAGTAATTGCAGGTATTTTAATGGGGCTAGGTTATGAGGCTACAGAAAATGTCAAAGAAGCAAATCTTATATTGCTCAATACATGTGCCATACGAGAAAACGCTGAAAATAAGGTTTTTGGAGAACTTGGACACTACAAACCTCTTAGGCAGAAGAACCCTGACGTCCTGATTGGCGTCTGCGGATGTATGTCCCAAGAAGAATCAGTTGTGAATAAAATCCTAAAAACGTATGATCAAGTTGATATGATTTTCGGTACACATAATATTCATAGACTTCCTAACATTTTACATGAGGCATACATGTCAAAAGAGATGGTAATCGATGTTTGGTCAAAAGAAGGGGATATCATTGAGAACCTTCCAAAGGTCAGACATGGTAATATCAAGGCATGGGTTAACATCATGTACGGTTGTGACAAATTCTGTACCTATTGCATCGTTCCTTATACACGAGGCAAGGAACGCAGCAGGCGACCACTAGACATCATTCAAGAAGTTCGACAGTTAGCGGCAGAAGGGTATAAGGAAATAACATTGCTCGGACAGAACGTCAATTCTTACGGGAAAGACTTTGATGATATCGGCTACCGTTTCGGTGATTTGATGGACGACTTACGAAAAATCGATATTCCGAGAATTCGTTTCACAACAAGCCATCCCCGTGATTTCGATGACCATTTAATCGAAGTGCTTTCTAAGGGTGGAAATTTAGTCGATCACATCCATCTTCCCGTCCAATCCGGTTCAAGTGATATATTGAAAATTATGGCACGCAAGTATTCACGCGAACACTATCTTAATCTAGTCGGGAAGATTAAAAAAGCGATTCCGAATGTAACGTTAACAACAGACATTATCGTTGGATTCCCGAATGAAACGGACGAGCAGTTTGAAGAGACGATGTCCTTATATAGAGAAGTCGGTTTCGATATCGCCTATACGTATATTTATTCACCAAGGGAAGGTACACCAGCTGCAAAAATGGTTGACAATATCCCAATGGAAGTGAAAAAAGAACGTCTGCAGCGGTTGAATAATCTTGTTAATGAATTATCCGCGGAAGCGATGAAACCCTACAAAGGAAAAATCGTGGAAGTGTTGGTTGAAGGGGAAAGCAAGCGGAATCCAGAAGTGCTAGCAGGATATACATCGAAAAATAAACTGGTGAATTTCAAAGCACCCCAATCGGCAATTGGGAAAATTGTAAACGTAAAAATAATAGAGGCCAAAACGTGGTCACTCGACGGTGAATTCATCGGCGTTGTAGAAAAGGAAAAGGTGATGTCATAATGGAAAAGATATATACAAAAGATGAAATTATTGCAAAAGCACGCGAAATTGCACACATGATTGCCAACACGGAACAGGTTGAGTTTTTCAAACGTGCGGAAGCACAGATTAATGAAAACCAAAAAATTCGTGAAAACATTGCGAGCCTGAAATCATTGCAAAAACAGGCCGTCAATTTCCAACAGTATGGTAAAGAAAAAGCTTTAAGTATTATTGAAGGTAAAATCGAGAAGATTCAAGCAGATATCGATGAAGTTCCTATCGTCCAGGAATTCAAACAATCACAAGGCGAAGTGAATGATTTACTTCAACTCGTATCGAATACAATTGCAAATACAGTCACAGATGAAATCATCGAAGCGACAGATGGCGATGTACGACGAGGCGAAACAGGTTCTTATGTAAAAAACACAACATATGAAAAACTATAATCAATCATACCAATCGGCGGAAATAAATTTTCTGCCGATTTTTTTCACTCTCTGGGCTTCTCTTGCATAGAATGGATTGAAGCGAATGGAGGAGGAATTAAACTGAAAAATTTACGCCAGATTGTGACGAAGACGGTTATTGCCAAGGGGAAGAAGCGGACCGAAACGACGGTGTCACTTAAGCCGCCGAATAGTCCCACGAGTATACTCGGCTGTTGGGTCATCAACCATACACATCAGGCGAAGAAGGTTGGTAAATACATCGAAGTGAGTGGTAAGTTCGACGTCAACGTTTGGTATTCCCATCAGGATCATTCAAAAACATCTGTATTTACAGAGTCAATTCCTTACAGAGACAAGATTCGGCTACATTATAGAGATGAACCGACGTCAGGTCACGAAGAGGTAATTGTAGATGTCATCCAGCATCCGAATTGTACAGAAGCGGTCATTTCGGAGAGCGGTGAGAAGTTCCAAATCACGATTGAACGCGAATTAATGGCAGAAGTCGTTGGAGAAACTAAAGTATTAATTACGATTCATCCGCAAAGTTTTGAAGAAGAATGGAAAGTCAATGATGAATCATCCTCACATGATGAGGGACATAAATCAGCACGTGGTCAAGGCGGCCCTTCTGGACACGATGCTAAAAAAGGAAAAGAATCATCCTCATTTTGAGAGCCGGAGAACACTACCGGCTTTTTTTGGTTTTTTTACGTTAAGATGAAAAAGGGAAAACTGATCGCTTAGATTTTTGAAGACCACAAAAATCACGCAGAATTTGGGCTCTTCGAATTGAGGCTTTGCTTAGATTTTTGAAGACCGCAAAAATCACGCAGAACCTGGACCCTTCGTTGTCCAGGTTTGGTATAATAATAAAAAATAGTAAACCTAGTGAGGTAAGAGAATGACAACACATACACCAATGATTCAGCAATATTTAAAAGTAAAGGCAGCGCATGAAGATGCATTTTTGTTTTTCAGATTAGGCGATTTCTATGAATTGTTTTTCTCGGATGCCGAGAAAGCATCTCAAATTCTTGAAATTACGTTAACGAGCCGGGATGCTGGGAGTCGTGACAGAATACCGATGTGCGGCGTTCCTTATCACGCGGCTGCAGGCTACATCGAGACACTTATTAGTAAAGGCCATAAAGTGGCTATTTGTGAACAGACAGAAGATCCGAAGCATGCGAAGGGGATTGTAAAAAGAGAAGTCGTTAAAATCATTACCCCCGGTACAATGACTGAAGGAAAAACAATTGACGCGAATACCAATCACTTCATCGGTTCTGCTGATAGTATAGGCAGCAACAGGTATGCGTTGGCTTATCTCGACTTGGCAACTGGAGAAGGGAAAGTAGAGTGTGTAAAAGGCGATGAGCGGACGCTAATTGCCGAAATTGAAGCACTTGGCATGAAAGAGGTCGTTGTCGATGAAAGACTGCATCTCACGCTCGGTGGTAGCATGGCGAAACGCAATATTATGTTGTCTGTAGAGTACGGTGAAGAGCAGTTCGAGACGAAGGATTTATTCGACGCAGTTCCATTCGATGTCACAGGGGCTTGCAGCATGCTTGTTTCCTACGTGAAGCGCACGCAGAAAACAGCACTCGATCATATACGTCCATTTGAATTTTTGCAAAAACAAGCAAAACTATCGATTGATGCTAATTCAATGCGTAATTTGGAACTCATTCAATCCATTCGGAGCGGAAGTAAAGAGGGTACGCTTTACTGGTTGCTTGACGAGACAGTTACAGCGATGGGCGCCCGTAAATTGAAAATGTGGATCCATCAACCGTTAGCCGAAAAAAGAGAAATAGAAAATCGGCTCAATGCGGTAACTGACCTAATTGAAGAGTTTTTCCTAAGGGATGAATTGAAAAATAGCCTAAAAGAGGTCTACGATTTGGAGCGGCTTGCTGGACGAATCTCAATGGGGAGCGCAAGTGGAAGGGATTTAGCGCAACTTCGGAATTCCTTGAGACGAGTTCCCGCTATCAAAGAATCACTTCATCAATCCGATCGGTCATTGCTTCATCAGTTCTCTGAAAGAATTGATGGTTGTGATGAAGCATTGCAAATACTCGAAAACGCAATCGCCGAAAATCCTCCATTATCCGTTAAAGAGGGCGGCATTATCAAAGATGGATATAATCCATTACTAGACCAATACCGGGATGCTTCAAGGAATGGTAAAACATGGCTTGCAGAACTAGAACGCTTAGAACGCGAGCGTACAGGCATTAAATCTTTAAAAATAGGGTATAACAGAATTTTCGGCTACTATATCGAGATTACGAAATCCAATATCCATCTTGCAGACTTAGAGCGATATGAAAGAAAACAAACATTGGCAAATGCAGAACGGTACATAACCCCTGAACTGAAAGAAAAAGAAGACCTTATTTTAAACGCGGAAGCAGATGGACAAGAGCTTGAATATCAATTATTCAGTGCGGTTCGCGATTCCATGAAAACGCATATTCGGCATATCCAGCATCTTGCAAGCGTCCTGAGCGAACTGGATGTCCTTCTTTCATTCGCAGCGGTTTCAGAAAAACGCAACTACGTGAAACCGGTATTTCATGATGGGAAATCGTTAGAAATTAAAAATGGGCGTCATCCCGTCGTTGAGAAAATGATGGACCATTCTCTATACGTACCTAATAACTGTAAATTGAGTGATGAAGCGAATATGTTGCTTATCACTGGTCCTAATATGTCGGGTAAAAGTACGTATATGCGACAAGTAGCACTCATTGTCGTTATGTCACAGATTGGTTGTTACGTCCCTTGTGATCAAGCATTACTGCCAATCACCGATCAAATATTCACGAGAATCGGGGCCGCGGATGACCTGGCTTCAGGACAGAGTACATTCATGATGGAAATGATGGAATCACAATATGCCATCGCTAATGCAACGGCGCAGAGCCTCCTCCTTTTCGATGAAATTGGGCGTGGCACTTCTACATATGATGGTATGGCATTGGCGCAGGCCATGATGGAGCATATTCACGATGAAATTGGAGCAAATACGCTGTTTTCTACCCATTACCATGAACTGACCAATTTGGATAACGAACTATCCCGACTTGAAAATGTCCATGTCGCTGCAATGGAACAAGATGGTAAAGTCGTCTTTCTCCATAAAGTGATGGCAGGTCCGGCAGACAAAAGTTACGGAATTTACGTTGCGGATCTTGCAGGCCTTCCTGAAACAATCCTGAGTCGAGCAAAAGCATTACTAGATACATTTGAAAATGTGAAAAACCAAACAGTTCGCGAAGAGCCGATCCAATTGAACTTTTTCGACTTGAACAATGAAGAGAAAAATGACCATTCAACAGAAGAGCAGGATGTGCTATCGGATATAGCCGGGGCGGATTTAATGAATATGACGCCGTTTCAAGCGTTGCAATACGTGCATGGGTTGAAAGAAAAGCTCGGAACTAAGAAAGGGTGAGACCGATAGATATCATCAAAGTGATGGACGATACACTGTCCAATAAAATCGCTGCGGGCGAAGTCGTAGAACGACCTGCATCTATCGTAAAAGAGCTAGTTGAAAATGCGATTGATGCAAAAAGCACGGTGATTGAAATTGCACTCGAAGAAGCAGGCTTGTTGAACATTCGTGTGACCGATAATGGCAATGGAATGTCAAGACTTGATGCTGTTCAGGCATTTGAGCGGCACGCGACAAGCAAGATTACGACGGATCATGATTTGTTCCGAATCCGGTCACTTGGTTTCCGCGGGGAAGCACTTGCGAGTATTGCATCGGTGTCTAAGATAATGATGTGGACTTCTGACGGTGAAACGGAAGGCACAGAAGTGCAAATTGATGGCGGTAGACTCGTCAAACATGATTTTGCAGCGTTTCGAAAAGGGACAGATATTACTGTTTCCCAGTTGTTTTTCAATACGCCTGCACGCCTTAAATACATGAAAACAATTCAGACGGAATTAGGACATACCATTGACCTTGTCAATCGACTTGCGCTCAGTCACCCCGCAATCTCATTTAAACTGACGCATTACACGCAAGTGTTATTGCAAACAGCGGGAAGCAATGATCAGCATCGGGTTCTATCTGATATATACGGTATGGCTGTCGCTCGTAAAATGGTGCCCTTTGAAGGCGAGAATGCGGATTACAAAGTTTCTGGTTTTATAACATTACCGGAAATGACACGTGCTTCAAGAAACTATATGACTATAGTTGTTAATGGCAGATGGGTAAAAAGCCAAGCCATCAATCATACGGTACTAGATGCGTTTCATACCTATTTGCCAATCGGACGATCCCCAATCGCAGTTATCAATGTTGAAGGGGATCCCTACTTGACTGATGTCAATGTGCATCCTTCCAAACAACATATACGCATGAGTAAAGAAGGCGAGTTGCTCGTGATTATTAAAGAAGCCATTCAGAAGGCCATTCGAAAAAACACAATTGTCCCGGATGCCATTAAAAAAGAACCGGCTAAAAAAATTCAATCAGAGCAAGTAAATATGTGGAATGAATTCAGAACCGAACGACCTAAACCAGTCACCGAACCATCGATGACTCCACTCGAAAAACCAGCGTATCAGCCTTATTTATCACAAGAAGTGGAAGCTGAGGACCAAGTACCTTGGACGGTCAATGAACCATCACTTGTACAAGACGATGTAGCACAACCTGAACAAGATAAAAACTTTCCGGCACTCGTTCCCGTTGGTCAAGTCCATGGAACGTATATCGTTGCACAAAATGAAGATGGTTTCTTCATGATTGACCAACATGCTGCACAAGAACGAATAAAATATGAGTTTTTCCGCGACAAATTAAGTAAAACCGATAATGGCGAAAGACAAATGTTACTAATCCCGCTCATATTTCATTACGCAGCGGATGATAAAACAAAAATAGAAGAAAATATCACCCTTTTGCAAGACGTCGGCATTTTTCTAGAAGAGTTTGGACCGTCTTCTTATGCAGTAAAAGAATATCCCTCTTGGTTCCCGGCAGGAGAAGAGTCCATCATCATAGAAGATATAATTGAGCAAGTACTGAATACACGAATAATAGATATCGGCAAACTGCGTGAAGATGCGGCCATAATGATGAGTTGTAAACGTTCCATCAAAGCAAACCACCACTTAACAATTGCTGATATGGAAAGACTTCTGAATGATTTAGGGAACGTCGAAAATCCGTTCACTTGTCCACACGGCAGACCTGTACTCATTCATTTTACGACGTACGAAATTGAAAAAATGTTTAAACGAGTTATGTAAATTGAATGTGAAGGAGGGAAGGGAAATGGAGAAGTATGTACTCGCAATCGATCAGGGCACTACCAGTTCACGGGCAATACTTTTTGACAAGCAAGGAGAAATAGTCCATTCCTCGCAACGAGAATTCAAACAAATTTTTCCGAAACCAGGCTGGGTTGAGCACAATGCCAGCGAAATCTGGGGATCCGTCCTATCTGTAATCGCATCGGTTTTAACGGAAAGTGGTAAACAGCCTGAAGACATTGACAGCATCGGGATTACGAACCAGAGGGAAACAACCGTCGTTTGGGATAAAAAGACGGGACAGCCCGTGTACAACGCAATCGTTTGGCAGTCAAGACAGTCGCAGGGAATTGTTGATGCGTTAAAAGAAGCGGGTCATGAAAAAACAATCCAACATAAAACAGGCTTGAAATTAGATCCTTACTTTTCAGCGTCAAAAGTGAAATGGATTCTAGACAATGTAGAAGGTACTCGTGCCCGGGCTGAAAAAGGAGAATTATTGTTCGGAACAGTCGATTCTTTCCTCATCTGGAAGTTATCTGACGGGGCGGTCCATGTAACGGATTATTCCAACGCATCCAGGACGATGCTCTATAATATTGCTGAACTGCAATGGGATACTGAATTATGCAATCTTCTCGAAATACCTGAATCGATGCTCCCTGCAGTCCGTTCCTCTTCTGAAATTTACACCAAAACAGCCAAGTCAGTCTTTTTTGGTGCTGAAATCCCGATTGCAGGCGCAGCGGGTGATCAGCAATGTGCTCTTTTCGGGCAGGCATGTTTCCATAAAGGGATGGCTAAAAATACGTATGGTACTGGCTGTTTCATGCTCCTCAATACGGGCGACGAAATGGTGCGGTCAGACAATGGTCTTTTAACAACGATTGCCTGGGGGCTAGACGGCAAAGTAACATATGCGCTTGAAGGCAGTGTGTTCGTCGCCGGTTCTGCAATTCAATGGCTTCGGGATGGACTTCGGATGTTTAAAAAGGCATCGGATACGGAAGCGTATGCAACACGTATAGCATCCTCAGACGGCGTCTATGTCGTTCCGGCTTTTGTCGGACTTGGAACCCCCTATTGGGACTCTGATGCGCGGGGTGCCGTCTTCGGTTTGACGCGCGGTACAGAAAAAGAACATTTCATCCGAGCAACTGTGGAATCACTTGCTTATCAGTCTAAAGATGTCTTGCTCACGATGGAAAAGGACGCCGGCATGGATATTGGTATATTAAGAGTGGATGGTGGCGGTGTGGCAAATGCATTTCTAATGCAATTCCAGAGTGATTTGCTGCAAGCGGATGTCGAACTTTCAAAATATCAAGAAACAACAGCGCTTGGTGCTGCTTATCTAGCGGGAATCGCAACAGGCTTTTTCGGTACACTCGAAGATGTCGAAACGTTATGGACAAAAGAGAAAACATATTCACCTACAATGCAAACTGAAGAACGGGATCAGTTGTATAGGGGTTGGAAAAAAGCTGTAGAGGCTACGCGCATCTTTAAACTTTGATGTAGGAATTACCAGGACAGGAGATTGCACTGGATGCGGTTATACGCGGTTTATCAGTCGCTCTATGGTTGATGCAGGATTTTGTAGCAGGCACATCCAGTCGGTCCACAAAGCTTGTACACGGTAGGTTAAGTTGTTTATAACAACTATGTGAGTCTGTAGCCGAAAAAGACCCTTGTGTTGATAGGTTGCGTGGAAAAAATGAACTATCCAATATGAAGAGACTACGTTTGACGAAAGGTGTTCATATTGGTATAGATTGATTCGTTTTCCACTCAACAGGCGGTATATTGTAGAAATGTTTTAAGAGACAGTTACAGTGTATAAGGCGAAACTCCTTTCATATGAGTCAGCGCGAATGAGTACGCTATTTGAACGAACTGAACTGTCCACTTGCTGAAGCCAAAGTGAAAGAAGGTGTTCATCATTAAGGAATTGACAATTGAAATGACAGATGGTTTTCGGTTGAATACATGTATAGCGCAACCAACAGGTACGCCTGTCGGGCATATCCATTTACTTCATGGCATGTCGGAGCATATTGGCAGATATGAAGAGTTTGCAAATTATTTAACGGGTAGAGGATACATCGTTACGGGGCACGACCATCGAGGTCACGGAAAAACCGCTACCATGAATGGGTTAAAAGGTTATTTTGCAGATGTACTGGGATTTGACCGTGTTGTGCAGGATACATACGAGATTATATCCGCTTTTCGGTCACAATATCCTACACCTCGTTTCATTCTATTTGGTCATAGCATGGGGTCGTTTGTTGCAAGAAGATATGTTCAGCTGCATGGCAGTGGAATAGACATGGCCATATTTTCAGGGACAGGTGGAGACCCAGGTGCAAGCCGTCTTGCGGGCCTGGGGGTTGCTTATTTGCAAGGCAAGAAAAATGGTTTTGACCAACAAAATCACTTCCTGAACAAACTGGTTTTCGGAGGATTCAATAAATCGGTTGACCAACCAAAAACTCCTTTTGATTGGTTATCTAGAGATTCTGAAGCTGTTGCGAAGTACATTGTAGATCCTCAATGCGGAGTTGTCCCAACAACTCAATTTTTCATAGATTTATTCAAAGGACTTGGAGAAATTAATGCCTCAGATGAAATAAATAAAATCCCGAAACAACTTCCAGTCTTCCTCTTTTCAGGAAATGAAGATCCCGTGGGGAACAATGGAAAAGGCGTTTTGGAAGTAGCGAAACGCTATGAAAAAGCAGGTATGGAAGAAGTGACTCTTATGTTATTTGAAGGCGGCAGACACGAAATGCTTCATGAAACGAATCGACAACATGTATTTAAAGCGGTCGGAGATTGGATTGAGAAAAATGAATAAGTATCCTGAAGTAATCGCAATTGTAGGCCCTACAGCGTCAGGAAAGACGGCTCTCAGTGTTCGTTTGGCCAAAGCCATTGGGGGAGAAATTATTAATGGTGATTCAATGCAAGTCTACAAAGGGCTGGATATCGGAACTGCTAAAATCACAGTTGAAGAAATGGAAGGCGTTCCCCATCATTTATTCGATGTGTTAGAGCCAGACGAACCTTTTTCTGTTGCAGAATATCAAACACAAGTCCGAAAGTGGATAAAAAATATAACCGACCGAGGAAAAACACCGATTATCGCGGGGGGGACAGGATTATACATTCAATCGGTTCTTTTCGATTTTCGGTTTACAGAAGAAGCTGCGGATTTAGAAGTAAGGAAACGTCTCGAGCAGGAACTGGCCGAAGAAGGTGGTCAGGTGCTTTATGAAAAACTTGTAGGTTTGGATCCGGCTACCGCGGAAAAAATTCATCCAAATAATCACCGCAGGCTTGTCAGAGCACTAGAAATTATCGAAGTGACTGGCAAGACAAAAGGGGATCATGAAGAAGGGGTAGGGCACGCTTCTCTTTATGAACATTTGATTGTCGGCCTTGAAATGGACCGTGACGTGCTGTATGACCGTATTAATCAGCGTGTAGACATAATGATGGCAAAAGGCCTAACCGAAGAAGCTACTAGATTATGGCATGAAGGCATTCGTGGTACACAATCGGTGCAGGCAATCGGCTATAAGGAAATCCATCAATACATTGAAGACAAGCACTCTTTGGATGAAGCCATTGAAATGATTAAGAAAAATACACGCAACTACGCAAAACGGCAAATGACGTATTTCCGCAACAAACTGGACATAGCCTGGTTTGACGCAAGCATAGACAAAAATGAGATTGTTAAGGAAATTTTGACAATCATGAAGGATTTAAATCATCCAAGTCGAATTAGGTTAAGTAGGCAGTAGAAATATAGTTATGACAACTGGAGGACTCGACGTATGAAACAGGTTAATATGCAAGAAACTTTTTTAAACTCGTTACGAAAGAATAATACATTTGTAACGGTATTTTTACTGAATGGATTTCAGTTGAAAGGACTTATAAAATCGTATGATAATTATACCGTTCTCCTAGAATCAGACGGGAAACAACAACTCATTTACAAGCATGCGATTTCCACATATGTCCCATCGAAACCGGTCATTTTAAAAGAAGAGCTTGAGTGAAAAAAGGCGGAAATGGATGCTTCAATCCATTTCCGCCTTTTTAATGTAATGTACCTTTTGGTAGTTTCCAATGGAACATGACCGAAAGAATACGCAGTCCCGCAGTTAGCACAAGCAATGCGTAGAGGGCTATGTCATACTCATACAGACCAAGACCCACCGCAAGTCCAGCGCCTACAGCCCATACAGCGTAGATATCCCGTTTAAAGACCAAGGGCCTACGACCAGCCATCAGGTCACGGATGACACCGCCTCCAGCTCCTGTAAGAACAGCTGCTACCATAACTGCATAGAGCGACATATTCAGAGAAATGGCAAGCATCGCCCCTTGAATGGCGAATGCCGCCAACCCGATTGCATCAAAGTAATTTCCCCATCTGTTCCAATGAGATAGAAGATATCGTGAGAAAAAGAAAATAACAGTTATTAAAACAGAAGCAACAATAAAGAGAAAATCTTGGTCCCATAAAACAGAAACGGGCACACCTATCAAAACATTACGAACAGCACCTCCGCCAAATGCGGTGACTATCCCCAAAATATATACGCCAAAAAAATCATATTCCTCTTCCATTGCAATAATTGCACCCGAGATGGCAAATGCCACAGTCCCGATTAAGCTAAAAACTTCCCAAGCCAATGAACTCCCCCCAATCAATAGACCCCTAAAATTCTAACAGGTATTCGTGGTTTTTCAATGAACGCTTTTGTAAACATTGACCTCTGTAAACAGACTGATAAGATATATAGTGACTATTTAATGAGATGAGGAATACCAATCATGATGACTGAACAAGAAGATTTATTGCTTGAAGATGCAGAACAAATCGAAGAAAAACTTGCACCTTTTTTTAAAAGTGTTGAAAGAACTGCTTTTTACAATCAACGGAAAGTGCTGAACGCATTCCGTAAAAATAGGGTAAGCGATTTTCACTTGCATGGCACAACTGGGTATGGATACGATGATACAGGGCGTGACGTGTTGGAACAAGTCTATGCCGATGTATTCAAAACGGAAGACTGTCTCGTTCGCAACCAGATAATTTCCGGAACCCATGCAATTTCAATAAGTCTGTTTGGAATTCTTCGCCCAGGTGACGAACTACTCTATATCACAGGAAAACCTTATGATACCTTGGAATCCATCGTATCAGGAAAAGGAAAAGATACTGGATCACTTCTGGATTACGGTATTACATATAAACACATTGAGCTAAATGATGATGGAACGGTCAATTTTGAAGAAGTCTCGAAAAATATTCATGCTAAAACAAAAATGATAGGAATCCAGCGGTCAAAGGGGTATTCAGATCGCCCGTCCTTTATGGTGGATGAAATCGGCGAAATGATTCGTAAAGTAAAAGCCATCAATCCCGAACTAGTTGTCTTTGTTGACAACTGCTATGGCGAATTTGTCGAAGAGAAAGAGCCAACAGAAGTCGGTGCTGATCTAATGGCAGGGTCACTCATTAAAAATCCAGGTGGCGGCATTGCAAGAACAGGTGGTTATATCGCCGGGCGTGCAGATCTTGTAGAGAAATGTGCGTTTCGAATGACGTCTCCTGGTCTTGGAGCGGAAGCTGGGGCATCGCTTGATACCTTACGGGAAATGTACCAAGGATTTTTCCTAGCACCGCATGTTGTTAGCCAGGCAGTGAAAGGGGCGCTCTTCACTGCTGCTCTCCTCGAAAGCTTTGGACTCGAGACAACACCGCATTACACGCAAAAAAGAACCGATTTAATTCAGTCTGTATCTTTCAATAATGCCAGTCAAATGATTGCGTTCTGCCAATCAATTCAGCAGAACTCGCCCATCAATGCCCACTATGCACCCGAGCCGTCTTATATGCCGGGGTATACAGACGATGTGATCATGGCGGCTGGTACATTTATCCAAGGGTCAAGCATCGAGCTTACGGCAGATGGTCCAATCAGGCCGCCTTATACCGCATACGTTCAAGGCGGCCTCACATACGAGCATGTGAAAGTGGCTGTGTTGTCATCCATTGGAAAACTGGTTAAGGAAAACTTAATAGAGAAATGACAAAGAGCTATTCCTTTTTAATAAAGGAATAGCTCTTTGTCATTTCTGAGAGTATTGGATTGTCTTGCATTGCAGATAGCTTCAACATGGAATTACATGTCTATCCTTAATGAATCGTACGATAAACACCAACGACTTTACCGAGTATCGATACATTATCAAGAATGATTGGATCCATAGATTCATTTTCAGGTTGAAGACGGAAATAATTTTTTTCCTTGAAGAACCGTTTCACCGTCGCTTCATCGTCTTCTGTCATTGCTACGACAATCTCACCATTATTAGCTGACTGTTGCTGTTTAACGATAACATAATCACCATTAAGGATTCCTGCTTCAATCATACTATTCCCAACAATCTCAAGCATAAAGAGGTTGTCCTCCGAAGTGCCGTACGATTCAGGGAGAGGGAAGTACTCTTCAATGTTTTCAATGGCCGTAATCGGAAGACCTGCAGTAACTTTACCGACAAGAGGGACATGTAGAACTCCGGGTTTCATCGTTTCCAACCCTTCAGGATCCAGGACTTCGATTGCTCTAGGTTTAGTCGGGTCTCTTCTAATGAAGCCCTTGCTTTCTAAACGAGCTAGATGACCGTGAACAGTTGAACTTGAAGCTAGCCCCACAGCCTCCCCAATTTCCCTTACGGAAGGTGGATACCCTTTTTTCTTTACCTCTGATTTAATGAATGTCAGAATGTCTTCCTGTCTTTTTGAGATTTTCTTCACAACAATCACCCCTTAACTAAAATTCTTACAACAATCAAAAATCGTGAAAGTCTCACCGAAATTCGAGTTATTTCAATAGATTCATTATATCAGCCCACTATAGTAATGGCAAACACAAGTTCTAATAAGTGTTGACATCCAGTTTTGAGTTTCCTATAATGAAAACAGTGGTACGAACAAACATTCGCAAGGGGGAAAAATGATGACTTTCATTAAAAACAACGGTTATGGTATATTTATTGTTATTTTATGTTTAGGTTTTGCAATTATAGGAGTTGGTAAATATGAAACGAAGCAAGCTGAAGTCACTACAATTACAATTACTGAAGGGGACACGCTCTGGGGCCTTGCATTTCACCACTCGAAAAACATGTCGTCAGAGAAATGGATTAAAGAAGTGATGACTCTAAATAATCTGTCCTCTGCAACAATCAAGAAGGGAGAAGATTTGCTTTTGCCAACTATACAGACACATGAAGACGACAGTGTACAACTGGCCGGTGGTACTGATGACTGAGCCGCGAAAGAAGTGCGTCATTTATTGCCGAGTGAGCACAGAAAAAGAATCGCAGGAACTATCACTTACGAGGCAAGAAGAGGAACTTGAAGATTTGGCTAGTGAACTCAATTTAGAGCTTGTCGCTACATTCGAGGACAAACATAGCGGTTACGACATTGACCGAGAAGGATTGCTTAGTATGCTGGATTACATCCGCGATGAAGAAGTAGATGCAGTACTGATACAAGATGAGACGAGGCTCGGACGTGGGAATGCTAGGATGGCTGTTTTGCATCTGTTGTTGAAAACTGACACAGCCGTTTATTCACGCAATGATAGTGGGCCAATTGCACTTAATGAAATGGATACGATGTTACTTGAAATTTTGGCAGTAGTTGAAGAATATCAACGGAAAGTGCACAACGCCAAAATCAGACGGGGCATGAAACGTGCTGTCAGGGAGGGGTATCGTCCTGAACGCAATTTGAAAAACAGAGGAAACGTTGAAGGCCGAGAGCGTATCGAAGTGCCAATCAGTGAAATTGTCTCTTTGAGAGAAAAAGGGCTGACTTATGAAGAAATTACGGGCGTCTTGAAAGGGCTCGGTCATAACATCAGTAAAGCGACTGTCCATCGGCGCTTTAAAGAATATGAAACAGAGCAGGGAGTCTGATTTATTGCACTTTCTGTTTTTTTTGTATACGTTTGTATTTATAACGCAAAATGGAGGAAAAAATATGCTATCACCAGATAAAATCAAACGAATTAATGAACTCTCAAAGAAATCGAAAACAACAGGTCTATCTATCGAAGAAGCTAAAGAACAAACACAATTGCGGAAAGAATATCTTGAGACATTTCGCTCATCGATGCGGGACACAATCGAGCATGTCAAAGTGCTTGATCCAGAAGGAAATGACGTGACACCCGACAAGGTGAAAAACGCACGTAATGGCAAATACCTAAATTGAACTTTGCAATCACCGCGCTGATTGTCTAAACTAGGATATGAAGATAAATAGACATCACGGGAAAGGATGTACACAATGACTCAACAGATTGACCAGCTAGCTATCAACACAATTCGTACACTCTCAATTGACGCAATCGAAAAAGCGAATTCCGGACATCCGGGATTACCGATGGGCGCAGCTCCAATGGCGTATACGCTATGGACAAAACATATGCATCATAACCCTTCAAACCCACAGTGGTTTAACCGCGACCGATTCGTACTTTCAGCAGGTCATGGATCGATGCTTCTATATAGCCTCCTTCATCTAGGTGGATACGGTCTCCCAATGGATGAAATCAAGAACTTCAGACAATGGAACTCAAAAACACCTGGACATCCTGAATATGGCCATACGGTAGGCGTTGAAGCAACGACAGGTCCGCTTGGACAAGGGATTGGTATGGCGGTTGGTATGGCAATGGCTGAAAAACACCTTGCTGCTACATACAATCAAACTGACTTTGACGTTGTGGATCATTACACGTACGCGCTTTGCGGCGACGGCGATCTCATGGAAGGTGTGGCGGGAGAAGCGATTTCACTAGCTGGACACCTGCAATTGAATAAATTAATTGTCCTTTATGACAGCAATGATATTTCACTTGATGGTGAACTAGACATGTCATTCTCTGAAAATATCCGTAAACGCTTTGAATCATACGGATGGAATTACATCCGTGTTGAAGACGGCAACAACATAGGCCTTGTTTCAACAGCAATTGAAGAAGCTAAAGGCAATGTTGGAGGCCCGACGATGATTGAAGTTAAAACAGTCATCGGTTATGGTTCACCGAACAGATCCGGAAAATCAGATGCACATGGTATGCCACTAGGCGAAGATGAAATGAAATTAACAAAAGAATATTACAAATGGACATTTGAAGAAGACTTCCATGTTCCTGAAGGTGTCTATGAAACATTCCAAGAGGCGGCAGAGAAATTAGGCGCGCAAAAAGAACAGGAATGGAACAAACTATTTACAGATTACGAAGCAAAGCATTCAGATCTCGCGAAGCAATTGAAAGATGCAATTGACCGTAAATTACCGGAAGGCTTCGAGAAATCTTTGCCCGCCTATGAAGCCGGTTCTTCACACGCAACACGTTCTGCTTCTGGTGAAGCAATAAATGCAATTGCCAAACAGCTTCCTTCGTTCTTTGGCGGAAGTGCAGACCTAGCAGGTTCGAACAAAACGACAATTAAAGGTGCAGGCGATTTCCTTCCATCTAATTATGGCGGACGTAATATATGGTTTGGTGTTCGTGAATTCGCAATGGGTACAGCGCTTAACGGAATGGCTTTACATGGCGGGTTACAAGTATTCGGAGGTACTTTCTTCGTGTTCAGTGACTACGTGCGTCCAGCAATTAGATTATCATCACTGATGGGTGTACCGGTCACATATGTATTCACACACGATAGCGTAGCGGTTGGTGAAGATGGTCCGACGCATGAACCGGTCGAGCATTTGGCTTCCCTTCGTGCAATGCCTGGACTCTCTGTTATCCGTCCGGCAGATGCGAATGAAACAGCAGCTGCTTGGAACATTGCCGTATCGTCAAAAAATACGCCGACAGCACTTGTGTTGTCCCGTCAAAACTTGACTGTCCTTCCAAAATCGGCTGAACTAGCGATGGAAGGCGTTAAAAAGGGTGCATATATCGTTTCACCAGCAACCAAAGACAAAGCAGATGCGATTTTAATTGCAACTGGTTCAGAAGTGAGTCTTGCAGTTTCTGCACAAGCGCAATTGTTGTCTGATGGAATAGACGTAGCGGTAGTTTCTATGCCTTCATGGGATCTGTTTGAGAAACAAGAAGATGCATACAAACAAAGCGTATTGCCTAAGGATGTTAAAAAACGTCTTGGTATTGAGATGGGCGTCTCACTTGGCTGGCATAAATATGTTGGTGACGAAGGGGCAATCATCGCTATTGATACATTTGGCGCAAGTGCACCGGGAGATACTGTCATCAAAGAATTTGGATTTACTGAAGAGAATGTAATAGCTAGAGTTAAAATGTTAATCAGTAACTAATTTAAATGAAGCTGTACTGTTTGTCTGGAAAAAAACCAGGCTGACAGTACAGCTTTTTTTGTCATTTGACGAAAGATTCAGTTATTCATATTTTCCGACAGTAATAGTGTCGTTCCGTTCCGCAATGTGACACTTTTCTTGACTCAATCAATGTAATCTATTAGTAGGGGGTGGCGTTTTTGAGAGCATATGGAATTTATAAGGTAAAGGAGATGTACCAGCCATTCGTCATTGGACGCGAACGGTTATTATATGATCTTTTAAAAGAAGATGAGCAAGAGATTGAGTCTATGCCGGAAGTTCATTACTTATGTGACAGACTTGAAGCGGAAATGATTGATGAAGCAATTATCGCGAACCTTGGTAAAGGTTTCTCATCGATTGAAACGCGAGATGGGGAATATAAACTGACACACCCCGTCAAAGGCTCCATACTAATTTCCTGTTCCACTTACTCACTTAATGTTCTTTGTGACGGATCGCGCATGTTGGATTTGGACTTATTTGTAGCCTTGTCGGGTGCAGACGACCGTTTCTTTGCAGTCATGGACGGGCATGGGGAGTGGGGATGGCTTAAACCAATTAAAACAACTGAATTTCGTCCATATGAAGAAAATGTATACCTATGAAAGAGTAGGCATACATACCAATGGGGCTGCCTAAATATTCACTTAGGGGCCTTTTTTTTTGCCTGAAAAACGAGAAAAATAAAATCTAATAGCTAGGTCCATTGCTATTCACTGCGGCTTTGTTGTATAATCCTTGATGGTAGAGTAAACTCGAATAATAGAGATAGAGGAGGTATAGCGGATGACTACTGTATGGTGGATTGTTTTGATCATCGTCGCGCTATTAGCAGGTTTGGCCCTTGGATTTTTCATTGCACGTCAATATATGATGAAATATTTGAAAGACAACCCGCCAATTAATGAAGACATGTTACGTATGATGATGATGCAAATGGGACAAAAACCTTCCCAGAAAAAAATTAATCAAATGATGATTCAAATGAACAAAGTAAGTGATAAGAAAGACAAAAAAGTTAAGAAAGAAACAAAAAAATAAAAACGTACTTATCCATAGACTGTATGTAAACTAAAAGGAGGCAATTCGTTCAAATTTGAACGAATCGCCTCCTTTTCTTAAGCAATGAAGTGTATTCCACGGGATTAGGCTAAATTCATGTGCTGTTCCAGCGGAATCCTTAGACGAATGAACTTTCTCTTTTTAAGCCGAAAAACCGAAACGGCTTAGAAACTCTTGCACTGTTTTTTCGTATTGAACTGGATTATCATTGAACGACTTGGCGTGCATGCCATTTTGAAACAATTTCAGCATTTTGTCGCCAGGTTTTGCCTCGTACAATTCCTGCGTCATATAGGGAAGGATGAAATCATCTTCCATACTGTGAATGAAAAGTACGGGTTTGGTAATGTTTTTCACGACTTCACGAGGAGATACCAGGTTTAGTGTATAGCCGTCACGCATTTTGAGAAAAATATTTGCAACCCGCAAAGCCATCGTCGATCGGATAGGTGTACTTTTTCGTAAAATATGGAGAATTTGTTCGGAGAAATCCGAAAATGGACAATCGACAATATGGAAATCTGTTTCGTCCTCATACGTACCCGCATACAATAATGTCGTAGCGGCTCCCATCGATTCGCCATGGATACCGAGCAAGGCCCTTTTACCAATCCGCTCACGTACGGCATGAACAATCGCTTGTAAATCAATCTTTTCATAATAACCGAAACTCGTCGTTTTTCCCCCTGAATCTCCATGACGTCGATGATCGAATATGACCGAATTGTAACCCAGTCGTTCAAAAAGACGGGCATACTTCATCGAATTAATTTTATTTTCAGTAACACCGTGGCAAATAATCACCGTTTTTGCTGTTTCAAGTGGCTTCAAAAAGATCGCTCTCAATAGATACCCATTCGGTGATTCAATCCACATATTATCTTTACGTACTGTTTCATACCATCTCTCATCAAATCGTTTCGCAATGATTTCACGTTCCAAAATAACATCGGAATCCTTCAACTTTAAAAACATTAGCTTATTCGTTGCGACAACCCCGAAAATGGTCAGTAAAGCCGTAAAAACACTGGAAATCACACCGGAGAGATAAAGAACGCGCCGTTTCAAACCACTCAACTCCTTCTACAATTGCCCGTTTTCGAACAATCTGTACATACCTGTGTCAATTGGCCGTGACACATGCGGCGCAATCACTCGGACTGCTTCACAAACCCTTTTTACATCGATACCCGTTTCGATACCTAGAGAATGTAACATATTCACTACATCTTCAGTCGCTACATTGCCTGTTGCACCTGGAGCGAATGGACAGCCGCCTAGGCCACCTGCAGAAGTATCAAACCGATCAATACCTGCTTGCAGCGCAGCAAAAATATTGGCAATCGCCATTTTGCGTGTGTCATGGAAATGAGCTGTCAACAACACGTCTGGAAATACTTCTTTCAATGTCTTGAACAATAGGTAACTTTCACGGGGATTGGCTTTGCCGATAGTATCCGCGACACTCAATTCATCCGCACCCATCGCTACAAAACGTTTGCAAAGTGCAACAACATCTTCTATCTCTATCTTCCCTTCATACGGACAATAAAACGCGGTTGAAATACAAGCCCTGATAAAAATGCCATCTTTTTTTAATTTCTCAAAGACGGGCTGGAGTGCTTCGATGCTTTCATCCGTAGAACGGTTAATGTTTTTCATGTTAAAAGTATTGCTCACCCCAACGAACACGGCAATACTAGTAGCACCTGCTTCAATCGCAAGCTCGGCACCTTTGTCATTTGGCGCAAGAACGAATTGTCTTCCGACTTTCTTCGACTTTTCAACAATTTTTTGTGCATCCGCCATTTGCGGCACCCATTTCGGTGAAACAAACGAAGTCAGCTCCATTTCTTGAATACCTGCCCCTTGTAAAGCTTCAATAAATGCTAGTTTATCATTTTCATTGACATGCTTTTTTTCATTTTGTAACCCATCTCGAGGTCCAACCTCGATTATTGTAGAAATGTTTGGTAAACTAAACATATCATCCCTCCTTATAGTATATTGTAATGAAGGGATGCATATACAGGCAACCTAAAAAGAGAATTGGGGGAAAAAGAAATGTCAAAAGAAGTCGTAATAGTCAGTGCAGTTCGTTCAGCAATCGGGTCGTTCCTTGGCTCGTTGAAAGATGTACCAGCAACAGATCTTGGGGCAACGGTCATAAAAGAGGCGTTAAAACGTGCTGGAGTGGCGTCGGACAGTGTTGACGAAGTAATCATGGGGAATGTATTACAAGCTGGGCTAGGACAAAATCCAGCTCGGCAAGCTGCTATGAAAGCGGGACTTCCAGAAGCGGTTTCTGCTCTGACAATTAACAAAGTATGCGGTTCTGGGTTAAAAGCTGTTCATCTTGCTCGCCAGGCAATCATTGCAGGGGATGCAGACATTATTGTTGCAGGCGGCATGGAAAATATGAGCCAAGCGCCATTCTTAATGAAAAACGGTCGTGAAGGCTTTAAAATGGGTGACCAGAAAATTATTGATAGTATGATTTCAGATGGACTATGGTGTGCATTCAACGATTACCATATGGGTGTGACTGCGGAAAACATCTGTGAACGTTATTCGATTACACGTGAAGAGCAAGATGAATTTTCAGCAAAATCACAACAAAAAGCGGCAGCCGCTATCGAAGCTGGGACTTTCTCAGAAGAAATCGTTGCGATTGAAATTCCGCAACGTAAAGGCGACCCTATTATTTTCAATCAAGATGAATACGTCAAAGCAGGCACGACTGCTGACAAGCTAGGTAAACTTCGCCCGGCATTCAAAAAAGATGGTAGTGTAACAGCAGGAAATGCTTCAGGCATTAACGATGGTGCAGCAGCATTCGTTATCATGTCGAAAGAGAAAGCTGACGAGCTTGGCTTGACGCCGCTAGCAACAATTGTAGCTAATGGCAATGCAGGTGTTGATCCGTCAGTTATGGGTCTGGGACCAGTCGAGGCAGTTAAAAAAGCACTCAATAAAGCAGATATGGAACTATCCCAAATCGATTTAATTGAAGCGAATGAAGCTTTCGCGGCTCAAGCGATTGCAGTTGGAAGAGAACTTGAATTTGAAGAGTCCAAACTGAATGTCAATGGCGGCGCAATCGCACTTGGCCATCCAATCGGAGCGAGTGGAGCGCGTATCCTCGTGTCACTTCTGCACGAGATGAAACGTCGTGATGTGCAAACCGGTCTTGCTACATTGTGCATAGGCGGAGGACAAGGCGTCGCAACAATCGTTAAACGCGGGTGAACGAAGGCAGGTGAAACAAATGGCTAAAAAACGTAAACAAGCTGTACCACAGCCAAAAAAGAGAAACAATGAAGGATCGGTATTTTCCGATGCACTTGATGATGACATTCTTGAAAAGTTAAAAGCGGCAAAAAAGGCTTTGTTAGCTACTGAAGAAACAAAAGAAGAAGAACGCCAAGAGCAATTGCGCATCGAACGGATAGAACGTGAGAAGAACAAAAGCTTTGGAGAACTTCTGAAAGAGTACGAAGAGGATGGTTTGAAGTCCTAATAACAAGCACCGGCCGCAATTTGGTCGGTGCTTTTCTATGTGCCTGGTTTCCGAGTAGTCCAACGAACGCGGTAGAGAGTCCAACAAAAATGCTGAAGTGTCAAACAAAAAAACGCTTGTCCCATGTAGCCTGGGACAAGCGTTAGATTCATTTCTTTAACATTTGTTCTTGCGCCATCCTCACCATTTCTTTTACCATATTGCCGCCAATTGGGCCGCCAATTTTTCCTGCCTCTTCAGATGTCAATTTTCCGTTATAGCCTTTCGACAATGGAATCCCTAGTTCATTTGCTATTTCATATTTCACGTTATTAGGCTCAGACGTATCGATGTCGTAGCCTTGTGCTTTCATGACATCTGCTTTTAGTCGATCCAACGCATCTCTTGCACTAGGAACTAAAATTCTATTTTTGCTTGCCATTTTATCTCCTCCTAATTGTAGTGTTCCCAGAATGGGAAAATCACAACTAGATAATGAAAAAAACGTCAAAATTCGAATACTGCAGGCATTTTCGCGAATAGCCAACTATTCTTTCCTTCCATTTTTCATTGAATAGGTCGATAATAATTATTAATAAACAGTTGGACAGGGCATATGTTGCTTAATCATGTCGGTAAGGAGAAATTAATGTCTTCAATAACTAAACTTAAAAAAATTATCGGGGTTAATAGCGTTTCTTACGTTTTAATCGCTTTATTGACCACGGTTTTCAGTGAAATAAAAGTAACCCCTTTCAACGGGGAGCATTTTCGTTTCGGGTTAGGCAGTATAGCGTTCTTTTTACTACTTCTCATTCGTCCTATTGTGCCTATGATTCGAACGGGGTTCATCACGGGGATGACAGTCGTTTGTTTTCGACTAATTGGCGATTTGACGAATGAGTCAGTTTCTTTTATGACAAGTTTACAAATTCACTTTCCTTCCTTCTTGTATTATTTTATATTCGCGCTTGGATTCAGCATTATTAAAATAGAATCATACAAAGCAACTCCATTGCTTTTAGGGGCATGGGCTTTCCTATTCGAATTCATTGGAAATAGTGCGGAGCATTTAATGCGCTATTTATTAGCGACACATGTTGACTTAGGTGGTCAAGAGTGGGCTTTGGTAGGAGGGATGGCTTTATTTCGAAGCTTTTTTGTGGTTGGACTTTATAGCATGATTACGGTTTCAGAACAAAAGAAACAGATGTCAGAAATGCTTGAAGTGGGGGCAGACCTTTATGCAGAAAGTCTTTATCTGCAAAAGTCATTAGATCATATCGAACAAATTACGGCAGCAAGCCATGAGTTATATCGGAAATTGAAGAAGGAAAATCTTCAAGATTTAAGCTTGCAAGCATTGCTAATTACGCAAGAAATACACGAAGTGAAAAAGGATGCTCAGCGGATTCTTTCCGGGATTTCAAGAATTTCTACGGAAAAAAGAAATGATGTCATCTATCTTTCCGAAGTGCTAAACTTGGTCGTTACTGCAAATGAAAAATACAGTATGCTGCTAAAGAAAAAAGTCGTTTTTCATCAATCACTCACTGTTGACTTTGAAACAAATCAACAAATCCCATTGCTTGCTCTTTTGAATAACCTCACCGCAAATGCAGTAGAATCAATTGACCAACACGGTGAAATCGAATTAACGATATTTGAGGACATTGACGATACCTGTTTCATACTAAAAGACACTGGAAATGAAATTCTAGAAGCGGATTTGCCCATCATTTTTGAGGCGGGCTATACGACGAAATTTAATAATCATGGTGTCGCAGCAACGGGTATAGGATTGTCTCATGTGCAACATATTATTCAAACACTTGAAGGTCAGATTCGCGTTGAATCTTCGGCCAAAGAAACGGTTTTTCGATTCCGAATTCCAACGAAGAATATTAGAAAGTAGGTTGAATCGAGTTGCGTTATTTTATTGTAGATGATGATACAGCCAGTCGGAAAATGTTGGCGAAAATTATTACGGAAGGCGAACTGGGAAGCGTAATTGGTGAGGCAGAAAGTGGAGTAAAATCACTCCCCCTTATAAATTCAACAAATCCCGATTTCATCTTAATAGACCTACTAATGCCTGAATTAGACGGAATCGAAACGATGGAACAAATAAGAAAGCAAGGGTTTCAGGGCCAATTCATTATGATTTCGCAAATTGTGAATAAAGAAATGGTTGGTGAAGCATACGAAAAAGGTGTAGAGTTCTTTATACATAAGCCTATCAATCGCGTTGAAGTACTGAGTATCCTGAAAAAATTATCGGAAACATCTCGTCTAAGAAAGTCTTTACTGTCCATCCGAGAATCGTTAGCTCATATCGGTACGCCGATTGCTCAACCTAAGAGGAAAAATATAAAAGAAATCGTATTAGCTTTGTTAAATGATTTAGGCATTATCGGTGAGCCAGGTAGTGAGGATATGGTCTTAATGATGGAGCATTTAATGGATCGTAAACAGACGGATACTCAGTTTCCACCCTTGAAAGACCTATATGAGACGGTAGCGAGTTTACATAAAACGGATGATATTGAAATAAAGAAAGAAAGTAAGTCAATTGAGCAGCGGATCCGCAGAACGATACTTACTGCAGTCACGAACTTTGCAACACTTGGCTTAATCGATTACATGAATCCAAAGTTTGAGTACTATGCGTCGCGTTACTTTGAATTTGAGGAAATACGGCGGCGGATGAAAGAGATTGATGAAAACAGCAATGAATTAACGAAAGTCAAAATAAATATAAAAAAATTCCTTCAAGTGATGTATCTCGATACGGCTGAAAAGCACAATCAATCCTGACTAACAAAACTCCGTACATCAAAATAGGCCACTGAAAAAGTCCGTAACTAACGTTAGTGCTGAGGAATCACCAGGGTAGGCTCTTCGGCGAATTGTGGGTGGCTCCCATCTGCGCTTGTTATTCCTTGGTAATCCGTCGGAAAATGTCTATAGTCTATTAGATGGATAAAACAACTTCTACCAAATTGGCGGGAAGTTGTTTTTTTCATCATAGTTGTTTCAATGGCTTTACATTAAGTAGGAGGATTTTTCCATTTCGGCATTGGTAAAATGAATATATTAAAATTAAATGTCGGTTTTTGTCGGATTCTGTAATCCCCTCATATGCTTACTAATAAGTAAGCATTTTCATCAATGGAAAAGAGGTGGATCCTATGAAAAGATTTAAATTTAAATTCACATTGGCGTATCAAATACTCCTTGGATTGATCCTTGGGATTACTATCGGGGCGATTTTCTTTGGAAACCCTGCGGTTGAAAGGTATTTGCAGCCCATTGGAGATATGTTTATCCGGATGATTAAAATGATTGTAGTTCCAATTATTGTTTCTACGTTAATCGTTGGAGTTGCGGGAACCGGGGATTTAAAAAAATTAGGTAAACTAGGTGGAAAAACACTTATTTACTTTGAAATTGTTACAACAGTTGCAATTATCGTTGGTTTACTAGCTGCAAATCTATTTAAACCAGGCGTAGGTTTGGACATTTCCACAATGGAAAAAGGGGATATTTCACAATACGTACAGACAACTGAAGAAGTAGAGAGTAATGGGATAATGGACATTATTGTAAACATTGTTCCTAGTAATATTATCCAATCAATGGCTGAGGGCGACATGCTTGCCATTATTTTCTTCTCAGTGTTATTTGGTTTAGGTGTCGCAGCAATTGGTAAAAGAGGAGAACCGATACTTTCTTTCTTCCAAGGGACTGCAGATGCAATGTTCTGGGTTACGAATCTCATTATGAAATTTGCTCCATTTGGTGTGTTTGCCTTAATCGGGGTGACGGTTTCGAAATTCGGGTTAGAGTCTTTAATTCCACTTGGGAAATTACTCGTGTTAGTGTACGCAGTAATGGCGTTCTTTATAGTGGTAATTCTAGGCGCAATTGCGAAGATGTGTGGGACGAGTGTTTTCAGTCTTATGAAAGTACTGAAAGATGAATTATTGTTGGCGTACTCCACGTCTAGTTCAGAAACGGTATTGCCGAAAGTCATGGAGAAAATGGAGAAATTCGGGTGTCCGAAAGACATTGTGTCCTTCGTCATTCCAACGGGTTATTCATTTAACTTGGATGGATCCACACTCTACCAAGCACTTGCAGCGATCTTCATTGCGCAAATGTATGGAATCGATTTAAGTATTATGCAACAAATTACATTGATGATCGTATTAATGGTTACCTCTAAAGGAATTGCGGGTGTACCTGGCGTTTCTTTCGTAGTTCTACTTGCGACACTCGGTACTGTAGGAATTCCACTAGAAGGACTTGCCTTCATCGCAGGAATCGATCGGATTCTAGACATGGCAAGAACAGTTGTCAATGTAGTCGGTAACGCATTGGCAGTCGTTGTTATGTCTAAGTGGGAAGGTCGATTCGATGCTAGTAAAGAGGTAAAATATCTGGCTACTATTCGCAAAACTAGCGTGAGCGTATAAGGTATAAGAAATTAAAATAGGAAAGTAGTTTATTACAAAAAAAGCATGGTCCTACTCGGATCATGCTTTTTTGTTCCCTATTTATTCATGACTTGTACATCGTGCACAATGAATTCTAATTCTCACTTGGTATTTTGAGCATTAGCATCCAATTGTTACATGCAATGTATTGATATATGCTAAGACTAATCAAATAATTAACTATTCCGACGGTTTTGAGATTGGGATTTAACTCAAACCTAGAAATTGTGGAAGAGTATTAAATTAATTGATGTGCGTGCGTTTCATCATAGTTATGACAATAACCAGAATTCTATCAAATCACGTTTAACTTACACAATCCCATGTTGTAATTTTACTTAGATTGATAGGGGTATTTGTTCTTTAAAGACATATTTTTAAAGGAGGAAATGGGTATGGTTAGTAACAAGGAAATTATTAAGACTAGTAATGAAAAAACAAGAGCAGTTGGAAATAAAGCCGTAGTTTATGCAGGTGAAGGGAAAGTTGAAATACAGGACATTAGCTTCCCGGATTTAGTACTAAGAGATGGTCCTGGTGTAAACCCGAGAAACGTCGGTCGGAAATGTGAACACGGTGTCATCTTAAAAGTAGTCACAACGAATATTTGTGGTAGTGATCAGCACATGGTTCGCGGTCGGACAACAGCGCCAGTAGGTCTTGTCCTAGGGCATGAAATTTTGGGTGAAGTTATTGAAGTAGGCCGCGACGTAGAGTATATAAAAAAAGGTGACTTAGTTTCTGTCCCATTTAACATTGCTTGTGGACGCTGTGTATCCTGTAGAGAGCAAAATACGCATGTTTGTCTCAACGTTAATCCGGATCGTCCGGGATCAGCTTATGGTTACGTAGACATGGGTGGATGGGTTGGTGGTCAGTCTGAATATGTAATGGTTCCGTATGCAGATTTCCAACTTCTTAAATTTGCGGACAAAGAACAGGCGATGGAAAAAGTTCTGGATTTATCAATGCTTTCCGATATATTCCCGACGGGGTATCATGGTGCATATAGTGCCGGTGTACGTCCCGGATCTACGGTGTATATAGCTGGGGCAGGTCCTGTTGGATTAGCAGCTGCACATTCGGCTCAACTATTAGGAGCTTCAACAGTTATTGTTGGCGATTTAATTCCGGAACGATTAGCGCAAGCGAGAAGCTTCGGATGTGAAACAATAGATCTAAGTCAGCATGATGATTTAGGTGAACAAATCGAGCAAATTCTGGGTATTCCAGAAGTAGATTCAGCTGTTGATGCTGTTGGTTTTGAAGCCCACGGGCACGGCAGAGAAAAAGGAGAAGCTCCAGCGGTTGTATTGAATTCAATTATGGATATTACGCGCGCTGCTGGTAAACTAGGAATTCCAGGACTGTACGTAACTGGCGATCCAGGTGGAATCGATGAAGACGCGAGAGTTGGAACGCTTAAAATCCGTTTCGGACTCGGTTGGGCAAAAGCGCACACTTTCGTAACAGGACAAACACCTGTTATGCAATATCATAGATATTTGATGAAATCGATTCTTAGCGGTAGAGCGCAAATTGCTAAGGCTGTAAATGCTACAGTTATCTCAATTGACGATGCACCTGAAGCTTATCGTGCTTTTGATAATGGGGCAGCCAGAAAGTATGTTATTGATCCACATGGTTCTTTGAAAAAATGAACAATGCTAGGCAAACTAAAAACTTAAAATTAGGGGGAAATTAAAAATGACAAAAATTAACTTGGAAATCGCGAAAAAACTTATTGAAGGTGCAGAACAGGAAGCAAAAAATCTAGGTCTTAATATGGTGATTTCGGTTGTTGATGAGGGTGGAAATCTAATTGCAAAACACCGCATGGATGATGCATGGATTGCAAGTATCGAAATCTCTGAAAATAAAGCATGGACGTCTGTAGCACTTAAAGCACCGACAGCAAATTTAGCTGACGCTACAGTACCAAATGCTGAACTTTACGGGCTAACTACTACAAATAGCGGGAAAATCGTTGTATTTGGTGGAGGAATTCCACTAGTAGCAGACGGTAAAGTAGTCGGTGCTGTAGGAGTAAGTGGAAGTGCAGTCCCTAACGACGTTAAAGTGGCTGAAGCTGCTGTAAAAGCTTTTGAAAATAATAAAGTTGCGGTTAGATAACACTTTTATTTGTATAATTTGAAGTAAAGAATTCCTTAATAACGCTTCTGCATTTTGGGGATGCATTCGACATAAGCCTGACAGCTTCGCTACCAGGCTTATGGTTTCGACTGCCCTTGATATGTCACTAATGTTCTGTTTATACACCTAAAAACAAATGTCTTTTACATGATTGAATGGCTATTTTAAAGTTAGTCCACTCCTAGTAAAAGGCATTTTTTCAATGGAGGTTGCGATGAGTAATGTCAAAACCTATTTTATATTGAGAGGAGTATTATTATGGTGAAGAATTATGAAGTAATTATTGTAGGCGCAGGTTCAATGGGAATGGCTGCAGGTTATTTTTTAGCGAAACAAGGCGTTAGAACTCTACTGATAGACTCACATGATCCGCCCCATGCACAGGGTAGCCACCATGGTGATACACGAATCATTCGGCACGCATATGGCGAGGGAAGAGAGTATGTCCCGCTTGCACTTAGATCTCAGGAGCTATGGGATGAACTTGAGAAGATTACCCATCACAAAATATTTTCACGAGTAGGTTCAATCGGTTTTGGTCCCAAAGGTGAATCTGCATTTATTGATGAAGCGATTGCCAGTGGAAAAGAATATAATCTGGAAATCGATCTCCTAACGGGCAAAGAAATGAATGAACGTTGGCCGGGGCTAACTGTCCCTGAGGACTATATTGCATTCCATGAACATAACTCGGGGTTTTTATACAGTGAAAATTGTATAAGAGCCTATCGGGAGCTGGCAGAACATCATGGTGCCGAGTTCTCAGTAAACAATCCTGTTGAAGATATCGAAGTTTTTAACGACTCCGTCAAAGTAATTACAAATAAGGGAACATTTACTGCGGATAAGTTAATTCTTAGCGGTGGTGCTTGGAGTGGGAAAATAGCCAAAAGCCTAAACCTAAATCTACCAATTACGCCTACACGTCAGCCAGTAGCATGGTTTGAAGCTGAAGAATCGCTTTATAATACGAATGCATTTCCTACCTTTATGGTTGAAGTTCCAACTGAAACATCAAAGGCAATCTATTATGGTTTTCCAACTTTCGGGGGATGTGGCGTAAAGGCTGGAAGACATGAATTTATTGATAAAATTGATCCAGATACGATGAATCGTGAATTTGGCTCCGATGAGAATGACGAAGGACATATTCGCGAATTCTTGGAAAAGTTCATGCCACAGGCAGCAGGAAAGCTCAAGAGAGGCGCAATCTGTATGTATTCCAGAACGCCAGATGGACACTTTATCATCGATAAGCATCCGGAACATCCACATATTTCGATTGCGGCGGGTTTTGCGGGACATGGATTTAAGTTTGCTAGTGTTGTGGGAGAAGTGTTAAGTCAACTGGCGGTATCTGGTGAAACAGAGCATGATATATCCATTTTTTCAATCGATCGCCCGGCTTTGAAACCAATGTTGGAAACAGCGGGATTATAGGGACACTGTAAGCGATTTCAACAAGATTGATACAAGTAGAACGCGTATGTTGGCTTTGATAAATGAACAGCTATGCTAGCTTTTATATTTTTATACCAACATTTAACTGAATATTCGTATTAATGGAGCTGTATTAGTGGGAAAAAAGAGTGGTATTTAGTAGTCGTTGAAGACGATTAGTGTTTGACAGATAGCTCTGAAGAGAAAGCGCTTGGTATAAAACAGTTTTCTTCGCTGCCGATCTTATTGCTCCATGTATATACCGTATTATGTTCATGCATGTTACTTTTCAAAAAAATTAGGGGGTAATAGAATGTCTGGAAAAACAGTAACGAAAAATGAAGTGAAACTATTGTGTGCTAAGCCTGGTATTCAATTAATAAAAGCAGGGACATATAAACTTAATGAATTGAGCGAGCTACGTGGAACTCCGAATCTGAAAGGGCAAATTGTTGATGTTCCTCTTACAACTGAAAAGGCAGAATTGACAATGGGTTACTTTGCACTACAACCTTCGGAAGACTATTCTGCAGACTTCGATTTCATTGAAATAAAAGTTGTAACGAGTGGAACAATGATTGTTCGTGATATAGAGGGAAATAGGTATGTGGGAGAAGTTGGGGATGTATTGGTGTTTTCTCCAAATACGACGGTTATTTTTGATGGGAAAAGCAATGGAGAAGCTGTATATTTCAAAAATGTAGTAGCTAACCCTAGTTATTTGTAAGTAAACGGATCCAATACAAAACGTGCCTGCGCAATACGTGTAGGCACGTTTTAATTAACAGGAAATTAGGTGGATTTATATTGTCTAGAAAGTGGCTCGATATTGATAGCTGTTTGGATCCAGAATTGACAATCGCGTGAAGATAAACTGTCTTGAAGGAGTTCTTCAATTTTTTTAATTCGATAGCGCAATGTATTACGATGAATGTGTAGTGTTTTTGCAACTGTTTCACGGTTAAAGTTATGCAATGCAAGACAAGTTAACGTTTCATAAAGGACTTCATCTTTTTCAAAACGCAACGCCTCTGGTAACAATTTGTTGAGAAGATTGTGTGCTTCGGCGGGGCTCATATTTCCATAGAGCAAAATCTCGCGACGAAATTGTGAGGTAAAGAAAATATGGCCTGAATTCGTTTTAAATTGAACTATTGCAGCTAGGGTTTGTGCACTCTTGTAACTTAACTCGTAGGATATCAGTTCCGTTTGCGCATCGCCTATTAGAATAACGGGGTTAAGTTGATCATTGATATTCACGATTTGTTGACTTAAAATTGCTAAACGCTTGTCTAATTCGGCATTCTCCAAGCCCGAAGAAAACAACAACACTACTTGATTGTTGTATATTTCACAGAAACCACTAATGTCTTCTTGTTTCTTGAACCAATTGTTACAGACCCCTCGAATTAATCCCAATTCCAAAAGAGTTTGTTCGGCTAAATTATCTTTGCCTGAAAGGATAAGTCCAGCCATCCATTGTCCCGTTTGTATTAGACCTATTTCATGCATTTTCCTATCAATGACAAGACTAGCTGTTTCCAAATTTTCGATGAGTAGTCCTAGTACCTCAGATTGCAATTGCCAACGTTTGACGTTTTCTTCTTGCTGAAGCCTGTAAAGATTGATGAGGATGTGGGCTGAATGTTCCAGTGCAAGTGTGTGATACTCATCTAAGATATTGTCATTGTTTAGAAGCCAAAGCGTTCCATATTCATTACCTTCTATAAATACAGGAACCGCCAGTACATAAGGGGAGACGGTCTGTAATTGAATCGCCTCTATATTTCGTTCAGTTACGCTAATAGCTCTATCACCATATGGATGCTCGTTTTTTAATTGTTTAGTAAAACCTTTCATTTTAGGTGTGAATTTGTTTAGTTGTTCATTTTCTAGACCCGCCACTATCAATGCCTCATCTGTTTCATCGGTAAATACAACAGTACATTTGAGAAAGGAGGCTAGAATTTCGCAAACTTCTTTACTGTCCTTTGCAACTTGCATTAATTCCGAGAGAGTTATAGGAACCTGATGGACTAATTCACTAGTTTTATACTGGCGTTCCATGATTTCCTGATGGATTGCACGGGTTACCCGTACGAAAGGTACCTGAAATGGTGCTTCCATAATGGGAATAGAGTATTGTTCTCCGAATTCTAATAGGGCAGGAGGACAATGTGTTAAATAGCGGCCAGTCGCAAGTATAATACCGGAAATTTGATGCCTTAGTAATGAATTAAGAAATTTTTCTTCTAATTCTCTATCTTTTGGCCACACTTGTCCACATGACAATAAAAGCTCTTGGCCTTCAAGAAAATGTGCCACATCATTATGATCAATTACATGAGCCCAACTAATTTTTCGAGCCAACCCACTTTGCCCGGACCTGACGATTATCTTTTGTAATTCGGGCAAACCTAATGATTCTTGTACGGTGATCATTTACTCTCCCCCTTAGTATGATTGTACTGAAAATTACCACTATTGCAAACTTGGAAGATTAAATATTATTTTGCGTTACTAGTACATTATGTAAATCACCACTATCACTTAGAAGAAGAGTCTAACAAAGCGGCGTGTTAACTTACCGTTAATAAATGAGGCCCTCTATCAGGAGTAAATAGTGCATAATTAGATTCCGGCGCAGTATTATGTTGAATAATGCGATTTAGATACATTTATTGTTGATGAATTACGTAAGCGATCTTGCAAAGGTACCTTTTTGGGACGGAGTATTGAGGCTTTAAAATAGTGCTTTTTTCTGTTGTGCATCGGGCATATAAAAGTATTTTGTTACCAATAAAGATTAGCTCAACCTTCCAATTGTCAAAAGAGGTAGCGAGCTGTATCTTAATAAATAAGTGATCTATAAAACAGAAAATTCTGAAATTGTAATCAAAGTGAAATTACCCGATTCTTCCGAATAGGTCGATCAACTTTATTTAATCCTGTTAGTAAATGTGCATCCTTTTGGTCTGTGAATGGTTAAGTGCTAATCCCATTATACCGAGTCTAGAAAGATGGGGTTTTCTTAAGTTTTTTTTATACAGTGTATTTAACGTATATAGCCAGGTTTCTAAGAAGTAGAAAATAAATTGGGAAAGGTATTGTGAGCGGTTGCAATACCGTTAAGAAGGGAGTTCAGTGGATTCTGCAATTAGAAATGAAAGCGGTGGATAGTACTGTAGAGGATTTTCTAGGGATTGGTTTGAAGTATACCGACATGATAGGTTCCGCCAAGTTAAGGTGAGCACTCCAAGTGGTGTCTTCATCAAATAGTAACTTATGGATAGGAGAGGAACAGCAAATGACGTGGATAGAATACGAAGCTAGTACCAAGGAAAGAATACTTATTTTACCTGTAGGGTCAACGGAACAACACGGACCGCATTTACCACTTGGTGATTCCTAGGCTTACCCGTTTCAACTATCATTAGTTTGCATTGTGAACTCGTTTCAGTAAGCCGTAACGTTTACGAATTAGGCGGGTCGTTAACCTTAAAAGATAAACCTGGATAAAGAAAATTGTGGGTAAACATGGAATTTAAATATTTCTCCATAGTAAGTTGTCGAAAGCGCTTTATTTCTGAAGAAACAATTTAGGGTATCTTCGCGGATAATTATGGAAATAAGGACTAAGACGAAATTATAGGAGGTTCACAATGGAGGTAGGGAAGAAAGGTTCAAATAAAATGATTATTGGAATCGTATTGGCCGTCCTCACATTTTGGTTGTTTGCTTCGTCAATGGTAAATATTATTCCCGCAATTCAAGCAGACTTAGGTATATCATTAGGAACTCTAAATATCGCTATTAGTATAACTTCCTTATTTTCAGGTATGTTTATTGTTGCTGCTGGTGGAATTTCAGATAGAACAGGGCGTAAGAAACTGACTTTTTTAGGATTGCTTTTAAGTATTATTGGCTCTTTATGCCTTGTTCTAGCACAAAATGCTCCACTTTTAATCGTTGGGCGTATCATTCAGGGTATTTCTGCAGCATGTATTATGCCTGCAACCATTGCTTTAGTTAAATCATATTTTGATGGGGAAGACAGGCAACGTGCGCTTAGTTATTGGTCATTCGGTTCATGGGGTGGAGCCAGTGCTTGTGCTTTAGTAGGTGGTGCCATTGCTACGTATTTGGGGTGGAGATATATTTTTGTCCTATCCATTGTTATCTCATTAATTGCGATGTACCTATTAAAAGACATACCAGAAAGTAAAGCTGAACAAAAAAGCCATTCAAAATTTGATTTTGCTGGCCTTCTCATCTTTATTTTCATTATGCTGGCACTAAATTTAACAATTACACGTGGACATGAGTTTGGTTGGACGAGTCCGCTTACGATTACTTTAATAAGTGTAACTATAATTGGAACCGTAATATTCTTTCTAGTTGAAATGAAGAAAAAGAGTAAATTCATTGAATTTTCCTTATTCAAATCAAAAGCATATACCGGAGCAGTAACCTCAAATTTTTTACAAAGCGCGATCGGTGGAACTGTTGTGGTTGCAAATACGTATGTGCAATTGGCAAGAGGGTTTACAGCATTTCAAACAGGTTTATTAACGATTGGTAACTTAGTTGCTGTGCTCATAATGATTCGTGTAGGTGAGAAAATGATGCAAAAAATAGGGGCTAGAAAACCAATGATTGCAGCTTCAATCATAACTCCCCTTGGGATTAGTTTAACAGCGTTAACATTCTTACCTGACTCAGCTTATATAATCACAGTCTTCCTTGGTTTCATGCTTTCAGGTATTGGACTTGGTTTATACGCAACTCCTTCTATGGATACCGCTGTGGTAAATACTCCAGGGGATAAAGTTGGCGTTGCTTCAGGTATTTATAAAATGTCTAGCTCACTTGGCTTTTCATTTGGTATAGCGATTTCAACAGCTGTTTATGGTGCAATCGTAGCAACCGGTAACATGGAATTGGCAGCATCTGCAGGGATCATGGTAAACATAGCTTTTGCTATCCCGTCATTAATCTTCATAATGCTAACAATTCCGGATAATGAGGGGAAAATGATAACCGAGCTTTCAGTTGTGAATGGTGAAGATGAAAAATTGCTCGTTCTTAAAAGCGAAACCTAATCAATTAAAAAAATAACGGCATTAAATAGGTATCGACTATTTTATCCTACATGGAATTGGGGCACAAATGATAATGCGAAACGCTCATATAAACTTAAGTGATAGGTCCCGTTGTTCTATACCGTTATTGAGTTTGCATATAACTTAGTTAAGAAAGAATTAACAAAATTAAATGGGAGGATTAAAGCGGTTAGGAATTGTTGAACTCAGATTTAAAAGCGCTTTAAATTCAAAAGGACTTCAGATATGTATGAAAGCAGGAGGCATTCTTGTAAAGCAATAGGTTAAGTATTCAATACTCGTTACAAGCCGGTCGATTCTCATGCAGAAGCCTATACAAAATGGAGGGGATTTTGCCATTATTAGCCCAATAGCTAAAGATTATTTTATAAATTAGTGTTAGGTACAAACTATCGTGTGAGTTTAAAAAATCATTAATTGCTTGTTACGCAGGTAATGGAAATTATTACTGTTGCAAACTTGGAAGATTAAATATTATTCGGCGGCACTAGTACATTATGTGAATTACCACTATTACTTATAAAGAAGGGACCAACAAAGCGGCGTCTTACCAACCATTTCGCAGATTATTGTTTGTCCCCACAAAGAAAAAGCATGACCCTCAAACTAAGAGGTTCATGCTTTTTCCATTCCCTAATAAAAAGGGGTGCACTCGGAAAATTTGATAGTTTTTTAATTACACAAACTGTTATTACTGACGATTAGTACGCAAAACTCGTCCGTGCAGTTTGACGGGTCTGACTCAATTAGCCATTCGGCCATGCAGTCGCAAGATGTTCGGTAAGCGATCTGTTTTATTGAAGTCAGTATCTAATTGCACTTTAAACAAAAAACATAACGCTTACTGCTTGGTCAACACATTAGCTTGGAACCCACATACTCGGTTCTGAAAAAGTGAAACATCGCCAGTAAAGCAAATTTCCCGCCAAGGCTGTGCAGTTCATCGTTAGAATCACCTGTAGGTTACTCGTCTACCGGGTTCATCCTCCGGAAGTTCTGCCTTGTAATCTAATTATACCCGGCTACATTTAAGTTAAACCTCTTTTTTAAAAAACTTTAAAAAGTATTTTAGAGTGCAAGAATTAGATGTTAGTATACTAAATGTTGGCGAGAAAAGTTTGAGAATCGCCATTTTTCACATGATTATTTCCGAACCGCTTTCGGCGAATTAATCACTACACCTAAACCGTGGGGCAGGTATTGCTTGTTGTGATTAATCGCCTGTCGCGTTCCTACAATATCCAAGTGAAAAATGCAGATGCTTTGAAAGAAAAGAATAGATTACTCTTTATAAAGAGTATAAGTGCCCGAAGATGAAATTTCGGGCACTCTAGTACGTCGTATACTGCATTCTCTGCTTTACTCTATAAGAAAGTGACACATCTCTTAAATGAAAATTAATTACTATAGTAGAAGGTTAGCGCGGCCAAAATTGTATCTTTGGCCGCACCTTTCCAGGTGAGAAGCAAACAATTCAATCGTTCCGAAAAGCTTCGGCATAACTTGTACCAGTGAATTTGGAGAGCGACGGATGAACAACCACCATACGATTAACGAAAAAACTAGTAGGGATGCGACGAAGTCGCATCCCTACTAATTAAAAAAACTCGATAATGGTATAGAAGTTGTTCAATCTAAAGCAATCCGAAAACGAATCTACATGTAGCACCTTGTGCGTTCCATTTATCTGCTGGTTAACTTTGGTAATCACTAAGGGCGTATTCATCCGAAATTGACCTAATGTCAGATCCTAAAAGGACGCGCAAGCTAGAGTAAAAGAAGAATGTTTAATTTTTAGTCAAATACTAAATACTAATACTTGAATGTGAAAGCCTTTTCATTGTATAATTTACTAAACCGTTTTACTAAACCGATTTATAGAAATAATTGTATGGATGATAACTACCAGAAATGGTAGAAGAGGAGGAATTACGTGACTTCAAAATTTAGTGTTTTGACACTTGGTGATGGTCTTATTACGATGAATCCGGCCGATACAGGCCCTTTACGATTTGTATCAAATTTTTCTCGCAAAGTAGGCGGGGCAGAATTGAATTTTGCAATTGGATGTGCTCGCCTTGGCCTGAAATCAAAATGGGTGAGCCGTTTAGGGAAAGACGAGTTTGGACGAGTCATTTATAATTTTGTACGCGGTGAAGGTGTCGATGTGTCTAATGTCGAGCTGATGGAAGGGTATCCTACTTCGTTGAACTTTAAAGAAATCCAAGAAGACGGTTCAGGGAAGACGTTTTATTACCGCCATCAGTCACCAATACTGACGATGAAACCAGAAGATATTACGAAAGACATGTTTGAAGGTATTGATGTGGTCCATCTTACGGGCGTGTTTTTATCGATAGATCCAAAAAACTTCGAAATAGTAATACAAGTGCTTAAAACTGCAAAAGAAATTGGGATTCCGGTGTCATTCGACCCGAATCTACGGTTGAAAATGTGGACTATTGAAGAGGCGAGAGCGACATTATTGAAAGTATTCCCGTATGTTGATATTCTACTGACTGGGCTTGATGAAATTGAATTGATTATTGGAGAATCTTCTGATGAAGCGCTGGTCGCTTGTGCAGAGCGTTTTAAAATAAGTCAATTTGTGATAAAAGACGGTGCAAACGGTTCAAGAATTCTTACAGAGGGTACTTGGTATGAAAAGGCTGCATTTAAAGTCAATCCTGTGGACACAGTAGGTGCAGGTGACGGGTACGATGCAGGTTATATTTATGCGTATTTGAATGGGTTCTCTCCAGAAGAAAGATTGGAACTTGCAAATGGCGTCGGGGCTCTTGTTACGACAGTATCCGGAGACAATGAAGGACTTCCTTACTTGGAAGAGCTATTGCCATTCGTCAGACAAGAAAAAGGTATCGAAAGGTAAGGTGAACAAGATGAAAGCTGTTCAAGTCAGAAAAGCGCATGACCTTGTCATCAATGAAGTCGAACAACCTAAAATCGTTTCTGCAACGGATGTACTGGTGAAAACGAAGCGCGTCGGAATTTGTGGATCGGATATGCATATTTACCACGGAACGAATCCGCTTGCGACATTGCCGCGTGTTGTTGGCCATGAAGTGACGGGCGAAGTGGTGGAAATAGGAACAGATGTAACAACACTCAAAGTAGGGGACCATATAGTCGTAGAACCGATTAGCTACTGCGGCGAATGTTACGCATGTCGTAAAGGGCGTCCGAATGTATGTGAACAGTTGTCGGTGTTCGGAGTTCATGAAGACGGTGGAATGAGAGAGTATTTCGTTCTTCCTGAAAAGCAACTCCACGCAGTCGATTCGACGCTAGATTGGAACGAAGCTGTTATGGCAGAACCATACACAATTGGTGCTCAAGCAACTTGGAGAGGTCAAGTGGGACCAGGAGATACGGTTCTGATCCAAGGAGCGGGACCGATTGGTATATGTATACTGAAATTCGCCAAACTACAAGGTGCATCTGTTATGATGTCAGACTTGAGCGAGGAACGTCTGGCATTTGCGCGGGAAAGTGGAGCGGATGTTACGGTTCAAGTAGGATCGGAAGATGTGAAAGAACGCGTGAAAGAGTGGACAAAAGGCGAAGGGGCGAACGTTGTCATCGATGCAGTTTGTCTACCAATGACATTTCAACTGGGGATTGAAGTAGTTTCTCCTGCTGGAACGGTTGTTGTGCTTGGTTTCGATGAAAGACCAGCTCAAATTCCGCAATTATTAATTACGAAAAAAGAAATCACAATTGTTGGATCTAGATTGCAAACGAATCAAATGCCAAAAGTTGTTGAATTTTTAAACGCAGGAAAACTTCGTCATGACGGATTGATCACACATACTTTTGAACTTAAAGATGTGCAAGAAGCATTTACTTTTGTTGAGAATAATCCAGACAAAGTTCGCAAAGCTGTTATTGTATTCGATTAAGGGAGGCTATACAATCATGTCAAAGTTTGAGACGCATGCACAAATAGCGGCATCTAAGGTCGTAGCAGTCATTCGCGGGAGTGATGCTGAGGAAGCCATCCAGTTGTCAAAAGCGGCTGCTGAAGGCGGAATTCGGGCAATCGAATTGACGTATACGACGCCGAATGTTCAAAAAGTGTTTGAGGAATTGCAGCATGAAGACATGCTTTTAGGGGCAGGAACAGTGTTAGACCCTGAAACTGCGCGTCATGCCATTTTAGCCGGTGCAAAGTTTGTCGTCAGTCCTCACTTTAATGAGGATGTTGCACGCATTTGCAACCGCTACGGCATTCCTTATTTCCCAGGTTGTATGACAATCCGTGAAATGGTAAAAGCGCTTGAATCTGGTTGTGATGTATTGAAACTATTCCCAGCAAACGGCTTTGACCCTTCATTTATCAAATCTGTGAACGGACCATTGCCGCAAGTGAAGATTATGCCAACAGGTGGCATCGGTCTGGATAATATGAATGATTGGCTTGCAGCAGGCGCAGTAGCTGTGGGGATCGGCAGCGATTTGAACAAAGCATACAAATCGGGCGGGTACGAAGCAGTAGTGGAACTGAGTAAAGAATATATAAACAAAATTGCACAATAAAAGGAGTGGCATGATGAATATCACATTTCGTTGGTACGGAAGAGACAATGACACGGTCACACTCGATCACATCAGACAGATCCCTGGAACAAAAGGTATCGTATGGGCGTTGCACCAAGTGCCTGCTGGAGAAGTTTGGAAAAAAGAAGATATAAAAGAAGAAGTCGATTATATTAAATCATTCGGTTTCCACGCGGACGTCGTTGAAAGTGTAAACGTCCATGAAGCCATCAAAATTGGCAATGAAGATCGCGATAAATACATTGAAAACTATAAAGAGACGATCCGCAATCTTTCAGAATTTGGCGTTAAAGTCATCTGTTATAACTTCATGCCTATATTTGACTGGACGCGTACGGAAATGTTCCATCCATTAGAAGATGGATCTACTGCGTTATTCTATGAAAAAGCAAAAGTGGACGGGCTTGATCCGAAAGAATTGATCCGTACTGTAAGTGAAGCTTCCGATTTGACGCTTCCTGGATGGGAACCGGAGAAATTAGATAAGATTAATGAACTTTTCGAAGCTTACAAACAAGTGGACGAAGAGCAACTATGGGGAAATCTTGAGATTTTCTTAAAAGAAATCCTACCTGTTGCAGAAGCTTGCGGCATAAAAATGGCGATTCACCCGGATGATCCACCTTGGTCGATTTTCGGTCTGCCACGCATTATGACAGGTCCAGAAAGTTACGAAAGACTGATTGCCATTTCTGACTCCGAGTCAAACGCATTTACAATGTGTACGGGCTCAATGGGCGCAAATCCGGAGAACGATATGGTTCAAGTCGCGAAAAAATACGCATCACGTGCTCCATTCTCGCATATCCGTAATGTGAAAATTTATGACAACGGTGATTTCGTAGAAACATCTCATTATACGCAAGATGGATCAATTGACGTCAAAGGTGTTGTAGAAGAGTTGCATAAGCAAAACTACGACGGATACGTCAGACCGGATCATGGCCGCCATATTTGGGGAGAAGTTTGCCGACCGGGTTACGGGTTGTATGACCGTGCTTTAGGCATCATGTATTTGCTCGGATTATGGGACGCATATGAAACGAAAAAAGCGAATGGTGAATCATGATTCCAATTCATGACTTACTCAATGGACGGGTAGCCGTTATTACAGGTGGAAGTGGAGTTTTATGTTCAGAAATGGCGCGTGAATTAGCGCGCCAAGGCGTTAAAGTGGCGATTTTGAATCGCAATGTCGAAACAGGACAGGAAGTCGTTGACAGCATTCAACAAGCTGGTGGCATAGCGCTTGCAGTGGAAGCGGATGTATTAGACAGAACGTCTCTGGAACAGGCAAAATCGAAAATCGTGGAACAATTTGGTCGTATTGATATGCTCATTAACGGAGCGGGTGGCAATCATCCAGATGCTGTAACCGATCCGGAGAGCTATGATGAACATTCGGAAGGACAATCTTTTTTCGACTTGGATGAGTCAGGCTTTACGAATGTATTTGCTACAAATTTCACGGGTACGTTCCTAGCAACACAAGTATTCGGAAAAGAACTATTGAAATCAGAAACACCTTCAATCGTCAATCTGTCATCAATGAGTTCATATACCCCGTTGACGAAAGTGCCAGCGTACAGTGCAGCAAAAGCATCCATTAATAACTTTACGATGTGGCTGTCTGTCCACTTTGCGGAAACTGGATTGAGAGTAAACGCGATTGCACCTGGTTTTTTCCTAACAACCCAGAATCGTGACTTGCTACTCAATGAAGACGGTAGCCATACTGCACGTTCAAGTAAAATTATTGCAGCTACACCGATGAAACGATTCGGTAAACCTGAAGATTTGCTTGGCGCATTACTGTTTCTTGTTGATGAATCGTGTTCCGGTTTTGTTACAGGCACAACAATTCAAATAGATGGAGGCTTCATGGCCTACTCCGGTGTATAATGGTGTGTAGTTAGAAAATGGAGTTGGATAAATTGAAGAATATTACAATAGCAGATGTAGCAAAATTAGCAGGGGTATCTAAAAGTACAGTTTCTCAATTTTTAAATAAACGCTATGAGTATATGAGTGAGCTTACAAGAGAACGAATAGAAGTCGCAGTCGAAGAATTGGATTATCGCCCGAACAGTGTCGCGCGCAGTCTAACACAGAAATCTACATTTACTGTGGGAGTCATTGTCGCTAATATTCTTCACTCGTTCTCAACTCATATTATCCGTGCGATTGAAAACAAGTTCTATGAAAATGGTTTTCATATCATCGTCTGTAATGCGGATGATGAACCAGATAAGGAAAAAGAATATATCGATATGCTTTTGGCAAAGCAAGTGGATGGAATTATTATATTTCCAACAGGCGGAAATATCGACTTGTATAAGAGGATGAAAAAGTCCGGTTTTCCACTTGTTTTTATGGACAGAACAATCCCTGATTTAGGGATTGAAACTGTTTTGCTCGATAATGAAAAAGCGGCGGAATTGGCTGTAAGTCAATTCGTTGAAAGCGGTTACGACAAAATCGCCATTGTCACTACGTCAATTATTAGAAATATAAGTCCTCGGATTGAACGTATTCAAGGATATAAAAGTGCGCTAGCGCATCATCAATTGAATATCAACACAGATTATGTGAAGACTGCTGACTCGGATGCAATTTCTTCAGCACTCGAAGAATTGTTCGAGCTTGAAGCACCACCTGAGGCAATATTAGCAGGAAATGATTTCGTACTCATGGAAGTATTGAAATTCATAAAACAGCATAATTTAAAAATACCAGAAGATGTAGCTGTTATCGGGATAGATGACGTACCATTTGCCAGTTTTTACACGCCTTCAATCACAACCATTTCACAACCGATGATTGAAATGGCTAATCTGGCTGTCAAATTACTCATGAAGCAAATAAATGAAAAAGAACAAGGGGAACCGGAGATCCACCGGTTACAACCAACGTTAATGGCAAGAGGATCTAGTTGATTTAATTTGCAAGAAGTATTAACTTAGGTAGATAAATCGGTTTACTTCATGGAATCATAATTAAAAGCACAGATAGCTATATCAACCAATAAAAGAGATCAACTATAGAATAGTACAAACATTGTTTGGGAAGATTCTATACTTATCAGAGGGAGAAAATTATGCCATTATTAATCGTCGCATTAGGGATTATTGTTTTACTCGTATTAATCATGAAATTTAATGTAAACACATTTATTTCATTAGTAGTAGTTTCATTCCTAATTGCTTTAGCATTAGGTATGCCAATCAATGAGATTGTAAAATCAATTGAAAGTGGTATGGGAGGAACGTTAGGTAGTATTGCGTTAGTCTTCGGACTAGGGGCAATCCTTGGTAAACTTATCGCCGATTCAGGCGGTGCTCAACGTATTGCAATGACATTGATTGATAAATTCGGATTGAAGTATATTCAATGGGCTGTTGTTACCGCTTCCTTCATCCTAGGAATTGCGTTGTTCTTTGAAGTTGGCCTTGTGTTATTAATACCTATCGTTTATCAAATTTCTAAACAAATAAATGTACCATTTCTATACTTAGGGCTTCCAATGGCGGCAGCACTTTCAGCAACACATGCATTTTTACCGCCACATCCAGGTCCTACAGTTATTGCCAATGAGTTTGGAGCAAACGTAGGATTGGTATTGCTTTATGGTTTTATCATTGCAATTCCAATCGTTATAATTGCAGGTCCGATATTTACAAAATTCGCGAAGAAGTTTGTACCAAATGCTTTTAATAAAGATAGTACAAGCGGTAGTATCGCTTCAATCGGTGAAACAAAACAATTTAAACTAGAAGATACACCAGGATTTGGAATCAGTGCATTTACAGCGCTATTCCCAGTTATTTTAATGGCATTTTCAACTATTGTTAAATTAGTACAAGATGAAAGTGGAACTGCAAACGTGTTTTTTGATCTAGTGACTATGATTGGATCTCCTACTACTGTTATGTTGCTGTCAGTATTACTGGCAATCTACACAATGGGTATCGCGCGAAAAATTCCAATGAAAGATCTTATGGAATCTGCAGAAACTGCGGTTCGGGCAATCGGTATGATGTTACTGATTCTTGGTGCCGGTGGTGCGCTTAAGCAAGTGTTGATCAACGGAGGCGTTGGTGATTATGTCGCAGTCCTCTTTGAAGGTAGTGCAATTTCACCGTTGGTATTAGCTTGGCTTATCGCTGCAGTCATTAGAATTGCTCAAGGTTCAGCAACAGTTGCGGCACTAACAACAGCTGGACTCGTGATTCCAATGATGGCGGGCACGGATGTCAATTTGGAACTAATGGTATTAGCAACAGGTGCGGGTAGTATCATCGCCTCACACGTTAACGATACTGGTTTCTGGATTGTTAAAGAGTCATTTGGTTTAACGATGAAGGAAACATTTGCAACATGGACAGTGCTAGAAACGGTTATCTCAGTAACTGGACTTGGTTTCGTTTTACTTTTAAGCCTATTTGTCTAACTGATAATCAAATATTTTAAGTTCATAAAGGACTGCCCCTTGAGTTGGAAATACTTCGACTTATGCGGGCAGTTTTTTATGAGGATGAATTTCTTTATCTGTATACGGGTACGGAGTTAATGACAACAATTATTGAAACAGCTTTATAAAAATAGAACTGAAAAGTGTTTAGATTTTATTGTCTTAAAATAAGGCAAAGACGTTTACATATCCTTATATGTATACTATCATACTTGTATACAAGTATGTGGAATTTCTAGCAAGGAAGTGAAATGATGAGTGAATCCCAAGAGACTCTATACCCTGTAAAATGGAATACGAGCGCTTCTACAGGCGTCCGTTTAGCATGTGAACTTCGCATGCGGATTATTTCGGGCATAATTGAAAAGGGGACCGTTTTATCAGAAAACAAGTTGGCATTAGAATTTGAAGTAAGTCGATCTCCAATCCGCGAAGCCCTAAAGATATTGGCTTCTGAAAACATTATACGATTGGAAAGAATGGGTGCGGTTGTAGTTGGTTTGTCAGAGCGAGACATTAAGGAGTTTTATGATGTTCGTTTGCTCATAGAAACGTTCGTTTATGAACGGATAGCACAAATAGACACAAGTGAATTGGTAAGTGACTTAAGTAAAATACTCGAAATGATGGAAGTTGCCATTAAATACAAAGATGCGGATGAGTTCTCCTATCAAGATGTACTCTTCCATGAAACGATTATTCGTTCAATCGACCATTCTTACATCCAACTGATTTGGAATAATACGAAACCTGTGATGGAAAGCTTAATTCTTTTATCGATGCGGGCGCGATTAAGCGAAAAAGACGATGATTTTTCACGGATCTTAACAAATCATGCGCTTTATATTGAAGCCATACATACAAAAGACAGAGCTATCATGATTCAAGCATTGCATCAAAACTTCGATAATGTTCAAAATGAAGTAGAAGACCTTTGGATGTCGCAACAATTGCTCACCAAAGGAAGGGAGCAAAAAAAATGACGAATTATATGTTAGGTTTAGATATAGGTACGACAAGTACGAAAGCGGTTTTATTCACCGAAAAAGGTGACATCATCCAAACAGAGAATATCGGTTATCCACTTTACACGCCAGATATCTCTACAGCTGAACAGGATCCTGAAGAAATCTATCAAGCCGTGTTGAAGGCAATCTCAACTATAATGAAACATTCCCACATTCCTCCGGAAAAATTATTGTTCATTTCATTCAGCAGCGCGATGCATAGCGTGATAGCGATGGATGAAAATAATCAGCCACTGACGCAATGTATCACTTGGGCGGATAATCGAAGTGAAGCGTGGACACGGAAAATAAAAGAAGAACTAAATGGTCATGAAGTGTACAAACGGACGGGGACACCGATTCACCCAATGTCCCCGTTAAGTAAAATTGCTTGGATTGTACATGATCGTCCAGAAATTGCGTTAAAAGCAAAAAAGTATATTGGCATAAAAGAATACATCTTTAAAAAGTTCTTTAATCGCTATGTTGTGGATCACTCTTTAGCTTCAGCGATGGGCATGTTGAATCTACGAGCACTCGATTGGGATGAAGAAGCGTTGGGAATCGCGGGTGTCACGCGGGAGCAGTTATCTGAACTAGTCCCGACTACTGAGATTTTTAACAACTGTAATTATGAAATAGCAAGAAAAATGGGCATTAATCCACAAACCCCTTTCGTCATTGGCGCAAGTGATGGAGTGCTCTCCAATATAGGTGTGAATGCAATCGGTAAGGGAGAAGTCGCAGTGACAATCGGTACGAGCGGCGCAATCCGAACAGTTATTGACCGGCCTCAAACAGACGACAAAGGTCGGATATTCTGTTATGCGCTCACGGAAAAACACTGGGTAATTGGTGGGCCAGTCAACAATGGCGGAATGATTCTTCGCTGGATTAGAGATGAATTTGCAGCATCAGAAGTAGAAACCGCAAAAAGGCTTGGCATTGATCCTTACGAAGTGTTAACCAAGATTGCCGAACGAGTCAGACCAGGATCGGATGGGTTGTTATTTCATCCTTATCTAGCTGGCGAACGTGCACCCTTATGGAATCCAGATGTGCGGGGCTCATTTTTTGGACTAACAATGTCGCATAAGAAAGAGCATATGATTCGGGCAGCTCTTGAAGGCGTTTTATACAATCTGTACACCGTGTTTTTAGCCTTACTAGAAGTTATGGACGAGCCTGTAACGAAAATTCAAGCTACAGGCGGCTTCGCAAGATCAGCTACATGGCGCCAAATGATGGCAGATATATTTGACATGGAAGTGATTGTTCCAGAAAGTTATGAAAGCTCATGTCTGGGCGCTTGTATCTTAGGATTATATGCAACAGGTAAAATCGATTCATTTGACGTTGTATCTGACATGATAGGCAGTACAAATCGTCACACACCAGTAGAATCTGCTGTAGAAGAATACGTGAAGCTTTTACCGATATTCATTAATGTCTCTAGGGTTTTAGGAAATGAATATGAAAGTATCGCGAATTATCAAAGAAACTTACCGAAACTTGATAAATAAGGAGTCGAAAATTGATGAATCATACAATTGGCGTTATGGGTCTTGGCGTGATGGGCAGCAGTATCGCGTTAAACATGGCAAGCAAAGGTGAAGATGTAGCGGTTTATAATTACACTAGGGATTTAACAGATCAACTTATACAAAAAAGTGAAAACGAACAAATTCATCCCTATTATGAGCTTCAGCATTTTGTACAATCTCTACAATCGCCACGAAAAATCTTTCTAATGGTGACAGCGGGTAAAGTGGTCGATACAGTCATTTCTTCACTGATTCCACTGTTAGATTCAGGCGATATCATCATGGACGGCGGCAATTCAAATTATATGGACACAGCACGCAGATTTGATGAATTAAAGGCCATTGGAATCGACTATTTAGGAATCGGTGTTTCCGGCGGGGAAGAAGGGGCTTTAAAAGGTCCATCACTTATGCCTGGTGGCATCGAAGAAGTATATGAAAAAGTGGCACCGATTCTAACCAAAATTGCTGCCCAAGTGGAAGGGGACCCTTGCTGCGTTTACATCGGTCCAAAAGGGGCAGGCCATTTTGTGAAAATGGTGCACAACGGGATTGAGTATGCGGATATGCAACTCATTGCTGAGGCATATACGTTTTTAAGAAGACGACTACAGCTTCCTTTAGATGAAATCGCAGACTTTTTCGAAACGTGGAATCAAGGAGAATTAAAAAGTTATTTAATTGAAATCACTGCAGATATACTAAGGAAAAAAGATGCCAAAACAGGATTGCCGCTTGTCGACATGATTCTTGATAAAACAGGCCAAAATGGGACAGGAAAGTGGACGAGTATACAAGCAATCGATAATGGGATTCCCGTATCAATTATTACGGAATCGCTATTCGCGCGCTATCTATCCCATTCAAAAGAGGAACGAGTGTATGCCGAAAGTGTGTTAGCAGGCCCAGCACAAGGAAATGAAGAGTTGGATAAAGAAGTGTGGGTTGAAAATGTACGCCAAGCTTTGTATATGGGGAAAATTTGTGCGTATGCGCAAGGGTTTACGCAATACAAAAAGACTTCAGAACTGAATGATTGGAATTTACCATTAAAAGACATCGCTCTAATTTTTCGCGGCGGCTGTATTATACGCGCTGAATTTTTAAACACAATCAGCGAAGCTTATGAGGATGCACATGCGGGAATTGCTAATTTATTGGTTGCCCCATACTTTGTGAAAAAGACGAAAGAATATCAAACAGGTTTGAGGAAAGTTTTAGCGGAGAGCGTCATGTCAGGAATGTCGTTCCCATCACTAAGTGCTTCACTTACGTATTATGACAGCTATCGAACGGGTCAATCAAATGCGAACTTACTTCAAGCGCAACGTGATTATTTTGGTGCGCACACGTATGAGCGTATTGATGAAAAAGGGGCATTTCATACGAAGTGGAAATGATGGGTACTCTATATGTTGAATAAAAAACCCTGTAGAGTCTGCTGAGCCGCTCTAGGTGCACATTATTGAGAGTGAGTTGTAATTCAGAGTATGGATTATAGATCGCTTGGCGCTTTGGGGATGCCTCTGGCCATGAGCCTGGATTAACGCTTCGCATCCAGTCTCATGGCTTCGGCTACCCCTTGACGCGCCTGCGCTGGAGTTTTCCATTATTGAAAATGAAATTGAGATGTATGAACTGAGATTATAATGTGATTACTAATTGAAACTAATTTCATTGAAGAAAGACTCACTACAGTATGCAGTTCAATCCCTTCCTAGTCTTCTTTCTTGACTATCGCAGGAGGCATTGAGGCCACTGAAAAAGATCTTTATTATAATAAGAACTAGTTGATTGTAGTGGAGAGCGGCGACTCCAGCGGGAACAGCTAGGAAGAGAAAGAAGTTCACTCTTCCCTGGCTGAAGACCCCACAGGAACGCAGTGACGAGGAGGCTGAAGCCGTGCCCGCGGAAAGCGTCCGCTCGGAACGGAAATCAACGGGATTGAAGGGAATCGGACTTTTTCAGTGCTCTCGGAGGCATTCACAAAGCACCGAAGCGGTATTAGCATAGAATCTAATTCATTCACTTGTTTCGTGACTTTTTAGTGGATTCCCGTATTCGTTTGATCAACATATATAGTTTGGTGTAGATAATATTCATCCGAGTAGGTGAAGTCTCCAACAACATATTTTGCAGTAAAAATACTAGAATCAGCCATGTGGGAATGGCTGATTCTATTTTTTTGCATTCATTTCAACGATACTATGTCCATTAAACTAACGTGGTTTTATTCAATTCATGATTAATAATTGAATATATGATTTGTTTAATAGGCTTTGCAATTACTGAGTTCTTTCTATATTGTACATAGACATCATTTGGGATATTTCCAATTTCTTTAATATGCTTCACAATTAAAGCGCTTTCATTCAATGCGTCGACTCCTAGTGATGGTGTAATCCCAATCCCTAAACCATTTTCGACTATTGTTTTTAACATTTCATTATTATCAACTTCAATACGTTTTATATTGGGGATACCGATTAGTTGTTGTTCAATTTCTGTCCAAAGGGGGGAATTACGTTGATAACTTATCAATGTTTCATTTTCTAAATCATCAAGAGTGATCACTTCCTTATTGGCAAGGGGGTGGTTTTTCCCGATGATAACAACTAATTTATTATCGAATAGATATTCAGAGACAACTTCAGGTTTATGTGACAAAACATTTCTAGTGAAAACGAGGTCCATTTCACCAGATAAGATTTGCTGATTTAAAGTATTGGAATTTTCCCCCTCAATAATTTTTATGCCCAAATTTTCAATGGTTATGATGGAAGATAATAGTTCTATGATGAATGAATATGAATAACCTGGTGAAAATCCTATTCTTATGTTGGGGTATTTGGAGGAGCTGGTCACTTCTTTTGAATGGTATATATAAGTTAATATGCTTGTGGCATATTCGAAGAAAACAATTCCTTCTCTGGATAAAATAATGTCTCTTCCCACTCTTTCGAATAATTGACAAAGCAGTTCATTTTCTAAGTTTTTTATTCTCGCGGTTATTGTAGGTTGGGTGACGTTTAATAGTTTCGCCGCTTTTGAGTAGCTTTTATGTTCAGCAATTGCCAGGAAAGTCTCTAATTGAGTTTGGTCCATATTAATCAATCACTCCTTTTAAATAATAGAATCATAAGAGCATAATGTAAATTGGTGTATTCTGAAATCAAACTCAAATCCGGTCTAAAAGACCCTAAGTTTGTATTTTCGCCAATAAATGCATTCCGGGGAATTTTATGGAACCGTATTACCTTATTATATCAATTACAAAGGCACATGCAAGTTGACTTTATCCCTCTACACTTAACCTCTCACGCATCACCCATTCTTGTGAAATCACTTCTTCCCTAGAAATGATGTATAGAAAATATCTTAAAAAAGACTTAAAACACAAAAAATATTCGATTGGTCTTTAGTCAGAGTAGTCCATATACTAAGAGTAAGTCAAATATACAGACTATTTAATGAGCTCTCGCGCTAGCAAAATGATGTCGCTAATCCTTTGGTAATTGGACAAAAGTATACATAAACTTTCAAAATTACTTAGATAAGGGCTAGCTAAAAAGCGGTGAGATTATGAATGGGAAGGTGTGAGACCAGTGTCAATCAAGATTTAAGCATTGCCGATGAAAATCTATATTGATAGTTAACGGAAGTGTCCTCAAAGTACTGAGGGGAATCCAAGTATTTACATAGAGGATATTTGTAAGCGTTTTCTATGCGAGGAGAAAAAGAAGTTCAATATAGATGTAACACTTCTTATAGAAGAAGTTGCAGATCAAATAGAATTTCAGCTACAGATAGAGCGAAATTCATCTAGGGGCAAGTGATTCGTATCATTGGTGAAGTCAGAGTTTTAAAGGTAGACCATTTGATTCGTAGATGGGTGAATCAATTTAGTATCCCCGTTAGCAAAAGCTGTTGAATTGTACTCTCTAAAGTTTAAATACGATTTATACCTAGGAGGAAATTTAATGAAGAGTTATATTCGTGAAGACAAACAAGAATGTGAATTTGCAGTCCACCGCAGCGTTTTTACAGACCCTGAAATTTTGGAATCAGAAAGAGATGAAATCTTTAGTAAGTGTTGGTTGTATATTGGACATGAAACAGAACTACCGAAAAATGGAGATTTTAAGAGAAGGAAAATTGGCGGAAGAAACTTGCTATTCACACGTGGCAGCGACGGGATTATCAGGACGCTATATAATTCATGTCCGCACCGTGGCGCTTTAATAAGCCGAGAAAGTGAAGGAAACACGAAAGTATTTAGATGTTTCTACCACGCTTGGAGTTTTAAGAATGATGGAACATTAGTTGGAATGCCAGGAAAAGATGGTTTTCCAGATTCATTTAACTGTGATGGCGACAAAAACATGACACAGGTTAAACGACTTGAAAGTTACCGAGGTTTCATGTTTGTAAACTTTGATAATGAAGCCATCTCCTTAGAAGACTATCTCGGAAATGCAAAAGAATACATTGACCTAGTTGCCGATCAATCAGAATTAGGAATGGAAGTTCTAGATGATCCACAGGAATACAGCGTACGTGCAAACTGGAAGTTAATCTCTGAAAACAGTGTCGATCTGTATCATGGGATGCCGACACATAAAACCTACTTTGATATTAAAGCGGCACAGGATCCTAATGTGAAAAAAGTAGTCCTTGAAGGTACGGGCAAAGACCTAGGAAACGGCCATGCAGTTATTGAATACAAAGCCCCTTGGGGAAGGCCAGTCGCCTATTGGACAGGAGCTTGGGAAGAAGAAGATAAAGAAGAAATAAACGAACTTAAGAATAAGTTAGTTGAAAGATTCGGTGAGGAAAGAGCTGAAAGAATTTCAGACTATAATCGCAACATCTTGATATTCCCTAACTTAGTGATTAACGACATCATGGCTGTTACTGCTCGGACTTATTATCCGGTTGAACCCGATTATATGGAGGTTACTGGTTATTCACTAGCACCTGTAGGCGAAAGTGACAAATTTAGACGTAGAAGAAACGATAATTTCCTTGAATTCCTAGGGCCAGGCGGCTTTGCTACTCCGGATGATAATGAAGCACTTGAACTGTGTCAGGAAGGTTACCTGAACAATAAAGAAGTTCAATGGAATGATATATCCAAAGGAATGAACAGAGAACAACCACATGCTACGGACGAAGAGCAAATGCGTAGTTTTTGGAGGCAATGGAATAAAGTAATAACGAAAGTAGAAGCGAAAGAGGAGGCCTTGATATGACAATTACACGTCAAGAAATTACGGACTTTCTATATCATGAGGCAGAACTTCTCGATGAATGGCAATTGGAAGAGTGGGCCGCATTATTTTCAATAGATGGTATTTACCAAGTCCCACCACTTGGCAATCCTGATGCAGATCCAGCAAAATCAATTTTTTATATAGACGATAACCGAGCTCGATTAGAAGAGAGAGCGAAAAGATTATTGAAAAAAGAAGCACATGTAGAATATCCACATTCAAAAACGGTAAGGAACATCCACAATGTAAGGATCAAAAGCCAAGAAGGTAATGAAGTGAGTGTCAGATGCAATTTCTCTACCTATCGAACAAAACGTGATGTGCTCGACTGTTTCGTTGGGGTTATCGATTACAAATTTGTTGTGAATGATAATGAAATTATCATACAAGAAAAGAAAGTGACACTAAAACTTGATAGTTTACGACCTCACGGGAAAATAAGTCTGATTTTATAAAGGTCTTGATTTCCCTCTATAAAAAACTAAGTTTTCGGATTAAACACTCGCGTCTTAGTGATTTTAAAGCTATTCAGGAGGATGGATATGGATAAAAAGGATGAAGTATTTGATATAACGATTATCGGTGGAGGACCAGTTGGATTATTTACTGCCTTTTACGCGGGTATGCGTCAAGCATCTGTAAAAATCATTGAAAGCCTACCACAACTAGGAGGACAACTTTCAGCTCTGTATCCGGAAAAGGATATATACGATATTGCTGGATTCCCTAAAGTAGGGGCTCAGGAGCTAGTTGATCGACTAACGGAGCAGATGAAGCAATTTGAAACGACAACCTGTCTGGGACAAGCTGTGGAGACTGTTGAAAAAGGGCTAGATGATGTATTTAAAATAACGACATCTACAGACATTCATTACTCAAAAACAATCATTATTACTGCTGGAAACGGCGCATTTCAACCTAAGAAAATGAATATTGAAGGTGAAGATAAATTTGCCGATAAAAACCTTCATTATTTTGTTACAAATATAAATGAATTTGCCGGTAAAAAAGTGGTTCTATTTGGTGGTGGGGATTCCGCGCTGGATTGGGCATTAATGCTTGAGCCAATCGCGGAAAAGGTCACACTTATTCATCGAAGGGATAAGTTCCGTGCACACGAGCATAGTGTTGAGTTGTTAAAACGATCCACAGTTGAAGCGTTAACTCCTTATATACCCATAGAACTAGTGGGTGATGAGAAAGTTGAAAAAGTAATCATCAAAGAAGCAAAGGGCGATGGAATAATTGAAATTGAAGCAGATGCAGTGCTTGTCAATTATGGATTTGTTTCCTCTCTGGGGCCTATTGGAAATTGGGGACTGGAAATCGAGAAGAACTCTATCGTTGTAAATTCCAATATGGAAACGAATATTGCCGGTATTTACGCAACTGGAGACATTTGCACATATAAAGGAAAAGTGAAGTTGATTGCGACTGGATTTGGTGAATCGCCTATAGCCGTAAGCAATGCAAAAGTGTTTATAGATCCTACAGTGAGATTTCAAGCTCCGCACAGTACAACCATAATGGATGATAAAGAACAATCGAAAAGAGAAAAAGTAGGCGCAACTTCATCACTATAAGCTGTCGTTATGAACTCTACTAAATTGCATGCTTCCGTGAGAGGTAGTATGGCAAATAGTGCGTAAACCAAAAACTAGATGAGGAGATGTCAAAATGGTCAAATACACGACGGTTGATCAGGATACATGTATCGCCTGCGGTGCATGTGGTGCAGCAGCACCAGATTTATTTGATTATAATGATGAAGGAATTTCCTTTGCTATCCTAGATGACAACATAGGAAATACACCTGTATCGGAAGATTTGGTAGAAGACTTAGAAGACGCTTATGAAAGTTGTCCATCGAATTCAATATTAATGGCGGATGAACCTTTTAATTGTGAAAAGGTTGTGGCCAGTTAACAAAAGCGTCGATTATTTGGGTAAATTCATGGTTCCTTCGTGACTTGAGAACGCCATTTGGTGGGATGAAGCATAGCGGAATCGGAAGAACCGGTGGCTCACATAGCCTTGAATTCTTCTCGGAACTATCAAACGTCACGATTAAGTTATAAAAGGGAGTGTAGAGGGATGACAACCGAAGTTGCAACGAAACGTAAACAGTTTGCTGATCAATTAGTAGAAGCAGAAGAGACGCTAATTGGCATATCACCACTTACTTCAGTTGAGCCGAAGCTTACTATTGAAGAAGCTTACGCTATCCAACTAGAAAATGTTGAGAGAAAAGTAGCACAAGGTCAAAAGATTGTAGGAAAGAAAATTGGACTAACTTCAAAAGCAATGCAATCGCTACTTGGAGTCGATGAACCAGATTATGGACATCTGCTCGATAGTATGGTCGTTGAAAATGGAAGTGCTGTCCCGAAACAAAGAGTCCTTCAAGCGAAAGTGGAAGGTGAAATCGCATTCGTTTTGAAGAAAGACTTAAGAGGGCCAAATGTGACAACGCTTGATGTCTTACAAGCGACGGATTACATATTGCCTGCTATTGAAATCGTAGATAGTAGAATTTCAGACTGGAAGATTAAGTTGCCGGATACAGTTGCCGATAATGCTTCATCCGCCTTCTATGTCCTTGGCGGGAAACCGACAAAGCTAGAAGATGTCGATCTTGAATTGATCGGAATGGTATTAACGAAAAATGGTGAAATCGTCAATACGGGTGTAGGCGCAGCCGCACTCGGAAATCCGGCAAAATGTGTTGCGTGGCTAGCCAATCGATTGGCGGATTTCGACATCCCTCTTCTTGCTGGAGAAGTAATTCTTTCAGGAGCACTTTCAGCAGCGGTAGAAGCGAAAGAAGGAGACGCATTCACAGTTAAGTTTGCCCATTTGGGAGAAGTAAGTGTTCATTTTTAATAGAAGGAAAGGAGATTATCATGAGTAGAGTAAAAGTGGCAGTATTAGGATCAGGCAATATCGGAACTGATTTAATGATGAAATTAAGTAGATCTACAGTTCTAGAATTAACGACGGTAATTGGTATTGATCCCCAATCGGACGGTTTGAAAAGAGCCAAGGAATTAGGCTATGTCACGATTGATAATGGAATAGATGGATTTATGGAAAGACCTGAGCTTGCAGATATCGTCTTTGATGCAACTTCTGCAAAAGCACATATCCGTAATGCAAAACTATTAGGAGAAGCCGGTATTAAAGTAATTGATTTGACACCTGCTGCAATCGGTCCAATCGTTGTTCCACCGGTCAATTTACTAGATCATTTGGATGCTGAAAATATCAACTTAATCACATGTGGCGGTCAAGCTACGATTCCGATCGTCAATGCGATTCACCAAGTACAGCCTGTTGATTATGCAGAAATTGTAGCGACAATTTCAAGTAAAAGCGCAGGTCCAGGTACGAGGGCAAATATTGATGAGTTTACGCAAACAACTTCCCGAGGCATTGAAGAAGTTGGCGGTGCCAAAAAAGGGAAAGCCATTATCATTTTAAATCCTGCAGAACCACCAATTCTAATGCGAGATACAGTTCATGTATTGGTGGAAGGTGAAGCTAAGCAGGAGGAAATAACCGCTTCTATTCGAGCAATGGAAACAAAAGTTCAAGCGTATGTGCCGGGCTATAGAATCAGACAAGAGCCCATTTTTGATGGATCGTCTGTCACAGTCTTCATCGAAGTAGAAGGAGCTGGCGATTACCTGCCAGTCTACTCTGGAAACCTTGATATTATGACGGCAGCATCAGTGGAAGTGGCTGAAGCATGGGCCAAACATAGAGTAGAAAACGCAGTCGTGTGAAAAAGGAGATGAAAGAAACAATGGCAGAAACGCGGGATGTATTAATCACAGAAGTAGCGTTAAGGGATGGGAGTCATGCCGTCCGTCACCAATTTACGGTGGAACAAGTGACGAATGTCGCGAAAGCATTGGATGGAGCGAATGTGCCATATATCGAAGTTTCGCATGGAGATGGCCTTGGCGGATCTTCACTGCAATTTGGTTTGTCTTTGACAGATGAGATGGAACTGATCGAGGCAGCAGCCTCCGTTGTTGAGCAAGCTAAAATTGCCGTTCTTCTCATACCAGGAATTGGAACAATGCCTCAGTTGAAAGAGGCGGCGGGACTTGGTGCGAAAATGGCACGAATCGCAACGCATGTAACAGAAGCCGATGTATCGCATCAGCATATCGCGTTAGCGAAAGAGCTCGGAATGGAAGCAGTCGGATTTCTAATGATGTCCCATATGGCTCCACCCGAAAAAATCGTGGAACAAGCGAAATTAATGGAGAGCTATGGGGCGGATTCAGTCTACGTAGTTGACTCGGCGGGTGCACTCTTACCGCATCAAGTAGGAGAAAGAATTCGCGCGTTGAAAGCCAATTTGTCTGTAGATATCGGATTCCATGCCCATAATAATATGTCACTCGCGTTGGCTAATACGCTTGTCGCTATTGAAGAAGGTGCGACGCGAATCGATGGTAGTATTCGCTGTCTTGGAGCAGGAGCAGGCAATACGCAAACAGAAGTCGCAGTAGCTGTTCTCGAAAAATTGAACATTAAAACGGGAATTGATGTATTCAAGATGATGGATATTGCAGAAGAATTGATTGCACCAATGTTGGAAAAACCACAAGAAATTACGAGAGATAGCCTTGTACTTGGTTACGCGGGCGTCTATTCAAGCTTCTTGTTACATGCACAAAAGGCTGCACAAAAGTTCGGTATTGATTCTCGGTCAATTTTAGTGGAATTGGGCAAGTTACAAGTGGTTGGTGGCCAAGAAGACATGATCATGGATGTGGCAGCCGAGCTTGCGAAGAAAAAAATCGCAATTGGTGTATAAGGGGGCTATTTAATGGAAGCGACAAAAGTGAAAGAAATTGCTAGTTATTTGGTTGCTGGTGAAGTAGAAAAGCGTGAAATTGAAAAAGTGACAGCACGATTGAGGCCCGAATTAACGGTTGAAGAAGGGTATCTCGTTCAACAAGAGCTTGTTTCAATGAAATTGGCTGAAGGCCGTAAGATTGTTGGTCCTAAAATGGGATTGACAAGCAAAGCAAAAATGGACCAAATGAATGTCGATGAACCGATTTATGGATACGTTTTCGATTATATGCTAATCGACAACGGAGGGGAAGTATCCCTTAGCGATTTGATTCATCCGAAAGTGGAAGCGGAAATCGCATTTGTAATTGGGGAAGACATTGTAGGACCTGGCGTGACAGGTGCTCAAGTGTTGGCGAAAACCGAATTGGTTGTTCCGGCGCTGGAAATTATCGATAGCCGTTATGAAAATTTCAATTTCACATTGCCTGATGTTGTAGCAGACAATGCATCCACGTCAAGAGTCGTGTTTGGTACGACATTGAAAAGTCCAGACGAATTTGAACTGGATCTAGTCGGCGCTACATTAACGATTAATGGTGAATTGAAAGAGTCAGGAGCTGGAGCGGCTGTTCTTGGTCATCCTGCGAATGCGATTGCAATGCTCGCCAATATGCTTGCTAAAAAAGGCGACAAAGTTCGAAAGGGCGACGTCATTCTATCAGGTGCAATCACAGGTGCCGTGTTACTTGAAAAAGGCGATGTAGTGAGCGGCAAATTTGATGGTCTTGGCGAAGTATCATTTACTGTAACCGAATAAATTCTAAAGCAAGAGAGGTGTTCAAGTATGCCGTTAATCCAGGTAAGTATTATAGAAGGTAGACCGAAAGAGAAAGTTTCTGAATTGATTGTAAATATTACGCAAACGGTTTCTGAAACATTGGATGCACCAGTAGAAAATATTAGAGTACTCGTTACAGAGATACCTAAAACGCATTGGGGTAAATCCGGAAAACCAATTTCGGAACAAACGAAATAAAATATAGTCTTACTAAATTGAGCGTATTCTTTTATTAAAAAATAAAACATTGGATAGGGGAAATGAAATTATGAGTATATCAGCTGACAAAATCGTTGAGGAACAATCACTTTTGAAAGAATTAGAACAGTACACGAGAAGTATTGCACATCTAGGGCACGTAGAAATTGGCGTGACTGATTTAGAAAAATCATTGTGGTTTTTCACAGAAGTAATGGGTCTTTATGTTTCTGATACTGATACTGAAGATGGCAGAGTCTATCTAAGGGCTTGGCAAGATTTCGATCATCATACACTTATTCTTAAGCAGTCAGATACATCTGGCGTTAAACAAGTGGGTTGGCGCGTAAGTTCGGAAAAAGCTTTGAAAGCATTTGAAAGACAATTCAAGGATATGGGCATTGATCACAAGTGGATTGAAGCTGGAGAGAAAAAAGCACAAGGCGATTCGATTCAATTTAGATCTCCTGCAGGTTTACCAGTTGAATTGTATTGGGAGAAAGAAAAGTATGACCGGACGAGTAATCCAGAGATTGCTTCGAAACTACCAAGTCATCCTAGTAAATACACAGGTAAAGGGGTATCACCACGCCGCTTTGACCATGTCAACTTTATGGTGAATAATGTGGAAGAAGAGCAGAAATGGTGGAGTGAATTACTAGGCATTCACCACCGTTATTATGTTCAAAATCAGGAAGATGTTCGTATCGGTTCATGGTTGAGCCGTACAAATGTTGCACACGAAATTGCTTTAATGCGTAATGCAAATCAGGATGGCGCACTTTTCCATCACTTGGCTTACTATTTGGATTCACCAGACGAGCTTATCAGAGCAGCGAACTTAATGGCTGAAAATGATATTAAAATCGAATGGGGCCCAGGTAAACATGGTACAAGTGGTGCACAGTTCATCTATGTCATCGAACCTTCTGGAAACCGTGTAGAAATTTGGACAGGTGGCTTCTTGATCTTCGCACCAGATTGGGAACCAATCGAATGGAATCCAGAAGTTGGACTATTGGGTCTTGACCTATGGGGTAGCGTTGCTCCAGAAAGTTACTTCAAGTACGGAACAAAATTACTGTAATTCAATGATCTTGAGATGTAGAAAAAAATAGGGTTTTACGAGTGAGGTAGATAGAGTTATATGTCTACCTCACTCCATTTTTATAAAGATTTAATGAAAAGGGGATGTTTTTGTTGTCTAAAAAGAATTTACGTATTGATTTTCATACGCATATCATACCGGAATTTTTCCCGGATATGGCAGCTAAGTACGGAGATGATCGTTGGCCGACGATGAATCGGACATGCGATTGTGGTGCTGAGATTATGATTAAAGGTAAATCCTTCCGGAAAATAACGGACCAGGCGTGGGATGTGGAAAAACGCCTTGCGGATATGGACAAAGAAGGCATCGATATTCAAGTCTTATCTCCGATACCTGTCACATTTGCTTATTGGTCGGATCCTGAAGCTGGTTTAGAACTTTCGAAGGTACAAAATGACTTTATCGCTTCAGTGGTCAATGAGACACCTGATCGGTTTATCGGTTTGGGTACAGTCCCTTTGCAGGACATAGATATTGCGATTGCAGAAATGGATAGAGCGGTAAATCAATTAGGGTTAAAAGGGATTCAAATTGGCTCCAATGTCAATGATCTAAATCTGGATGACAGCTCCATGGAGAAATTTTTTGAAGCTGCGGAGAAATGGAATGTTCCACTTTTCGTTCACCCATGGAAGACATTAGGCGGAGAGAGAATGCCGAGACATAACTTTATGTATAGTATTGGAATGCCTTCTGAAACGGCACTTGCAGCAGGTAGTTTAATTATGAGTGGCATGATGGACAAGTTCCCTGACTTGAAAATATGTTTTGCGCATGGCGGCGGTTCTTTACCGTATTTATTGCCTAGAATGGACAAAGCTTGGGAAGTTTGGCCGGAAATCAGAAATACTGTGCATCCACCGAGTCATTATGCAAAGAAATTATATTATGATTCTCTCGTTTACGACCCTAGGAATCTTCAATACATGATTGAACGATTTGGTCCGGAACAAATCATTGCTGGATCAGATTACCCGTTCTTACTACGTGAAGCGCCATCAGGTAGAGTTGTAGACGAATTGACATCATTGTCAGAGGAAGATGCTCAACTAATTCTAGGGCAAAATGCGCTTACATTTTTAGGTTTGCATGAAATGGCTGTTTCTAAATAAATTCCAATGCTTTATTAGGCACCTGAATAACATTAGCGTTTATAGAGGAGGAAAAAATTCTGCGTTCAATCGATGTTAGCCGTACCGTAGATAATTCAAAATTTAACCGTTTTCACGCCCTTATTGTGTTTTGGTGTGCTTTTATCATTGTCTGTGACGGATTTGATTTAGTGGTTTATGGTGCTGTTGTATCTGTATTAATGGATGAATGGTCGTTAACATCCGTTCAAGCAGGTACCATAGGAAGCTATGCTCTAATTGGTATGATGTTTGGAGCATTTATTTTTGCACCACTGGCTGATAAAATTGGACGTAAAAAGATTATAATTTTCTGTATGCTTCTCTTCACCTCTTTCACGGGTCTAATTGCATTTGCCAATAGCCCTACGGAATTTGGAATCTATCGTTTTGTTTCAGGTTTAGGATTAGGAGGGGTGTTCCCGGTTACAGTAGCATTAATGACCGAGTACGCACCAAGAAAAATGAAAAATACGTTAGTTACGCTAATGTTATGCGGCTATGGAGTTGGCGGGATTTTAGCATCAGGACTAGGAATTTTCCTTATTCCTAATTTTGGTTGGCAATCCATGTTTTTAGTAGGTGCTTTGCCCCTACTCGCCATACCGTTTATTTACAAATTTCTACCTGAGTCACTTGGGTTTCTTGTCGCCAAAAATCAAAAGAAAAAGGTCGGTCAGTTATTATCCAAACTAGATCCTTCTTATACGCCTCAGGATGATGACAAGTATGAGATTGTCATTCCTTCTAGAACGGGTATTCCTGTAAAAAAATTATTTGCAAATGGACGGACTCCGAGTACTTTATTATTTTGGACAAACTTTTTTTTATGCTTATTAATCACTTATGGATTAAGTACCTGGCTACCAAGGTTAATGTCCCAAGCAGGGTATGCTTTAGGGTCAAGTTTAACGTTTCTCTTAGTGTTAAATGTAGGTGGTATTTTAGGGTCGCTTATTGGCGGTTGGCTGGCAGACCGTTGGGATACTAAAAAAGTGTTGATCATCTATTTCACCTTGAATGTAGTTTCTTTAACTTTAATGGGAACTCATCCAAATGCATTTGTGCTATATGTTCTTGTAGCCATCGCAGGTGCTACAACGATCGGAACACAAATTATCCTTTATTCTTACGCATCACAATATTATCCAATTGAAATTCGTTCAACAGGGATAGGATGGGCATCTGGTGTAGGTAGATTAGGTGGAATCGTTGGCCCAATGTTCGGAGGGATTCTATTGGCTGCTAATTTGCCGCTTCAACAAAACTTTTTGGTATTGACTATACCGGGAATTATAGCCGCTATTGCTATTTCCTTAGTACGTGAAAAGAAGAATTCGATACAGTCGACACAAATAGCTCCTGAAATATATAAGTCAGCCAAAAATCTGTAAAAAGAGTAAAGTAAATTGAAATGTCAGGTGTGGTAACTACTTAGTGTACGCCGAAAAGTCCACTTTACGTGGACTTTTTTTAGAATTCCCTACCTATTGAAACAAGGAAGATTGTTTTAGTAGATAACGAAGGATCTAGAAAGCTATACCTGGGTGAATAACAAATTATAGTGAAGGGGGCTAGATTATGCAAGTTACCAATGCTGAAGAAATCATTGAAAAAGCAAAGTTTAATAAGTTTCACGGTATGCTGCTCTTTTGGGGTGCGGTGATCATGGTGTTTGATGGTTATGATTTGACAGTCTATGGGGCTGTCGTGCCAATCATAATGGATGAGTGGAATATATCAGCAGTTGAGACAGGCATGATTGGTAGTTATGCTTTAATTGGGATGATGTTAGGGGCATTAATTTTCGGAACAATGGCAGACAGATTTGGCAGGAAAAAGGTAATTTTAATCTGTACTTTTATTTTCAGTCTCTTTATGCTATTTGCGGGACTCGCTCCTAGTCCCGAGATATTCGGACTTTGCAGATTTATAACAGGTTTAGGATTAGGTGGGGTTATGCCAAATGTCATCGCTCTCGTAAGTGATTATTCTCCAAAAGGAACGCGAAGTCGTATGATCGCTACCATAATGGCTGGTTTTTCAATCGGAGGAGTTATTGCTGCCACGCTTAGTATGGTGATTATCCCCTACCTAGGATGGCAATCCGTATTTTTCTTTGGTGCTATGCCATTATTGCTTCTCCCGTTTTTAGCACGTTCACTACCTGACACAGTAGGATCACATATGAAAAAGAAAGAATATAAACAAGTGAGAGAATTACTCGTTAAAGTCAATCCTTTATACAATCCAAAGAAACGCGAAAAATTTGTTATGAATGGCACTGAAATGTCTTCTTCACCAGTTAAATCTCTATTCACTGAACGCAGGGCATCTTCGACGGTCATGTTTTGGATAGCGTATTTCATGTCACTTCTCATGATATACGGATTAAATACGTGGTTGCCAAAATTAATGAATGAAGCAGGGTTTCCACTTGGATCTAGTTTAAGCTTTCTACTTGCTTTGAATGTAGGGGCAACAGTCGGAGCCATCATGATGGGCTGGTTAGCTGATCTTTGGGGCGTTAAAAAAGCGCTTATTATGTTCTATATTGTTGCTGCGATTACGATTATGAGTTTAGGAATTACGAGTAATATGCTGCTTTTATACGTACTAGTGGCTATTGCGGGGGCTACAACGATTGGTTCCCAAAACCTTGCCAATTCCTATGTTTCTCAATACTATCCTTCTTCCATTCGTTCTACGGGCTTAGGTTGGGCTTTAGGAATTGGACGTATCGGGGGAATCGTAGGTCCTCTGCTTGGAGGTTTTTTACTGGCTTCGACTTTATCTCTACAATTCAATTTTATGGTCTTTGCATTACCAGGCGTTATTGCAGCATTGGCCGTTTTCTTGATTGATAGAAAACCTAAAAAGGTGCCTGTTCTTGACGTGAAGGCGAGTTCTATTACGGAATAACCAACTGAGTCAATTTCATAATAGAGAATGCTAAATAAAATCCTAACGTGGTTGATTTACACTCCAGGCGGACGCTTTCCGCGGGCACGGCTTCAATCTCCTCGTCACTGCGTTCCTGCGGGGCTTTCAGCTCGCGCTTTTCCCGCTGGAGTCGCCGCCTTACGTTTCAATCAACGGAACTCATCCATGCAAACGAATAATCGACTACGAAATAATGTAAATGTTAGAATATTCATCTGAGATCATTAATTTCGGATTCGGAACTAGATATTTAATTAAGACGAGCAGGTTTGAGACTCCAAACCTGCTTTACTAATAAAGGTAGATGAACGGGCGATACGATGTAATTAATTAAAAAATACAGAGGAAATGGGGTATTCAAATGAAAAACATTACGGTACTTGGAGCAGGAATTATGGGGCATGGTGCTGCTCAATTATTTGCCCTAGCAGGCATGCATGTACATATACAAGCTCGACGCGAGACATCCCTGGAAAAAGCACGAGAACTCATGACAAACAGTTTGGAAATTATGGTCGAAAAAGACATGCTGACCAATAATGAAATGGAACAGGCATTAGCCCGTGTCACATATACAACAGATGTGCTTAAAGCTATTAAGGATGCTGACTTCATTCTTGAATCCATTCCTGAGGTTCTCGAAAACAAACTAGATATTTATGAAATTATTGAGAGCGTTGTCTCTGATAAAACGATTATTTCGTCTAATACTTCTACTTTTCCATTGAAAGAGTTAACTCAAAGGGCAAAGCATCCGGAAAGATTTATCATTACGCACTTCTTTAACCCGCCACAACTGGTACCAATTGTGGAAATCGTTAAATTCGAGAAGACTGATGAAAACATTATAAACACAACTTACGATTTAATGAAGGAAATCGGAAAATCTCCAGTCGTGCTAAAAAAGGAGATTCCAGGCTTTATCGTTAACCGTGTTCAAGTAGCTATGCTTCGCGAGGCGTTCCACTTAATGGAGATGGGAGTAGCTACTGCTGAAGATATCGATATCGCCATGAAAGGAAGCATGGGCTTTAAATGGGCTTTCTGCGGTCCAATGGAAAGTCAGGATTTAGCTGGTCTGCAAACAACAAAAGCGATGGTTGGAAACATTATGGAAGATTTATCGAATACAAGAGAAGTGCCTTCCTTCTTAACAGAAATGGTGGATAATGAGCAACATGGCATTCGAACGAATCAAGGTTTTTACAACTATGATGACCATGGTGAAAAAGCGATCCATACACGTGACGATCATTTCCTAGACCTTCTAAAGTTACAAAACAGCAAAGAGAACAAGGGTAAAACTGTTTCCGCTTCAAAATGATAAATGTGTTGAATGATTTGTGGCCTTGACTAGCGTTTTGACCTTTTGAGAAACTTTCAAAGCGTTTTAGTAGGGTGAAAATTTTGGCGAAAAAGCATGGTATAGGGGTTTTAATTAGTAACCCCTATACCATGCTTTTTCTGGGAGAATGTGTTGCTAATAAAGGAACTGATCAATTTCATAATAGACTCACTAGCTATAAAGAATAACAAATAAATACATCTTTGAGTTATATTTTCTGACCATTATTACTAGAAAAGTCAGGGATAATTGATTCTCTAAGAAATGAAATAAAGGAATGCACAACTGGAGAAATCTCTGATTTACACCAAGCTACACCCGTATTATAAGTGGGTGAATTAGGACTTAATGGAATATAGACAATATCATCGTTTTTTACAAATTGAATGGATGAAGGTAAGATGGCAACCCCCATCCCCGAAGCGACGAGGGAGACGACAGTATGCAATTCTTCCGCTTCTTGCGTTTTCTTTGGAATAAAGCCTGCAGACTGACAAAGACTAATAATAGAATCATAATAACCTTCACCTGAATTTCTTGGCGTCATAATGAATTGTTCATTAAGAAGGTTAACTAAATTGATTTCGCCTTTTTGCTGAGCTAAATGATGTGTTTTTGGTAATGCCACAACAAATGGCTCTTCATACAATAATTCAATGTTTACTAATTTACTTGTTACTGGCATGACGACTAAACCAACATGAATCGCTTTTCTTTTAAAAGATAAAATTTGATCTGCTGTTGTCATTTGTTTTAAAATGACATTTATATTTGGATACTTTTCTTTATATGCCCTAAGAATTGTTGGGAGTAGGTCAAAGGCAATTGCTCCTGTAAAGGCTAATATTAATTGCCCAGATTCACCTTGATCTACTCTTTTCGCTTCTTCACACGCATGAACGGCAAGATTCGTAATTTTATAGGCATTCATTAGAAAAGATTTCCCAGCTGTGGTTAAATCTACACGCTGTCTCGTTCGTGTAAAAAGCAATACACCTAATTCAGTTTCAAGTTGTTTAATTTGCTGACTTAATGGGGGCTGTGAAATTTGTAGGCGGATAGCCGCTCTTCCGAAATGAAGTTCTTCTGCTACAGCAATAAAATACCTCAAATGACGTAATTCCATAAGTAATGATTCCCCCTTGATATCTTTAAAGTATTAAAGTCTACTAAAACAAGTATTAGACATTTGCATTCTTCTATTATAAGCTAATTGTATCAAAGATTCAGAATTAAATGTATATTACGGGTGAGACATATACATGATTTCTGTTTTTGAAATTAAAGTAGTGGAGGAATGTTCAAATGACAACAGCGATATCTAGCGATGTAAAAGAAAGAGTTAGTACTTATTTAAAAGAAAATCGGGAAAAGCTAGTGTCCGATCTCCAGACATTAATTCAAATCCCAAGTGAATCAGGATATGAAGGGCCTGTTCAGGAACATATTCGCAAGATAATGGTCGGCCTTGGCCTTGATGTTGATACGTTCGAAGCAGATGAATCGGTTCGAAATCACCCCGAATACACAGAGTCAGAAGTTGAGCGGGAGGTTGGCTTTAAAGGTCGACCAAATGTGGTTGGAAAATGGGCAGGTTCGGGAGGTAAAGGGAAATCCTTATTAATGTTTACTCACGTAGACACTGTTCCTGTAGGAGATCCTGTTCATTGGAGTTATCCGCCACTTGAGGGGGTAATTGATAAGGGCATCATGTATGGACGAGGAACCGCTGACAACAAAGGTGGTTTTGGATCTATCCTTGCGGCATTAGAAATTATCCATAACTTAGGTTTAAAACCCAATGCAGACATTACGGCAATATCTGTAGTGGATGAGGAAGTCGGAGGCGCTGCAGGTGCCGTTGCAATGACGCAACGATTGCAAGAGGAAGGATTTAAGGCAGATGCTTGTATTTATCCACACCCACTGACTCCGGGCTTAGCACCTCAGATCGCCTGTGCTGGAGGACTTATTTTTAAAGTTAAAGTCAAAGGGCTTGCTGCACATAATTTGAATGGACAAATTGGTGTAAATGCGATTGGTAAGGCTATCAAAATATATGAAGCATTAATAGAGTTAGATGAGGAACGGGCTAAAACGATTAAATACGCACCTTTTGAAAGGTATTTTGAAGCTTCCAATATGCCAGTTCGTTCTACTAACTTAACGCCAGCTATTATAAGCGCTGGTGATTGGGCTTATAAAGTTCCAGCCGAATGTGAACTAACGGGAACAATTGGTTACCCACCAAATGAGGAACTAGAAGATGTAAAAGCACAAATTGTAGCAGCGATTAATAAAGTTGCAGCTAAAGATGAATGGCTAACTGAACATCCACCTGTAATTAGTTGGGAATGGCAAACAAGTGCAGCGGAAATTAGTCCCGATCATCCCCTTGTGACATTGTCCAAGTCAAATATTGACAAAGTTACTGGGAAAGACACTGAGATTCTAGGAATGCCTACATTTAGTGATATTCGCTTATCAATTCTACACTTGGATATTCCGACAATCATTTACGGTCCAACTGGCGGTAATTTACATGGTGCTGATGAATGGTTAAACCTGGAAGAGTGGCTTCAATGTGTTGAAATTAACGTCCTAAACATCCTTGAATGGTGTGGATTTGAAGAAGTTGGTTAAGAACCGTCAATGATGTAATCTCGCAAAAAGTCTAAGTTTCAAGAAAGATAGTTCAATAATTTGTGTCCTTGTGTTATTGAAGTGCATTCTTCTGGTCTGTGAAAGGTTGAGAAATTATTCTCATAAATTCGGATTTGAAGAAGGCACTTTTCTTTTTTTATAATTGAGAGAATTTTGTAACTAATAGAAGTGGAAAAAAAACGTGCAGGAATTGGTGTCGTAAAATCGAATATCATTAATGAAGGATCAAATATAAGCGAATGGGAAAGAAGGTATGCCAACTAAACGTAAGGAGGAGAATCAGGTACTTGATACCGACTCAACCCAAACTTTTTTTATGGGTAGGACTAGCTTCGTAGATTTCTACCTTATATTCTGCAATTGAATTAAAGAAGAATTTTGTTCGTACTTTTCATGGCTTGAAAAAAATACTGGAATATTTCAAATTTGATTCTACTCAAAAAAGGGGTGCACATAATGGCTAAGGCTAAACTTGCAGTTGATGTTGGGGGCACATTTACCGATCTAATCATAATAAGTGAAGAAACAAATACATTCACTGTCCATAAGGTACCAAGCACAATTGAAGATCAATCGATTGGGGTAGTTAAAGGCATTAAAGAAATATGTGAAAATGCAGATATACCACTTTCCGATGTAGATTATATACTTCATGGAACGACAGTCGCTACAAATATTACAATTGAACGAGACGGAGCGACTGTAGGCATGTTAACCACGAGAAACTACAGGGATATTTTACACATTGCACGTCACAAAAAGGTTGAAAACTTTTCGATTCAACAAGATTTACCATGGCAATCAGAACCATTGGTAAAGCGTCGCAATAGGCTTCCGATTACAGAGAAATTATCTGCTCCAAATGGTGAAATTACGACAGCTTTAAATGAAGAAGATGTGCGTTTGGCTGTTCAACAACTGAAAGAGTCAGGTGTTGACGTGGTAATTGTTTGTTTCATGTTCTCGTTCATTAATGATGTTCATGAACGTAGAGCAAAAGAAATTGTAAATGAATTATGGCCAGAAGTGCAGTGCTTTACATCTAGTGAAGTAGTCCCGCAAATTAGAGAATATGAACGGTTTAGTACGACAGCCATGAATGCTTATGTAGCGCCTAAGGTAAGTCGTTATGTAGACCATTTGGTAAATTCACTAGAAAGTATTGGTAGCAAGGGAAAATTACACATTATGCAATCATCTGGAGGAATGGCATCCGTTGAGATGGCAACTGCAACACCTGTCACTTTACTGAAATCAGGACCAGCTGGAGGTGTCTTAGCCGCAGTCAGATGGGGAGAATTAGATAATATTGATAACTTGATTAGTGTAGATATTGGTGGGACTTCTGCTGACATATCAGTCATTCCAAATAGAGTAGCTAAGCTTGTCAATTCTCTTGATGCTACTGTTAATAGTTCACCAGTGCTCACTCCAATGGTTGATGTAGAAACAATAGGTGCTGGCGGTGGGTCAATCGCATACGTTGACGCTGGCGGCGCTTTCAGAGTAGGGCCAAAAAGCGCGGGTGCAAATCCAGGTCCAGCTTGTTACAATCAAGGCGGTCAAGATCCCTGTGTAACTGACGCTAATATTGTGTTAGGTAGACTAGATAAAGAACAATTTCTCGGTGGTGATCTCAATATTGATCCAGAGCTAAGTTTTAAAGCGATGGAAAGACTTGCCAAACAGCTGAATATGACCACAGAAGAAGCTGCTTTAGGCGTACTTAAGATCATCAATAGCCATATGGCATTATCAATCCGTGCAAGCTCTGTTAAAAAAGGAACAGATCCTAGGGAGTATTCTTTGTTTGCTGCAGGAGGGGCAGGTCCATTACATGCCGTTGACTTGGCTGACACGGTCGATTCCAAATCAGTAGTTGTTCCAACTTATCCAGGAGTCGCCGCGGCAATAGGTCTGTTGGTAGGAAACCTTAAATATGATTTCATAAAATCACGTGTAGCGAGTTCAGAGGACATTTCTGAAGAGCTCATTGCTAAAATCAATATCGATTTTGATGGACTAGTGAATCAAGCTAAAACTCAATTGAAAAAGGATGGCATTAACTCAGAGTTTATTGGCATTGAAAAAATTGCAGAATGTCGTTATGTCGGTCAGGGAATAGAATTACGCGTTCCATTACCAGAAGGGGAACTGACAGAAGACTCAATGAAGGAAATTCACAAGAACTTCCATATGGTACATGAACAAGAGTATGGACATCATTTCCCAGATACGCATGTACAGATTATAACTTTACGTGTCATTGGAACTGGTAATATACCTCCTATGGAATTGCCTAAATTGGAAAAAGGAAATAGGGATAACCCTAAAGAGGCCATCGCATACGTACGTGATACCGTTTTTGAGATAGATGGAGAAATAAAGCGAATACCAACACCACGATTCAAACGAGATAAGTTACTAGCCTTTGACTTAGTAAGCGGACCAGCTGTTGTCGTGCAACGCGATTCTACAACATTAATCCCACCAAACTGGGAAGCTACTGTTTCAATTTACGGTACGCTCTTGGTAGCAGCTAAAAACATAACAGTAGAAAAAGAGCAACAGCTAGAAAAAATTGGTATATAAAGGGGAGAGTAATGACATGACGTTGACAAATGAAAACAGGGGAAAAATGGATCCTGTGACACTGCAAATTATTGGCGGTGCACTTCATACAATTGCGAAAGAAATGGCCCATGTAATTGAACGGATGGCATACTCTTCGCTTATTCGTGAATCAGAAGATCTAGGAGCGGGTGTATTTAATAAGTTTGGCCATACAATCGCTGAAGCTGATTCAACACCAATGCAACTAGGATGTTTACCGGGGTATATCAAAGGATTTCAAAGTGTCTTAGGCGATAATATAAATCCAGGGGATATCATTTGGAATAATGATCCATATGCTGGTGCTTCACACTCACCGGATATTGCACTTTGTCAACCGATATTTTATGAAGGCGAGATAGTTGGATATGCAGGAACTTCAGCACATCATCTGGATATCGGCGGAGCACAACCTGGATTAATGGTTGATGTTCCTGATATATATGCTGAAGGATTGATCATGAATGGCATTAAGTACTATGAAAAAGGAGTGCGAAATGAGACAGTAGCCGAGATTGTGCGTCAAAATGTGCGGACACCTCGTGAGGTACTAGGTGATTTAGAAGCTCAAGTAGCTGGTTGCCGTCTTGGTGTTAAACGTTTCGTTGAATTGATGGACAAATACGGAAAAGATACTGTGTTACAGGCCTCTGAAGAGCTTATGGACTATTCAGAGCGTGTGATGAGGCAACAGATTGCAAAGGTTCCAGATGGGACATATGAAGCAGAATCATGGTTAGATGACGACGGTCGTAATTTGGACAAACGACTAAGAGTACATGTACAAATTAATATCGAAGGGGACGAATTAGAAGTGGATGTATCCGGCTCGGCGGATCAGACACCTACGGCATTCAATGCGTCGTATTCAGGTGCCCTTTGTGTAAGCGTTTACAGTGTATTGCGTTCCATATTTTTAGACACTGCTGTACATGAAGAATTCATCCCACCCAATCATGGAACTTTCCGTCCGATTACAGTAACAGCTCGAGAAGGTTGTATATTTAATCCGATTAAACCAGCTGCTACATTTAGTCGAGCGAATCAGGTAAATACAGTTGCGGATTTGATCATCAAAGCGTTAGCACCAGTACTGCCGGAACAAACATGTGCAGGAAGCTCAGCCAATATCCAATTTGCTTCCTATGCAGGCCTAGATAAGAATAGCGACTACTGGGTATATATTGAAGTTAACGAAGGTTCCTATGGCGGTCGTCCAGGCCAAGATGGAATGGATGCAATGGATTTCAGCTCATGGAACACTCGTAACAACCCGATAGAGGATCTCGATATGCATGTACCAATGGTCTGTGATAGATATGAATTGCGTGAAGATACGGGCGGTGCAGGTCGCTGGCGTGGAGGTCTTGGAATTGTCCGTAAAAATCGTATGTTAACTGATGGATTTATGACAATGGAGGGGGATAAACATACTGTCCGTCCATGGGGATTCAAAGGAGGATTGCCGGGCACTAGCGCAAGCCTCATTAAGAATCCCGATACAAATCCAGAACATCTTAGTTCCAAATTAAACGGCTATACGCTTAAAGCGGGAGAGTCAATCATGGTTTCGGTTCCATCCTCTGGCGGCTATGGTGATCCGCTAGACAGACCAGCAGAACAAGTATATGAAGATGTATTGGATGATTATGTATCGCAGGAAACGGCACTAAGGGATTACGGGGTCGTCATTAAAAATAGAAAACTCGATGTAGAAGGCTCAAAAGAAATTAGAAAAAAACTGCGAGCACAAAGAGGTAAAGTAGAGCTATATACTCACTAAATTTTCATGTTGATAAAGGTGCTTCAAAGGAAGGGTGATTGCTAAAAAATCATCCATTCTTTGAAGCATTATAAATTAAGGGGATTTTCAAAAGAAAGTTGATCTGAACTAAGCACCTAGAATGCAAAATAACTAAAACCGCCATTTACCTTCTATAAAAGTATCCAATACCAGGAGGGCTAACGATTAATGAGCAAAAATAACGAAAGTAACCATTTAATAGAAGAGTCCATCCTTCCTATAACAAATAATAGGCGTACAGTTGGTATGTTAGGCTACTTTTTCATTTGGGTCGGTATCGTTGTTATGATTGTTGCTTACCAATTTGGCGGGGATGCAGTTAATTCACATTCAATTATCATTAGTATGCTAACTATTTTACTTGCTTATTTTACGATTGGTATTGTCATGTTATTGTCAGCGGATATTGGAACAGAACATGGCCTTTCGTTTGCAGTTTATCTTCGCGCACCATTTGGAATATATGGTACCCATTTCCCAGGGGTATCTCGCGGAATTGTTGCAGCAGCATGGTTTGGAATTCAAACATACCTAGGAGCCCTTGCTCTAAATGGTATCTTTCAATATCTGACAGGATATGATAATTGGATCATTTGGTATATTTTATTTGCTGCAGTACAAGTAATTAATACGATGTTAGGTATTAAGGCTGTAGAAAAGTTTGCTAGTTTGGCTGCACCCATATTAATTGGTATATCGGTTTGGATGTATTTTTATTTGGATGGTCTTGCTCAAATGGGTGGTCACAATATTTGGACATTTGTTGGTGAGGGGAATACTTCCTTACTTTTAATCTTCATGGCCAATCTATCTCTTTGGGCAGCATTAGCAGTCGATGTTCCCAATATCTCACGTTTTATTAAAGTTAATTCGGGAAACAAAAAATTCTTTAAACGGAATAAAAACATTTTTGCTGCTCAGATTATTGCATTACCTATCCTTTCAACGTTTATGGCGTTTATTGGAGCAGTTGCCTTTATTGCGACTGGTAATTGGAATCCAATTACGATTATTCAAGAAAACCAAAGTGGTTTAATTCTAATCGCATTATTAGGATTAGTTATAATTGCTCAATGGTCAACAAATAATGCTGCAAACTTAATTCCGGCTACACTTGCATTTGTAAATGCGCTTGCACCTAAAATAAGTTATAAAATGGGGGTCGTTTTAGCGGGAGTTGTTGGCACTGCTACTATGCCATGGTTGATATTGGAACATTTATACGTATTTCTCGGTTTCTATGGCGGAGCACTATCGGCAATAGGGGGGATCATGATATGTGATTACTTCTTAATCCGGCGTAGAAGAGTCAATATACCAGATTTATATAAAAAAGATGGTCAATTTCGCTATATGAAAGGATATAATCCTGCTGGACTAATTGCATGGGTAGTAGCGGGTGCTATCGCAATTAAATTTTTGTCAATTGCATATCTTGTCGGGCTTCCGCTAGGATTTGTTATCTATTACGTATTAATGAAATTCTGGATTATACCAAAATATCCTCAAGCCGAGATTGATTCAAACTATGATGACAAATATTTATCAACGAGTGTACATCAGGATTGGGTATATACTCAAGGTGGATTTGTAAGTGAAAAGTATGGTAACCCAGTTGATGAAACAGATGACTCATTATCACCCAGCCCAGACACCGTACATCTAAGTTGAATTTACCTACTAACCAAACTGTCTAGTTGGTCTATAATCTTGAAAAAAATTACTCGGTAGCCCCTGACGATTCAGTCAGGGGCTATCGTTATTTCAATGCTCTTAATGAATGTGATGGATTAACTTCTCTCTTTTCTATTCATAACGATAAGTGAAAGTATGAAAAAGACAATCGTTGTACCGATTAAATACAGTACGCTTATCAATTTCGTTATTGTTTGGCCATTCATATCATAAACGACGCCCATATTGGATAAGAAATCTTCCTTTAATCCAGGAGGTGCATTTGCAAAAGCCTCGACCAATGAATTTTCCATTAAAAGTTGTCTAAACAGCGAGGCAGAATGGGAAACTGGGAATAATTTTACGATTGTTTGAAGGTAGTCGGGTAACGTACCGATTGGAATATAGATGCCTGCCAAAAAACCGAGCAGCGTGCCAATGACTGTGCTTGCGGCGGCAAAAGCATTTGTTGTTTTGAAAAATGAGACGACAAACAGAACCATTGAGCCACTTGAGACAACTGCTAATACTATGACACCAACCAATAAGACTGTCTTGTCAAAAGCCAACAGTCCTTCGCCAGATAGGAAAAGAAAGACGTTTGCAACGATTAATGTAAATATACACATGATAAACCCAATAAATAATGCACTTAAAATATAGCCGCCAACCAATTTAGCACGAGAAATAGGGGAGGCATAAAAATCCATAAACCTTTTATATGTCCGATCCTCTACTAGAATGCCAAAAGATCCTAAAGTAGTCGTCATCGAAGTAATCGCTAGAATTCCTGCAATGAACCAGGAGGCGAGTAATAATTTTTTTGAAGGGAAGTCAGGAAGTCCTTTTGACGTTAAATCTCCTAGAAAAAGAACATACAAAGCGATGAGTATAATAACTGAAAGAAATGAAAAGAAGATTGTTGTTTTGTCACGGAAGTATAATAAAATATTTCTTTTAGTGAATGCCATCATCGCTGTTCACGTCCTTTCCGTTTATCGCGATGAACACGTCATCTAGACTTGATTTTCGGACTTCAAAAGAAGAGATATCATCTGCATGTTTCACTAGTATTGGAATTGCCGACTTTGTTTCTTGTAGCGGTACATAGAATAGTGATTTATCTACTTTATATTCAATTTCATCTTCGGATAATAGACTCCTCATCGCTCTCTCATCGACTGCTGTGATGACTAGGAGATCAGATGCATAGTCGTTTTTTAGTTGTTCAGGTGTTCCTTTTGCAATGATTTCACCCGCTTTCATCACAACCACGTAATCAGAATTGGCCGCTTCCTCGATATAATGCGTCGTTAGAAAAACAGTCATTTTTGTTTCTTTTTGAAGTTGTAAAATCGTGTTCCAAATACTTTTTCGGCTCCCGGCATCGAGGCCGGTTGTCGGTTCATCTAATATTAAAATCGAGGGCGTATGTATGAGTGCCCGAGCAATATCAGTTCTTCTTTTTTCACCGCCCGATAGTTTTCCGTAAGGACGTTTAATAAATGAATGTAAATCTGTAATAGCCGTTACTCGTTGAATTGCCTTATTCTTTTCTTCCTTCGACATTCCATAAAACGATGCTCGAACTTTTAAATTTTCTTCGACTGTTAACAAAGGATCCAATATACTGTCTTGGAAGACGACACCAATTTCCTGACGAATTTTATCGTCTTGTTTTCCTAACGTATATCCTTTTACTTTCACCTCGCCTATATCTTGTTTCAATAGCGTTAATAAAATGGATATGGTCGTTGATTTACCTGCGCCATTTGCGCCTAAAAATGAAAACAAAGCACCTTCTTCAACGTGAAAGTTGATATCCTTCACAGCTTCCAATTTCCCAAATGATTTTGACAGCCCACTCACTTCGATGATTTTATTCATGAAATCCCTCCGTTTTTCGGTTTTGAATAATTGTATTCATTCGATTTGCACTCGCTGGGTCGACAATGAATCCGATTCCGATTGGGAATAAGTGGATTGTCAAATAAATCAATAGCAATAACTTCTATTAATTATTCAAACTCATACGGCTGTATTACTATTTAGAGAAATATAGTTCTCTTTTTGTATATATTAACAAGTGTAACAGAATTCTCTGTCCCTACACTCATTGCAATCTGAAGATTAATATTGTTCCGTCTCTTTTGGGTCAACATGGAATAAATTATCTAAAAGCCAATTGTAAGGTTGGATCGTATTTATTGTTTTCAAGCATGCGCATGGACAAGGGCATCTGTAAGCAGCACCGAATGCGACATTGACACTATTGATATCGTATTGGCTTTAGTTTAGTGTTGGATACTAGGTATGCATTGTCAAGAAGTCTGTGTAATTTATGGCTTCATTATTTTTTTGCAACAATATAGAGGGTGGTATTAGCTTGGGTAGAATGGAACGTAGGAAAAAAAAGACACGATTAAGCAGCATTAAAGAATGGTTTAAATCAAAAAAACTCATTAGTAGACTATTAGTAGTCTCTATAGGCATTATCTTGTTTGGTCTATTGGTATTTACTATTTTAATATCGTTAAGCGATGTAAGTAAATTGGATATTGTTGAACCAAGACCTACATTTATTTATGATATAAATGGCGAGGTAGCAAGTAAAGTTTCTAACTCTAAAATTGAAGGAGTTAGTCTGGATCAAATTCCAAAAGAACTCATTGAAGCTTTTGTCGCTACAGAAGACCAACATTTTTATAAGCATAACGGTATTAATTACTTTGGTATTACCAAAGCATTCATGCAAAATCTAGTTTCAGGTAAAGTCGTTTCTGGTGGTAGTACAATTACGCAACAACTTTCGAAAAATGTATTTCTAACAGCGGAACGCACTTATACACGTAAATTCAAAGAACTTATATTTACTAAGAAAATTGAGAGAAAGTACTCAAAAGATGAAATCATGGAACGCTATCTAAATCGAATTTATTTTGGTGAAGGCGCATGGGGTATTCAGCGAGCAGCACAAGTTTATTTTGGTAAAGATGTTAGTGACCTAACATTAAACGAATCAGCTACACTAGCGGGGATAGTCAAAGCCCCGTCTAACTTATCGCCTTATAAAAGCATGGAAAAAGCGGTTGATCGAAGAAATATCGTTCTGTCATTAATGAAAAGCGAAGGATACATCAGTCAAAAGGATTTCGAAAAAAACCTAGATCAACCCATTGTATTAACGGATAAAGAGACGGTAGATTATAAAGGGAATTATCCATATTATGTTGACTATCTAATCCAGGAAGCAGTAGATAAGTACCAGTTAACTGAGAATGAAGTGCTGTCTGGGGGACTTCATATTTATACGGAACTAAATCCTGTTATTCAGGACGCTACGGAAGAAGTATTCCAGAATGAAAACAATTTTCCAGATAGCAAGCCTGATCAACTGATTCAAAGTGGGTCCATATTTATTAATCCTAAAACAGGTGGGATTAGCGCGTTAGTTGGAGGAAGAGGAGAATATACTTACAAACGATTTAATAATGCGACAAATTTAATAAGGCAGCCCGGATCAGCATTAAAACCACTCGCGGTTTACACATCTGCATTGGAGCAGGGTTATGAATTTGGGGATATGCTGGTTGATGAACCAATCAATATAGGCGGTTATCAACCACAAAATATTGATAAACAATACCGCGGAACAGTCACAATGTACGATGCACTAATTAATTCTTATAACATACCCGCAGTTTGGCTATTAAATGAAATGGGCGTTGAAAAGGGTTTTAGTGCAGTTGAACGGTTTGGTATTCCTTTAGAAAAAGAGGATCATAATCTCGGACTAGCACTAGGGGGCTTACACCGAGGAACGTCACCCTTGTTAATGGCCCAGGCTTTTTCCGCATTTCCTAACGATGGAATAATGATGCAAGCTCATGCTATTTCAGAAATAAAGGATGCAGAAGGAAAAATAGTTGGAAGTTGGAGTGGAAAATCTGAACTAGTTACGGAACCGGAAGTTGCTCAAAAGATGACGTATATGCTAAAAGATGTTGTCGAAAACGGAACAGCTAAAAATGCACAGATACCAGGACTAGACGTAGCTGGAAAAACCGGTACTACACAACTACCTTTCCCAGGTGTAGCTGGTTCGAAGGATCACTGGTTTGTTGGGTATACGCCAGACATCGTTGGTGCAATTTGGTTAGGGTATGATAAAACAGATCAAGACCATTACTTAACAGCAACTAGTGGTGTCACAGTCACAACTATCTTCCAACAAATAGTAGCTAAATCCATGAGTGAATTGCCCAACAAGGACTTTAATTTACCATTGGTTGAAAAGAAGAAAAAGAAACAAAGTAAAATGATAGATAACGGTCAGAGAAAAGATAAAGAACATAAAAAGGATAAAGAGGATAAGAAAGATAAGGGGAAAGACGGAGATAAAGAAAACAAAAAGGATAAAGAGGACAAGAAGGATAAAGAGGACAAGAAGGATAAGGGTAAAGACAGAGACAAAGAAAACAAAAAGGATAAGGAGGACAAGAGAAATAAGGAGAAAAACAAAGACAAAGACAAAGACAAAGACAAAAAGGATAAAGATGACTAGAGAGACATGATTACTTGTCCTGAAGAGGTAAGGAAAGCTTTCCAGCAATTTAATGTTTAACATTCTTTGATTGAAAAAGCCCTTGGAAACTAGGATCATTCCTAAATTCCGAAGGGCTTTTTTCATTCAAATGGTACTGATACAGACAAGCGATTTGATTGAAATTGTGTATCATTCCATGACAGGAGGTTTTCAACGTAACCTAACGTATCTGCATTTGTTGGGCCAATTATACGCTGTAGAGCTACTAAGTCATAATTGTAGTTTTTGTTAGTTGTAATGATTGGATTAACAGCTCCTAGGGCAAGAACCCCACCTACTACTGGGTTTTTAAGTAGTCCATTAGCGTCGTAATACTGTGATAAATAATCAGGTCCTTTTGCGCTAATGTCTATAATGAACAACCTTTTAGGCGAGTGACTTTCAACACGAACCTTATAAAAATCGTCGAAATTTACTTGGAATGTGTATTCTCCATTGTATTTATCAAAGTTAAACAGCTCATTTAAAATGTTATTTCTGAAGGAATAGATATAAAAGATGCCATATCCACCACTCCCGCCCATATCAATACTCACCATAATGTCAGGTATATTATCTTTATTAAAGTCGCCAAGAAACAACCTAGCATTATATCCCGCGTTGTTTTTGAGATGAACGGTTGTACATTTATTTGACCACCCATCACGAATCACAAGCGTAATGTTGTCGGCAAAGATACTTGGTGGTCCATCGACATTACCATATAAATAGACGGTATCTAAAATGCCATCTCCATTGATATCCCCTTTCTTCCAGTCCAGCAATGTACTATTTCCGTTAAAATTAATCCCTCCTATTCAAATACAATCGTTGTTCATTGCAATATATGCTGATAGTAGCTTGTTGATTTTCACTTCCCTACAAATTAAAACACAAGTTTTTAGGTACCTGTGCGCGGAACTATTTAGTAAATACAACTCAATGCTATAATAATACAAAGTAAATCAATACCTATGCGCTTTATTTATCTTTTGTATAATTACTTAGATGTGCGAATTATTTGTCTATTCGTTCGACACAAGTACCTCGTTTAAGTCTCCTCCTTATTTCCATAAGATAAATGGTGTCAGGAGTTGTTTCACTCATTTTTTTCTTACTAATAGAGGGAGTTAAGCAGCGAGTTCACTACATTTAGTTGAACTCGTTTTTTATCGTAAAAAAAATGAACGATTGGTCATGTTGTACAGTCTAATCAGTAACAGGGGGTGAGTGTATGGAGATGGATTTGGCGAAAAGGGCCATTGCGGGTGACGAACGGGCTTTGGTGAAGCTGTTAGCACGCCATGAAGATACGCTATATCGTACGGCTTATGCTTATCTGAAAAATGAGCAGGATGCTGTTGACGCTATACAAGAACTGACGTATCGGGCTTTAAAAAAGGTGCATACCGTCAAAGAACCATCGCACATAGCAACATGGCTTGTTCGAATTATCATCAATATTTGTTTAGATATGAAAAAGAAGCAAGAGAAATTTGTCTACAATCATAATCTGGAAATTGCATCGATAGATCATCAACCATTCGAAATCGCTGATATAATTGCCAGTTTGCCGATTGAGCAACAGGAATTGGTTTACTTAAAATACTTCCAGGATATGAAGAACGGGGAGATTGCACAGCTGAAGCAAATTCCCGAAGGCACTGTGAAATCAAGGCTACACACGACGTTAAAGAGACTACGCGTACTCATTGAAAAGGAGGAACTATAAATGACCAACTTGAATGAGCAGGACTGGCAGAAGTTGACGGATGAATTACATGCGATTGAAATCCCAAAAGAAGCCTTACACCAAGCACGTGCAAAGGCTGTGCAGCAGCATCGGCTGACCAGGAAGAGGAAGCGTCGTCTGTATGCAGTGGCCAGTGTAGCTGTTATTGTACTGCTACTGTTTGTGACGTCGATTCGCGTTTCGCCTGTGTTTGCACAGGCAGTGGCCAAAATTCCAGGGTTTTCTCCTATCGTTGGCATGATTGCTTTTGATAAAGGAATCAGTGACATTGTTGAAAATAATTACTATGAAGAACTCGGTATTGTAGTAACGCAAGGCGACTATACCTTAACTTTACAGAATGTCGTAGCTGATCATTCGGGTATGACGATTTTCTATAAGATTGAATCCCCCTTTGATCTTTCCAAAGTGAGTATAAATTCTTTAGAGGTATCCCAAAAAGGCATTCCATTTGGTGTCGTAAATTCTTACATTGTCTCTAGTTCTGGTAAAAGGACCGTACAGGAAGACAAGCTTGAAATTACGTCTGTCGATGATTTATCATATGACAATAGGTCATTTGAATTTAATTTACACTTGAGTGGTGCAGCAGAGACAAAGTTTGCCGTGCCATTCACACTCACCAAGCCCATTAAACAACCAAAAGTATATGAATTGAACCAATCTGTTGTTGTAGATGGACAAAAAATCAACATCAAACAGTTGAAAATTTCGCCGTTACGTGCAGAAATCCGACTAGCAGCTGACGAACAAAATACAATGCAATTACTAAAATTTACATCGGTTCGGTTAATTGATGAGCATGGTGAAGATTGGGGCCAACTAAGAAATAGCGCTGGGGGAGGCGGTCTATTGCGTGACGGTGAAGTGATTCTATTCATGCAAAGCAATTACTTCAGGCAGCCGAAAAAACTAACGTTGGTGATGGAGAGAATCGAAGCACTTCCTAAAGGTTCTGATTATATCGAGGTAGATTTTGAGCAACAGAAAGTGCTGTATATGCCGAGTGAACTGGATAGCGATGTGCAAGTATCATCACGGAATACATTGGAAGTCACTTATCCAACCGGCGATTATCAACTATTGTCTGAAATAGTTGACAGAGAAGGCAATGATTTAAGTAGTAGTCTAATCGAAATGCATGTTAGCAGAGAAGAACCTTATATCAAAGCAGTCTCTACATTTGACTTTGATAATGAAATGAATCCAATTCGCTTCAATATAAACAGCTATCCGCTGTATTTAGACGGCAAGGCAGAAGTGGATATTCCACTTGATTAACAGGTTTACGTATCCTACTCACCAATCGAATATAGGCGATCAATTTATCAGGTTTTAAAACATAATGAAATCGATGTCTCTTATGAGTAAATGAAATCTCATAGAGGCATCGTTTTTAATTTTCAAATTCATTTTAGGTACCTATGCGTTTTTTCTTTACTTTTTGTATAATGACTTGAAAATGTGAATTGTTTGTCTGAGTGTCTGACACAGGTACCTCTTTTTAAAAAAGGCTGACTTCAAAAGGTCACCTTTAAGTGATCTTTGAAATCAGCCTTTTTTTGTATAATATCTAAGAAACGCATAACCTTTCCAAACCTATTACTGAGAATTATTATTTTTTCTTTTTTATTTGATTTTTATTATTTTTATTTTCCTCATCGATTGAGGAATTTTCGTTGTTGTGGATTGCTTCTTCCTTTTTTACAGTAGCTGCTGAAATTGGTTCGGAACTTTTACTTTCCTTACTAACAGGAGAATCTGTTAGTGTCCCGCTTACCTCGTCCTTTTTACTGACAGCTGATACTGGTTTGTTTTTCTCTCCTTGTACAGCGAGGGAGCTTGTGCGTTTTTCGCGGGTTTCTTCCTTTTTGTCCTCCGCCGCCATTATGCTTTCAATATCGGGATTGCCTTCCACGATCAAAATATTAGGGCTTACTGTAATATCTTCTACGTGCCCTACTGTGTCTTGGTAAACTAGTTTCCCTGCTGCGATTGCCGTAGGGACTGAACGCTCAATCCGAGCTTCTTCTTTTCTAATGGTATCCTGTACCTGTTTTGTTTCTTGAATTTTTCTCTTGCCTATAATTACCTCTTCAACAATTACAGCTCTTTTCGTTACCTCTATTCTTTCTTCCATAATGGGGATGCGAATAATTTCATCCTCTCTAAAAGGGCTGCCATCTAACTTTCCATCTATGACAGGACGTCGCTCTACATATACTTCTTCTCGATATAGTGGAACATGAAAGGTTCTCTGTTCTTCCACTACTTCTTTACGGAGCTGTAATTCTCCAACTTGGACATTCTCTTTTGTAATTTCAAGCTGTTCTTCATGGAGTCGGACAGCTGTTGAGTTTTCAGTTTCATATTGTGTTTTATAGACAGGACTGTCGTAAGTTGTATTCGTATCAACCAGCAATATTATTTTCCCCTTATTTATTACCTCTTCACACTGTTTTGCTGTATATTCTGGCAGGCCCCTTTCAATTAGCTTGCTGGACAAGGAATTAGCCTGTGTGCGGCCCATTCCTGCTGACAACATGGAAAAATAGCTGTTCATCATAACACCTGCTATAGTACTCACTTGTTGATCTGCCTCTACCATGACTCCGGTGCGAGAAGTGACTAATGGAATGGCACTTTTATTTTCTGCTACCACCATCATATCTGTTTCTCGATGCCCCTGACGTTTCAATCCTTCAATTGCAAACAAGACTTCTTCATCTGAATTAAAGCTCCCAACAATTCTTTTTTCCATATCTATCATCCTCCCAAAATATACTACATATGAAAAGTAATAACATTCACATGTATTAGATAACTACCCGAGAGATCTTCACTTGAAACAACTAAAAAATGAATAATATAATAATTTACAATACTTAGAGGAGAATACGCTCATTTCTATAACTAAACTTGAAATGAAAAAATGGTTGGTTTTTTATTACATAAAAGACTCGGGTTAGTAAAAAAGGGAAAAAATTATCGTGCATTGGAAATTGAAATTGAAATCGAAATCGAAATCGAAATCGGAAATTTAGAAATTGAGTTAAATCTATTAACTTATAATTTTGTAAGTGAAATTCCAAGAATGTATTTTTTGAATCTGACAAGTATCAGCAGAAACTAGCGGATATGATTGATCAGTATACGCCACCTAGTCGTGTGATTCCGTATGTGAGTTATGAGGAATGGGCTAAGGGGAAATAGAATCAGAGGAGTGGTTATTTTGGTGCAGTCCTGTTCGCCTCGGGTATAATGATATTGTTACTGTGGTTGAAATTACGGTAAAGGAGGTGGGTCATTTTGCTTCACGGATATATTGTTAAACGCGATTATATTTTAGTGAGGAAGTGATCCGCTATCTCGGTTCGTTGCTCCGTTATGCAACCGGTCTTTGAGCACAGACCTAAAAGAAGCTTATTTATTGTGCTCTTATGGACGCGAACTATAAGGGCACAAGGAGGAATTATCAATTAATTTAGAAGAAATCACAGCATGGCTCTTAGCCAATAAAGATAACGCCGATGTAAAAGTACCTCGAAGAACTTTCAACGCCTACAGTTGAGGGGGGGAAGGGTTCCTAGATACGGATGCAGGAAAGAAAGTGTTACAACCTCGTTTGGATAGCAATTTCACAAAAGGTTTGACTAGATGGAAAGAAAAGAATCCCGACACTCTCGTCGATTCAGAAGTCGCTAAACGTAACCCGTCTAAATCGCCTATTGAAATTCAACTTGATGAAGGAATTTAAATCAAAAGCTATTGATATGACAATTATAGAAGTGTTGGTTAAGAATGATCTCACTACAAAAGAAGAATTCAAATATGAAGCTGATGAGATATTTAATGAAATTAAAATGCTAGAATTAAAGGGTATACTAGAGTTGGATGATGAAGAATTCGAAAAGTATGTCGGGAAAGAGTGAACGAAAGCATCCTTAGGGGTGCTTTTTCTATGCCTAAAATAAATAAACTTAAAGGATTTTCACCTTCTATGACGAATGTTAGTCTGAGGGGAGGTGAGAAAGATAAAATCTTATGAAGTGCATTTATCGTTGGAAAACGGACAAAACTACTTGTTTTTTAAAAATGCAGTAAGTAAAAAACAAATAATTGATGAAATTACTAATGAGCACAGTCAAATGTGGTATCACTTTATTTCTAAAGACTATGTTAAAAATCAAATAAGAAAAGACCAAGTTGTAAGTATCGGAATCTCTTTAAATAAAGAGGAAGCTCAAGAGTTTGAGTCTACATTGAATTATTAAAATTTAGCACCTTATCCAGAGGTGCTTTTTCTATGGCTAAAAATAATGGAGGTGGACGGTGATGTGATGTGCCTAATTGGGAAGAGATTCACAGAGAGTGGGAAACCACAAAAATAACACTTGCTGCATTAGCTGAAAAGCATGATGTGAAGCTTGGATAAGAGGTCCATCTAAGAAAGATGCAGCCAAAAAACAAAAGGAAGCAACCATTTCGAAAAGGATGAAACCGAATAAAGAGATAAAAGAGCCTATTGTTGAGTCGGATGAACTGACTGAAAAACAAAGGCTTTTTTGTATTCATTACATTAAATGCTTCAATGCTACTAATTTTAGGCGCCTGTGCGTGGCACTATTCAGTACTTTTGCGACTTCAGCTAGTTCCTCAAAATATTCCAATCTTCAAATTACGATTTATTGTCTTTCCATTTTCAGCGTAGAGATAACTTCCGCAATCGTCTTCAGCAACCGGATTTTCACTCTGTGTACGTCGAGGCCAGTCATTCTGAAATATATATCTTCTACAACAAGTCCGACCGGCTGGATAGGAAACTTGAAATATATTCATGCAGTTCTATTAAATCTTCGAATCCTATTTCAATTAATTTCCAAAACCGCTATACAACTTCAAATCTAATGCCCCATTTAGTATTCAGTTACATTTCTTCAGTAAGTGCTTCAAAAGTGATATTAGATCACTTTACGTATTTTTACATTAAATTAACAGTATTACAATAATTGTAGAGTAATATGAAATTATCTGTAAATTCTGGACGGGAAAATAATAGAATGGAGTGTTGTTGGCATGGTATTCGTAATGAAAGAAAACAAGTCATTGCGTCGTTTTCTTTGGAGTTGCCCTCGTTAATTTTAAGTAGCTGTGCGCGAAACTATTCAGTAAATACAATGCAATTCAAAAATAATACAAGGTAAATCAACACCGATGCGATTTTTCTTTACTTTTTGTATAAAGACTTGAAAATGTGAATTGTTTGTCTTAGTGTCTGACACAAGTACCTCTCACTATGAAGTAAAAAGTGGCGCAATCCTTCGAATGTAGTTACCCGTTTGAGGCTTTTTTTTTCGTATATACTAAAGACTGTAGGGAACACTCATGATATGGAGGTGTAAAGGATATGGGTGAAATGTGGGAATTGGATTTCTGGGAAATGATAATAAGGGTAACGCTCTCATTTTTTGTCCTGCTCATACTTGCGCGCCTTATGGGGAAAAAACAGGTTTCCCAATTGACATTTTTCCATTACGTAACAGGCATAACAATCGGTTCCATCGCTGCTGAAATTGCTAGTAAATCAGGGGGCCCTTTTTTGGATGGTCTCTTAGCGATGGTTTGGTGGGCGCTGCTGACATTGCTCATGAGTTTTATTACACTCAAATCACAGAAAATGCGTGTCATTCTTGACGACGAGCCGACAATTGTCATGCATGGCGGGAAATTAATTGAAAAATCCATGAAAAAATCACGTCTCAGTCTTAATGATTTGAACATGATGCTACGGGAACAAGGGATTTTTTCAATTAAAGACGTCGATTATGCCATTTTGGAAACGAATGGGAACTTAAGTGTTTTGAAAAAAGCGGGGCAGGAACCTGCTACGAAAAAAGATGTGAACGCACCTGCACCCCAACCGAAATATATTCCAATGGAAATCATATCTGAGTATAAAGTCGTCAAAAAGAATTTAAAAGAACTGAGTTTAACAGAAGAGTGGTTGTACGAGCAGTTGAAAAAACAGGGTATCGGACATATCGAGCAAGTCTATTATGCAGAAATTCAAGCTGATGGAAGTTTATATGTGGATAGCAGAGCCGAAAATAAATGATAAAAGCGTCATAAATCAGTCGAAACTGTTTTATGACGCTTTGAATAATGGAGTTACTTATTGGTTAATGAGTTCTTATTTGCAAGTTCATGTCCAAAGACTGTAGAACACCCTGTAATGAACTAAAATTTTTAATTCGATTAAACCCTATTTAATGCTTCCAAAATCTGATCCTCACCAGACACAAGATCAAATGAACGATTAAAAGTGTTTTCCAGCGTTAAAGTTTCTAGAATCGTCTTGGCTACGTCTTCTCTAGGAATAGATGCAGTAGGTAAGTCTTCGGCAATCAAAACTTTTCCGGTACCTGGTTCATTTAGAAGACCCCCAGGACGAATAATCGTATAAGTTAAGCCGCTTTGTTCAAGGATTTTATCTGCGTGATGTTTGGCAACCATATAATACTTAATGCTGCTCCAGTTTTCTCTTTTATTGGCATGAATGGCGCTTACCATAATAAATCGTTTGACGCCAAGTATTGTAGCAGCTTCTATCGATTTAGCCGCTCCATCCAAATCAATCAAGATTGTCTTGTCTGCCCCAGTATGTCCGCCAGATCCCGCGGTGAAAACAAAGGCATCACAGCCTCTCGCAGCTTCAACAATTTCCTCTACGCTTCCTTCCAAATCCGCAAGCCTTGTTTCTACACCAATTGTCTCAAAAGCCTTTGCTTGCTCTTCCTTACGAACCATAGCCCTGACTGTATGTTCATTACTTTCTATTAAAAGATGTACAAGATGTTGACCAATTTGTCCGTTTGCTCCAACAACAAAAACTTTCACAATGAACAACTCCCTCTCTATTGTGCTGATTAATGATTCTCCGAAAATAGGTTCAATTGTTTGGATTTCTTCAGCTGTTAATTGAACTTTCTGTGTATTTAAGTTGTTCAGCACCTAGATTGATTGTATCAATGGAATCCCTTGTTGGGTACCAATCAAGATTAACATTGCCTTGGTTCCTATATCAATTCGATGACAGGGAAGTGGAAACCTTATCTTACTATGCGTAGCTTCACTACATTATGGAAGCGCAGTACCAGTTTCAGTGTGATAAAATAAGACTATTAAGAGAAATGTCACATGGACAATCTATCATATTTTAATAAATTTCTGCAGCCACTTTCTAAAGAACTTGCATGCGTCGTGCAGGTACTGAAAATTCCCCGAAAAAGGGTGTGAAATTCGATGACGACTGAACCATTAACAGCAAGAGATCGTTTGTTAGAAGTCATCCGCATTTTACAAGAGTATACGGATGAAAAAACGATGTTGACGATTCATGATGTCCATGGTCTCTTCCCGGAACATGTAAAAGTAGGAATCGGGGCAGTTCGTGACGATGTCCAATCTCTTGAGAATTCGATTGCTTTTCCAGTTATCGCTGTCCAGCAGAAAAAAGGGTTACTCAAAAAGTATTATTATGATGGTCGGCTTTTCGAAATACATGAACTGCGCTTATTGATGGATGCCATTTCAGCAGCAAAATTCATTCCTCGAAGAGATACAAATCAATTGCTCATGAAAATTAGAAAACTGACAAGCCGAAGTTTGGCCAAGCAGTTGACGAATGAATTAGTTGTAGCTGACGAATCAACACAAGGAGCAGTCGAAATTATATCTACTGTTCAGTCATTGCATGAAGCAATCCATGACCAACGAATGGTTGCATTTCAATATGGAAGGTACGGAAAAAACCTTCAATTTAACGTAAGTCATGATGGTAGCGACTATTTTGTTAAACCACTTGGGCTCGTGTGGAATAATGATCGCTATTACTTAGTAGCTCATTTTATTAAAGAAGATGAAATTCGGCAATATCGTGTCGACCGCATGCGAACTGTTCGTATACTCGAAGAGCGGTTTGTAGCTGATCCATATTTCGAATTAAAAACCTATACGAGCGGGATGTTTCATATGTTTGGCGGAGATATGATTTCATTGGAAGCGAGGTTTCAGGACAAACTGGTTAATGTCGTCATTGATCGCTTTGGTTTAGATGCCAACATTGTAGATCAACAGGACGGGACAATTTTATTGAAGGCGCAAGTGGCTATGAGCGAAGGTCTTGTCCGTTGGCTATTCCGATGGGGCGGCGACGTCAAAGTACTGCATCCAAGCCAACTTGCCCAGCGGATGAAACAAGAAGCAGAAAAAATGTACGAGCAATATCGATGACCTTTGTGGATATACGCAAAGGTTATTTTTTATGGGCACTTACAATGAGAGAGTAAACACTAAGAGGGGGTCATTGATATGAAGAAAATCATGTTGATAGGAAGTATATTATTGTTGTTGGTACTAGCGGCTTGTGGTGACATCGATGAGAAAAACAGCCGGGAAGTGACACCGAAAAATGAAGCAGCCGCAGAAGAGGTAAAAGAGGTAGTTGCGGAAGAAGCGGAAGAAGTCGTTGAAAAGCCAATCGGTATAAGGTCAAATCCGCTACCGTTCGGAGAAACGATAACAGTGAAGGAAAACATTTATGATGATAGTTATAATGCCAATGAATCACTCTTGGAGATAACGCTACTTGAAACGATTCGTGGAGATGCAGCTTGGGCAATTATCGAAAAAGAAAATATGTACAACGAGCCAGCAGCTGAGGGATTTGAATATGTATTGATCAAGGTGAAAGGATTGTTAAAGGAATCTGAAACAGATGACGACAGTCTCTATTTTTCGAACATGAATTTTAAATTCGTTTCCAATGAAGGAGAAGTATATGAATGGGCATCAGCTGTTGTCCCAAATGAATTGTCAAAAGAGCTTTACAATGGTGGTACAGGTGAGGGCTTTATCGCAGGCCAAGTGAAAATAGGGGATGACTTTAAAGTTTCCTATGATTCGAGTGAAGGTTCGCCTGTTTTCTTTTATGTACAGTAACTGATAAGAAAGAGTGGAGATGAAACGGATGAAGAAAATATTGATTGCAGTCCTCATAGCTGTGGTGTTTATTGTATCGGCTTGTTCGGCTAGTAATGACTCAAGTAAAGAAGAAAAATCAGATGAGAAAAAGACAGAGGAAACAGGGGGCGCGCTTGAAGTTGATAAAGGACTTTTAACAGTTGAAGTGACCATTCCCGCTACATTTATGGAAGGGGAAGACATCGACAACGTGGTTGCTGAGGCAAAAAAGGATGGCATTAAAGACGTTACTAAAAATGAAGACGGATCTGTTACATACAAAATGTCAAAAGCAGAGCACAAAAAATTGATGAAAGAAATGAAAACGAACGTAACGACCTATGTCGATGAAATAATAATTGATGAGGACTTCGCATCGATTCAAGACATTAAGCATAATGGATCCTTCTCTGAATTCACAGTAGTCGTCGACAAAGATGCCTTCGAAAACAGTTTTGACGGATTTGCCACGATAGGCCTTGCAATGTCGGGTATGTACTACCAAGCGTTCGACGGAACGAATGCAGAAAAACTGAGCGTAACTGTGCATTCAAAAGATGCCACCACAGGAGAAATCTTTGGCACTACTGTTTATCCGGATGCGTTGGAAGAAATGGAATGAGTGGATAGTTCTGTTTAACACACCGGGCACTCACCGAATACGAGGAGGGATGAATATGAAAACCATTGGAATACTTTTACTCATTGTTGGCGTAATTGGATTGGTCTTATCTACGATGATGTTTGGCGATATCGGAATTGCCGCAGCAATTGGTGCCATAACTGCAATTCTTACAGGTGTAGGATTTGTGAAGTTGAATAAACAGCTGGGGCTACAAATGAAAGAAGTTAGATAAATCATAGAAAAAGCATGAACCTCAGATTGAGAGGATCATGCTTTTTCCATTCCCCAATAAAAGGGGGGTACTCGGAAAATTTGATAGTTTTTTCAATTGCACAAACTGTTCTTGCTGACGATTAATACGTAAAACGCGTCCGTGCAGTTTGATGGAGCTGACTCATTTAGCCATTCGGCCATGCAGTCGCAAGATGTTTGGTACGCGATCCGCCTCATTGAAGTCAGTATCTAGTTGCACTTTAAACAAAAAACGTTACGCTTACTGCTTGATCAACACATTAAATCGGAACCCACTCACACGGTTCTTAAAAAGTGAAACATCGCCAGCAAAGCAAATTTTCCGTCAAGGCTGTGCAGTTCATCGTCAGATTCACCCGTAGGTTACTCGTCTACTCGGTTCATCCTCCGGTAGTTCCGCCTTGTAATCTAACTATACCCGTGGTGGAGTAAGATAAACCACTTCAAGCTAAATAATTTGAAAACTATTTGATAGTATAGTATTTCTCTTATTCTAAAGGGATTTCTTGTGCCCAGCGATTCGATAAAACCAAATCATTTATTCAGGTATGTGAATTGTTTACGTTGTTAACTTATCGCGTAATAGTTTATATTAATGCACGTTCAAAAGAGTTGAAATGTAAGTAACTCATAATAGAACCTCAGTGTAATGTTGTTCTGGTAACCTACATTAGCCGAAGCTGTTATGGATTTTTCAATTTTAGGTGTTACACTTATATAGTAGAAACCCTAAAGAAGTATATGTAAATTAAAGCGATGTCTAGGCTCATAATTGGGCTGTTAAAAATCAGAATTTATAGTAATCACTTTGTTTTGGAAACCGTGCTAAATGCGATTTAATAATTAAGTAGAAAAAGTTAAAACGAAAATAAAGTCAATCATGCAGAAGTTATGAATGAAATATAAACTGAGAGAGAGGTGGGTTCTGCACTAAGAGCAGGCAAAACAACTGTTGGTTGTTTAAATTGATGCACGTTAGACTAGAGAATAGTGGTAGTTTATATATTCAGTATATAAACTGGTGAAGGTGGAACAAGACCCTAAGAAGCCATCCTTATCGGGTATTAATCGGTTGGTCGGCACTTGATTGAAACATCGTATCAACACTGTCAAATCGAGTTTTTATTTGCGACGATTACGATATAAAAATCGATTTTGAGCCTAACACCAGTTTACATATAAAATATATGAAAGCATATTTACGCCTGTGGAGTGTTACACCAGTAATGATAGCGAGTAGTTGATATGGTGAGGCACATGGAAGCAGGAAAATGTCTAGCGTAGGAAAACTTCTATGTTTTTCTATGTTTACAGTAGCAGATAAAATGAGTAATAAAAATAAAACTGTTGTCCGATCGATGGATATATTAAATTTATTTATTGACCATGCAGAATTAACATTCCAAGAGATTATTGACTTATCAGGAATTCCAAAAACGTCTGTCTACCGAATGCTTATGTCTTTAGAAGAAATGGAGTTTGTAGAGAAGGGAATTGACTTGAAATATAGACTAGGTCTCCTTTTTCTAACATTTGGTAATCTTGTTTCTAGCAGGCTCGATATTCGGAAAATAGCCTATCCGATTATGCAGGACTTACATAATGATGTAAAAGAAGCAATTAATTTAATTGTTAAACGAGGCGATGAAGCGATTTATATTGAGAAAATCGATACGTACCAAAAAGTCCGCTTATATACTGAAGTCGGCAGAAGTAGCCCTTTATATGCTGGCGCTTGCTCGCGGGTTATTTTATCTTACTTATCGGACTCAGAAATTGATCTATACATCAAATCAGTTGAACTACAACCTCTTGCAGCAGGTACAATAACGAACAGAGAACTTTTACTTGAAACAATCAAGCAGGCAAGGAAGGATGGTTATACAATGAGTCATTCTGAATTGGAGAATCATTCATCTGCGATTGCGGCACCTATTTTTGATCATAAAGGTGAAATCATTGCCGGGATCAGTATTGCTGGGATTGAAGCCAATTATCAAAACGAGAATGTTGCTATCTTTGCAAGAAAAGTAAAAAAAGCAGCCCAAGAAATTTCAACCCACATCGGCCATACGAACAGATGAAAAAGAATCCTCCGTTTACCACTTCTGGTAATGGAGGATTTTCTGCGTTATATAGCTTCTATTATCTTCAATTTGCCATTTCCCTTCATTAGTACATTGCCTTAAAGTGAATCGCTTTTTTGATTTCATTGATGATTTGTTCTTTCTTAAATAATTCATTTACTGCCTCTTCGAGTGAAACTTCCACAAAATGTATTGCTGCACCTGGCTGTAGCTGCGCCAAACTTGATAAATCGACGGAAATGACTTGTCCAATTTTGGGATAGCCGCCTGTTGTTTGCCGATCTGCCATTAAAATAATCGGTTGACCATTTGAAGGAACTTGAATCGTTCCGAATGTGACGCCTTCAGACAGTAATTCGAATTCTTTTTCTAATGAAAGCGGAGAACCTTTTAATCGAGAGCCCATCCGATCGGCTTGAGTCGTTAATATATACGGATCAGCAAATAATGTTTTTTGACTCTTACTATCAAATCGACTAAATTCAGTCCCTTTGACAACGCGGATTACCTGTGATTGATGGAGGTTAATCAGTAGATTATAATTGACTGACCAAGTAAGGTTGCCATTTATCTCTTTAAGTTTATGAATGACAGATTGATTATTATCGTTCATTTCTCCACATTGGAATGAATCATTTTTCTGTAAAACTCTTCCGTGAAATCCACCGATACCTGCACTGAGATATGTACTTTTGCTTCCCATTACTTTCGGGATTGCGATGCCGCCAGCAAAAGAGACATATGCTCTAGCTCCTTTAACAGCGGACTTGAACTTCAATACTTCTCCTTTTTTCACCAGTAGTGGGCGCCACAAAGGTGCATTTTGACCATCAATCGTAGCGAGTAAATCTCCACCTGTAATTGCGATTAACGTGTCTTTCTCGAATTGAAGGGAAGTCCCGAATAAAGTGATTTCTATGGCACCTTCACTTTCCTCATTACCTACAAGTAAATTAGCGATTCTTAAAGAATAGCTATCCATCGCACCGCTAACAATTACGCCATATTTTTGAGAGCCGTATCTCCCCAAGTCTTGTATCGTTGTTAATAGCCCCGATTTTAGCACTTTCACAGTCATTATTTCAGCTCCCCATAGCTTGTATATTCTTCCAGAGAAATTGACGAAAATCTGATTTTATCGCCAGACTGTAAAAATGTCGGCGGTGAAGTTAGCGGAAGAAATAAAACTTGAGGCGTGCGTCCGATAATTTGCCAGCCTCCTGGAGTTTCTAATGGATAAACGCCGGTTTGCTTACCGGCAATTCCGACTGATCCGGGAACAATTGCTAAGCGGGGTGTATCCTTTCGGGGTGTAGCGATTTTCTCATTCATGCCCCCCATGAAAGGAAACCCCGGAGCAAAGCCAATCATATAGACCAAGTATTCATTTTCCGTATGTATGCGAATAACTTCCTCAACCGATAGCCCATGGTACTTCGCAACGTATTCCAAGTCAGGACCAAATTCACCACCGTATAGCACAGGTATGGTGACAGTTCTTTGTTCAAAAGATTGTTTATCCCCAATGTGTTGGATTAATTCATTAATGTAAGTGCTTACTTTTTCAAAAGGAGTTAATACTACTTGATGTATTGTAGCGTTCTTCACCTGTGAAAGATGTACGGTGTACGTATTGTAATAAATCGTTAAATTATTGTAAGCAGGTACAGACTCGATAAATCCTTCAAATGGGCGCTCATCTAATAATGTTGACAAGCTTTTTACCCTTTCATGAATCGATGGATCGATGCCTTCACCAAGTTGAATAATTAACGCTGAATCGCCTAAAGGTTTTATGTTAATTACCATTTTCCGCTTGTTAATATTAACAGCTCCCCTAGTTTCGATATTCGGTACTTGTATTCTATAAAACGGATATAATATCATTATAAGTCGGAGTATATAAAAAACAAGTATAAAATCTTTTGAATGCTAATATTTCCGTCAATTCAAAATATAGGTATTCAAAAAAAAAAATCTGTGTTAAAGTTGGTTTACGCTTTAGAACCTAAGTTCCATAATTCGGAACAGATTCATTTGGAAACGCTTACTTAAAGGTAGTTAACTAAAAAGTATCGGGAGGAAGATGTATGTTAAAAGTAGATTTAAATTGTGATTTAGGAGAAAGTTTTGGTCGTTATAAACTTGGTGATCAACAAGAGATATTGAAGTATATAACGTCAGTAAATATTGCATGTGGTTTTCACGCTGGTGATCCAACTGTTATGAGGGAAACAGTCAAGCTTGCAATTGAAAATGGGGTGAAGATTGGCGCACATCCCGGACTACCCGATTTAAATGGATTTGGTCGCCGTGATATGAAGATTACGCCACAAGAGGGCTACGATATGGTTGTCTATCAAATTGGGGCACTTCAAGCGTTCTTAAGAATACATAATGAAACGATGCAGCACGTAAAACCACACGGAGCCTTATACCAAATGGCATCAAGAGATAGTGAGCTGGCAGAGGCGATTGCCCAAGCTGTGTATGATGTTTCTCCTAAGTTAGTGTTATTTGGACTAGCTGACAGCGAATTGACCAAAGCAGGAGAGAAAATTAAATTACGCACAGCGCATGAGGTGTTTGCAGATCGTACGTATCAATCTGATGGATCGTTAACCTCGCGTTCACAAGCAGATGCCTTAATAACGGATCAAGAACAATCTGCTAGACAAGTAGTAAAAATGGTGACAGAAGGAAAAGTCGTATCACAGCAAAATACTGAAGTGAAGGTGCAAGCAGATACGATTTGTATTCATGGAGATGGAGAGAATGCACTCGATTTCGCAAAATACATTACAGAATCATTAAACAGTAATGAAATAACTGTTTCATCAATTTCTAACTTGGGGGTCTTAGGTTAAATGGATAAGGAAAAGTTAGGTTTGGTGAAAGATAAAAACAAAGCGACCAGAAGTGTATTGTTAGGTGCGGCATTCCTAATGGCTACCTCTTCTATCGGTCCAGGGTTTTTGACACAAACGACCGTATTTACGCAACAATTGGCGGCGAGCTTTGGATTCGTTATTTTAGTTTCGCTTATCCTAGATGTTTTCGCGCAAATGAACGTTTGGAGAATTATTGCCGTTTCTGGATTACGTGGTCAAGAAATTGCGAATAAAGTGTTACCTGGCCTTGGTGTCGTTTTAGCAATATTCATTGTAATGGGTGGACTTGCATTTAATATCGGTAACGTCGCCGGTGCAGGTTTAGGCTTGAATGCAATGCTTGGAGTTGACCCGATTGCAGGTGCAATCATTAGTGCAGCATTTGCCATTTTTATTTTCGTTGTGAAAGAAGCTGGAAAAGCGATGGACAAAGTCGCGCAAATTGCCGGCGTTTTGATGATGCTATTAATGGTGTTTGTTGCATTTAGTACCTCTCCACCAGTTGGGGAAGCCATTGTGAATACATTTAACCCGGAACAAATTAGTATATTTGCCATTGTGACACTTGTCGGTGGAACTGTCGGTGGATATATTACATTTGCGGGTGGGCATCGGCTATTAGATGCTGGTATAAAAGGCGTTGAATCATTACCCCAAGTTACCAAAAGTTCTGTGATGGGTATTGCAGTGACAGGAATCATGCGGATAGCATTATTCTTAGCGGTACTTGGCGTCGTTTCCCAAGGTCTTGCCATCGATCCAGAGAATCCACCTGCCTCAGTATTCAGACTTGCTGCGGGTGAGCTAGGATATAGAATGTTTGGCGTCATCATGTGGGCTGCTGCCATAACATCGGTTGTAGGTGCCGCTTATACATCTGTTTCTTTCATTCGTTCATTTAGTCCAGTAATTGAAAAGTATCATAATTGGATTATTATCCTGTTTATTTTAATATCGACTATTACATTTACGTTGATCGGACGTCCTGTAACAGTTCTCATACTCGTAGGTGCTTTAAATGCGCTTATTTTACCACTTGCGTTAGGAACGCTATTAATAGCTGCTTACAAGAAAGAAATCGTCGGTAACTATAAGCATCCACTATGGTTAACAATTGGAGGAGGCGTGGTCGTAGTTCTCATGGGTGTTTTAGGGATTATCACGCTTATTGAACAAATTCCGTTGCTATTTGATTAAACAGCTGAAGGAGATAAGCTAGATGGGAAATTATAATAAGATAACGCCAAAGGAAATAAGGAAGCTAATCCGTAAACAAGAAATTACAGGCCAAACATCAGGAATGGCAAAAGGATTCACACAGGCGAATTTGGTTATTTTAAAAAAAGAATATGCTTTTGATTTCTTGCTATTTTGTCAACGAAATCCGAAGTCTTGTCCTTTATTAGACGTTACTGAACCTGGCTCTTTCCACCCAAGTAAAATTGCGAAGGGGGCTGATCTTCGTAAAGATATTCCTAAGTATCGCATTTACAAAGATGGCGTCTTTACGGAGGAAGTGACAGATATAACCGAATACTGGGAAGATGATATGGTTGGTTTTTTATTAGGTTGTAGTTTTACATTTGAAACACCACTGCTTGAAAATGGTATTCCAATTCGGCATATCGAAGAAAATTGTAATGTTCCGATGTTTAAAACGAATATCGCATGTGAAAAAGCAGGTATTTTTGAAGGACCGACTGTCGTTAGTATGCGTCCCATGTCGCCTAAAGAAGCCATTCGAGCAATCCAAATTACGACTAATCTTCCCGATGTGCACGGGGCGCCCATCCATATTGGAAATCCAAGTCAAATTGGCATTAGGGATATTTCAAAGCCTGATTTCGGAGATGCAGTAACGATTAAAGATGGTGAAATTCCGGTATTTTGGGCTTGCGGTGTCACACCACAAGCTGTCGCCATGGAAAGTAAACCTTCGATTATGATTACGCACGCACCGGGTTGTATGTTCATTAGCGATCTAAAAGACCATGAGTTAAGAGTGTTATGAAAAAATGCCATACTTCACCACAGTTTTGGACTGTGTCGAAGTATGGCATTTATTTATCGATAGGTTATGCAAGCATCTCTTTTAATTCTTTAATTTGAGCGAGATGTCTTTTTCCATGATAATAAGGTTATCGAAAATAGAGATAATCCAAATGATACATCTCATCTTGTTACGAAAATATACGGTGTTAGTAGGAGATGCAGGATGCGCTGGAATTGAACGCAACAGCAGTAGGTGCAATAACTGCAATTCTTACGAGTATAGGATTTTGAAGTTGAATAAACAGCTAGGGTTGCAAATGAAGGAAGCTAGGTAAATCAAAGAAAAAGCATGATCCTCAGATTGAGAGGACCATGTTTTTCCATTCCCCAATAAAAGGGCGGTACTCGGAAAATTTGATAGTTTTTTTCAATTGCACAAACTGTTCTTGCTGACGATTACTACGTAAAACGCGTCCGTGCAGTTTGAAGGAGCTGACTCATTTAGCCATTCGGCCATGCAGTCTCAAGATGTTTGGTACGCGATCCGCTTCATAGAAGTCAGTATCTAGTTGCACTTTAAACAAAAAACGTTACACTTACTGCTTGATCAACACATTAAATCGGAACCCACTCACACGGTTCTTGAAAAGTGAAACATCGCCAGCAAAGCAAATTTTCCGCCAAGGCTGTGCAGTTCATCGTCAGATTCACCCGTAGGTTACTCGTCTACTCGGTTTATCCTGAGGTAGTTTCGCCTTGTAATCTAACTATACCCGCGGTGGAGTATGATAAACCACTTTAAACTGAATTTATAAAACCGAAACAAGGATATTTGTAAATATATTATTCTCTCGTGTCAAACGAGCTTTACCATGTTTTAAAAAGCATTAAAGGGTACATTCGATACTAGGTAGGGTAATAAAATGCTTTATTGTTAACTCTCGTGACCTATGAATATGTAAACTCTAATATAGTGAATAGTAGGCTTTAGCACTAAATTCACATATATGTAATACTCCCTAGAGGATTAAATCAATAAAGTAAGCGTGTTTTAAAAGTTTATAACTCCTTGTGGTTCTAAGTGTTTGCATAGGGACTAGCGAATCGCAAATAAACAAACTACACGCATAGGAGCCGGCGTATTGGAGCCTCTGGACGCGGGTTCGACTCCCGCCGTCTCCATAATAATATGGCTGATAAATGTAGTCGTATCAACGGTTTTGAAGGTTAGGGATATTGAACGGGAGTTGAACTCTTGTTGAATATCCCTATTTTCATCCCTACATATTTTCAATAGAATTTTTGTTCATAGACCTTCTAATTCGACTAATGAATTGGGAGGTTTTTTTGTATGTCTAGAAGTAGAAAGTAGGGAGTGTTTGCAGTGAGTGGTGATGTGGGTATTACCGTCTAATAATCACGAGACAAAGCGAAATAGCTTAACAATCATTTCCGCACTAGATACAGTATTTCAGCAACAATGAGGACCCTAGATGCTTAAAGGCGCCCCAAAAAAATTTCGGTCGAAGTGTATGTATCTATAAAAAAATTATTAAGCGTTTTATCAGTCTGTTCCACATAGAGGAACTAAGGGTTTGCATATGAAACAATTGATTGATACCATAAGATTGTGGATAATATGAATATTCTTAATTATAGGGGGAATTTAATAATGGTCGTACAGGCAGAAAAAATCGTTGGGAAAATTGTTAAACCTTTTGATTGCTTACATTATATTGACGGTCAATTTGTAGAATCTAAAAATAAAAAAACTTTCAATAATGTGAACCCAGTAACTGAAAAAGTTTATGGTACCATCGCAGAAGGAAGCAAGGAAGATATTGATTTAGCTGTTAAGGCTGCTAAACGTGCTTTTGAAGAAGGACCATGGGGAAAAATGAGTACAAAGGAACGTTCAAATATTCTCCGTAAAGTTGGTGATATTCTTGAAGCAAGACAAGAAGAAATCGCCCAATTAGAATCATTGGATACAGGTAAGCACCTTAAATTTTCACGTCATGTTGATGCCCCTCGTGCAGCAGCAAACTTCCAATTCTATGCGGATTACGTGACGTCTGTAGGAACAGAAGCATACCAAGATGATACGCATAATGCGATTAACTACGGATATCGTCGTCCAATTGGAGTCGTTGGATTAATCCAGCCGTGGAATCTTCCATTATTCTTATTAACTTGGAAATTAGCCCCAGCTTTAGCAGCTGGCTGTACAGTAGTTATAAAGCCATCTGAATTAACACCGATGACTGCAACATTATTAATGGAAATCCTTAAAGAAGCTGGTGTTCCAGATGGAGTAGTTAACATGGTTCACGGCTTTGGACCTGGTGCTGGAAGTGCAATCAACAAACACCCTGACATTGCTGGAATCGGCTTTATCGGACAGGTGAGCACAGGCTCTAAAATTATGGAGGAAGCCGCTCCTACATTGAAAAAGCTTTCTTTCGAATTAGGTGGTAAAAATCCTAACATTATTTTCGCAGATGTAGATATTGATGAAGTCGTTGAAACAACGATTCGATCAAGTTTCACAAACCAAGGAGAAGTTTGTGTCTGCGGTTCAAGAATTTATGTTGAACGTTCAATTCATGATGAATTCGTAGAAAGATTTGCAGCGAAAACAAGAGAATTAAAAGTTGGCGATCCTTTTGATATGGACAATGATCAAGGCGCATTAGTTGCCAAAGTACACTATGATAAAGTAATGAGCTACTTGAAAATTGCTGAAGAAGAGGGCGGTACTTTTGTAACTGGCGGTAAACGCCCAGAAGGATTGGATAAAGGATATTTCATAGAACCAACGATTATTACTGGTTTAGATGACACATCCCGTTGCGTTCGCGAAGAAATCTTTGGGCCAGTCGTTACAATTATTCCGTTTGACACAGAAGAAGAAGTGATTGCCGCAGCAAACGATACGCGGGTGGGCTTAAGTAACACAATCTGGACGAATGATATCCGTCGTGCACACCGTGTAGCACAATCAATCGAATCAGGATTATCTTATATCAACTGCTGGTTCGTACGTGACCTAAGAACTCCATTTGGCGGTACGAAAGATAGTGGAGTAGGACGTGTCGGCGGTAGTCACAGTTGGGAATTCTATACAGAATTAACGAATATTTGTGTGAAGTTATAAGAGTAATACAAGGTTTTCATTCGCATTAATTGAAACAAATTATGGTAGTAAATACCGATAAATCATGATACCATAAAAGCCTAATTTCTCGGCGTTGGAATCGACGGCATGATGTAATCTACCAATTCTAAAATAAAAAGCGTCAACTCCGGTTATAGGGGTTGGTGCTTTTTGGATTTTCAGAGAGCAGGTTTTTAGTGCGATGCGGTGATGTTCAAGCATGTGATGGCTGCCTGTGCACCACACAATCAAATATTGGCATTTGTGTTTGGCGCGTTTATTGACAAGTATTATGGAAATGAAGTTAGTGAAGGTGTAGAAAAAATTCAGCATGATAGTGGAATCCCCCTTTGGCTAAGACTGAGGGGGATATTTTTTTGAAATGAGGTTAGCTGAACAGTGAATGGGTAAGAGTCAACAAAGCGCATGATTAATAATAAGGCAACGTCTGTTCGCTAAATAATATGAAATTTTTAGTCAAGGTGGTATGATAATTAATGCGGAGTCAATAGTTTTCAATACTCGAACTATTGAGATTTATACTTTAAAAACTGGAGGGAAATTTATGGGGAGATTAGTTCATTTTGAAATTCATGTTAGTGACATGGAACGAGCAAAGAAGTTTTATGGAGATGTGTTTGGTTGGTCATTTGAGGATTGGAGTGAGTATGCAGGAATGCCTTACTTCGGAGCAGTGACAGGCGGTGCGGACGAGCTTGGAATTAATGGTGCTTTAATGCAACGCCGAGGTGCTCCTCCGGAAGCCAATCAAGCTTTAAATGGTTTTGCTTGTACAATGGGGGTAGAGAATTACGATGCTTCTGAAGCTAAAATTCTTGAAAATGGCGGTCAGGTAGCGATGCCGAAATACGCACTGCCTGGAATGGCTTGGCAAGGCTACTATACTGATACTGAAGGAAATCTCTTTGGTATTCATCAACCAGACGAGAATGCAAAGTAAAATTCTTATATGAAGTTTTGAAGGCCATTCCTGTTCTTCAGCAGTTCATTTTAAGGCAGGAATAAAACCTCTATTAAACAGCCAATCGACGATAGTAACCCGGCGATAGGCTGTTTAGTTTACAAAATATGAACAACAAAAAGGTTATCTTGAAAAATTACGAATTAAATCTTCTCGGATAGACTTATTGAACTAGACATGAATAATTCGGATATAAATAGATTGAATAATTTTTGTTTAGGTGTTAATATATATTTAAATCTTAGTAAATACATATGTTTAATTAATAATAAATATAAAGGAGAGATTATCAATGAGTAAAGTACCCTTATTAGTTACTACAGAATGGCTGGAAGAAAGATTAGACGATCCTAATTTAAGATTATTAGATGCAACCACCTTTTTAAAACATCCTGAACAAGATGGATATTATGATGTATGGTCTGGCAAAGAAGCTTATGAAAAAGGACATTTACCAGGAGCTGTATTTGCCGATTTACACCATGAGCTATCAGATCCCGATGCAAAACATTCTTTCACTGTTCCTTCGCGTGAAAGATTTGTTGAGAAGATAAGTGAACTTGGTGTCGGCGAAGGTACGTATGTAGTTGTTTATGACCAAGGAGCTATTGTAAACATGCCTGATTTAGTTGCTTCTTTTTGGGCAACACGTCTTGCTTGGCAATTGAAATATGAAGGATTTGATAATGTTTCTGTGTTAGATGGAGGTTTTCTAAAGTGGAAGGAAGAAGGCCGTTCAATTACAACTGTCCCTGGTTCATATCCGAAAGGGAACTTCACTGGAGAAAGAAATCCTGAATTATTTGTAACAAAAGAAGAAGTTCTAGAAGCAATCGACGATGAAGATGTAATTATCATCGATACTTTAACTGAAGCAAGTTATAAAGGTGAAGTAAATACTTTTGGAAGACCTGGCCATATACCTGGAAGTGTCAATTTATTCTTTGGTGCTCTTTCCGACCCTAAAACAAGAGAAATTTATGACGATGAAAAGCTTCGTGAAATATTAAATAAAGTTGGGGCACTTGACCCTAATAAGAAAGTGATCACTTATTGCGGTAGTGCAATTGCAGCTACTTGGACTGGAACGCTATTAAATAAGCTAGGACAAAAAAATGTAGCTGTTTATGATGGTTCAATGACTGAGTGGGCAGCAAAAGACTCCACATTACCACTAGAAACTGAATAAATCTTTTAAAAGGCTTTAGGTTTTTAAACGGAGATTGGTTTATGTTTAGTAGCTTAGTTCTAATAGTTGAACTAAGCTACTTTTGCTTCCTAATAACTGATTAAAGTTAGATGAACAGTTAAACTACACAATCAATTCTATACTCCTATTACATTTGTCACGTTTGTCCGATATGATCTATAAACATAAAAACTAATGCCAATATTTTTAAAGCTGTCGTCATCACTTTAAAATTCCCTACTGGAATTAGAGCAGTAGATGTATTAAAGTGCACTTGAAAATACGAATCTAACAGAATACAAATATGTTTGATTTGAAAACCAGCTTCATCCCTTATGTGGAAAAGGATGAAGCTGGTTTTTAGCCGTGTATTTTTCGTTACTTATTTGAATGTAACTTAACGTAAGTTACATTCAGTTTAAGTTAGATTGGGGTTTGTGCGTTCAAATGCTTTCGGGAAATCATAGCTAAAAAAGCCATGCCTGTGCACCGTACAATTCAATATACGGCTACTTAGTGGAGTGTTTTTTGTTTCCATTGATAGCCAAATTTCATGAAATTTAGATATGGTAAAAATATCTAAATTACTAGACCGAGTAGGGAGGAATTAGTATGTACTATGTATCCAATGATAAGGCAGTAAAAATAGGCGCTACGACTTTTTCAGAGCTTAATTATAAGGAAAGTGATTTAGAAGAATTATTACGAAAGAATATCGATATGATATGCGATGAAGAAGAATCGATGCTGATTGTGGGAAAGCAAGTACGAAATGCCCAGCATGGAATTAGTGATCTTACTGCAGTGGACAACAAAGGAAATATTGTCTTAATTGAAATCAAAAGAGATCGGAAAGATATTGAAGGCTGAAAAGAAGCATTTGAATTTCAAGCCATTCGGTATGCAGCAAGTTATGCAACTATTGAAGACTCAGAGGATTTAGTGAACAAAATCTATGCCCCCTACATCGAGAAATTTCGAAGTGAATTCGAAAACGGCCCTTTAACAAGCGTAGAACTCGGGAGTCGAAAGTTAATGGAGTTTTTGCGGGAAAATGGAGCGGAAAGTAATTTTAATAAGAACCAAAAAATAATACTGGTTGCTTCTGATTTTGATGAGCAAACCCTGTCGGCGGTTGCTTGGTTGAATAGTAATAATGTTGACATTGCTTGTTTTGAATTGATTCCTTACAAAATACAAGATGAAGTGTACATAAATATTGAAAAGGTTTTGCCAGTTAATACATATAGGGATTATTACGTTAATTTCATAGACAGTCCAATAAAAAGTAGTGCACAGAAAACAGGCATTACGCGGAGAACACTGCCTAAGATTAATGAGATGCTCGAATGGGGCGTTGTTAAGGCTGGTGATACGATAGTTGCAAAAGGTCGGGAAGATGAAGGGAAACTTCTGGCCAATGGAAATGTTGAAGTGAATGACGGAGAAATCTCCATGCAGAAATGGTTAAAAGAACTTTTTGGCTGGTCTAGTATACAAACCTATGTGTTTGCTGTTCATAAGGAAACTGGAAAGACGCTTTCTCAAATTCGTGAGGAGTATATGGAGAAGGAGCAGGAAAAGGTAATTTAGTAATTATTAATATAGTTCCATGAGAATTCCTTTATTACTTAGAAAATAGTGTTATGTACCACTTTGCGCGGAACTATTCAGTAAATACAATGCAATTCTATAATAATACAAAGTAAATCAACACCTATGCGTTTTTTCTTTATTTTTTGTATAATTACTTGGAAATTTAAATGTTCGTCTTTGTGTCTCGCACAGCGTACCTCTTTTAAGTTGTTTTATATAAAATCAAAACTAGTGGATTGAATAACAAAGGTCTATCGAAAAGAATGTTACTCCCCGCATGATATCAACAACCATCTCATAGCCAAGAGGGTACAGAATTAACGACCATATCATACCTATGTCGGCAAGGTATGATATTTCCGGAGATTCACAAAGCAATTGTATTAGACAGAGTGAGGTGATATAGTCTCACTACTATTCAGAAAAAGAGGGGAAGATAGTTAATGAGTAAATATTTAACAAAACAACTCGAACTAACGCGTAATAAACTGCTTTATGACGTCAAAAAGCTGGATGCAGGTGTGATCGATGTACAGCCTGATGGTTTAAACAACACGATTCACTGGCACATTGGTCACATCCTAACTGTAGCCGAAAAATTCCTGTTTGGCTTTCCGGAAAAGTCCCAGTATATCCCTGAGAATTACATAGGGCTATTTGTCAACGGCACCAAACCTGCAGACTGGACCGGTGTCGTACCTACAGTCGAAGAATTAACCAAACAATTAATCGAGCAGCTGGGGCGCATCAAACAGATTCCTGCCGAGCACTTTGAAAAAGTGCTTGAACAGCCGATATTCGGGGAAAATACATTCGGCGAACTTGCAGCAGTCCTCGCTTGTCATGAAGCCAACCATATTGGGCAGATTCACGCGATGAATATTACAGTGAAAGCGGCAGGGAAATAAGCGAAGCAGAAGTTAACAGCTTAGGCAGCATCCTGGATGTGAGGCTTAGCATACTGGGGCTGCTTAAGTATTTTCGATTTGTTTTGGAGTAACTATTTCGTTTCCTAGGTATTCCCATGTGTCACTTTAGGCGCTATTTCGCACAGCTAACTTAAAAAGACAACTTCCTTCAGATGGGTAGCATCAAGAAATCGCGTTTACAATAAAGAGAATCCAAATATAAAAAGCCTAATTTCTCGGTAATATAAGTGAGAAATTAGGCTTTTTAAATATGTGGTCCTGATACTACCCTTTAATTTTAGGTACTGTGCGCGGAACTATTCAGTAAATACAACTCAATTCTATAATAATACAAAGTAAATCAATACCTATGCAATTTATCTTTATTCTTAGTATAATTACTTAAATGTATGAATAGTTTGTCTTTGTGTCTGATACAGGTACCTCTTTTTAATAAACGCAGGACTTCAACAGATTGTACGACTAAATATAGAGCAAGTTGATGAAATTGATTTGCCAGTGGGGTAGGGGATTGTGTATGCATTGCACTCGTTGTGGGGGTACGATTTTTGAAAAAGATCAATTTTGTGGGACTTGTGGTAATAACCTTTTGGACAGTAATGTGGAAACGCCTAGTGAGACAGAAAAACCAGACTTGTTGAAAGCTTTTGTGGGCGAGTATAAAGAGTCGTATTATTTTGGAAAATGGGCAAAAAATGAACGACGATCATGGAACTGGGCAGCTTTCTTTGCTACATTTTTCTGGCTTGGTTATCGGAAAATGTATAAGCATGTACTAGTGATACTACTGTTATTTATTATAGCTGACGTAGTACACTTTTTAGTAGGAGCCGCTACCACCCGGTTTGACTCATATATCAGCATTGGTATTGCGGTGCTACTTGGTATTGGTGGTAATTTTCAATATAAAAAGTTTGCACAAAAGGAAATCAATAAATTAGAAAAGCACTTTTCAGGTGACGAGCTTCTAGAGAAAGTACGAAAACGTGGTGATAGTAGTTGGAAAGGCTTTTGGTTAACGTTTTTGTTGTTTGTCGGGTATGTAGGTATTTCGGCGGTTTTTGAATCGGTCGTACATTCTGTTACCGAGGTAGAGAATAACACAGAATTGACAACTTATACCGATGAAGACTATGGGATTTCATTTGATTATCCAATCAGTTGGAACAATAGGATAGAGATTAGTTATGGAACCTGGGCTAGTAGTTCGGAGGGAACAATCGATTTTCATTATTTAAACCACTCGAAAGCAATTGAACAATACGTATTTAGCATCATTATTTATGATGAAGTTTTAGAGGAGAGTTACTGGGGAAATAGCGATGAAATATACATAACCAATGATGGTGAAAAAACTTACACATTGGCGATTGCCAGTGAGGCAAATGAAGAAATGCATAACCCGTTAAACCAAGAGGACTTGGATTTTGTTGCGTTTAATATGATACGTGAGTTGGATTTTGTTATAGATTCATTTCGTTTTGAATGAGGAAGTAAAGTGAGGATTTGTGCCAAATAAAAGATCGGCTGTTTTTGATTTAACGCATAAAACGGAAAGTTCGAGCTGTAAACAATTATGTCTTCTGTGAGGGTACTTATAAGTTGAAAGTTAAATTAGATGGGTTCGTCTTTGAATCTCACACAGGTACCTCTTTTAAGCAGCGAAGTATGCAGTTGTGGTAAATAAGTAACAGCTCAGTAAGTCTAAAGTGAAAAGCGACCCAACCACAGTTGATCGTGGGTAGGACGCTTTTTTTGTTTTGAAAGATTTAAATACAATCATATTTGAATTGTAGCACCTTGTAATTTTAAATATTGACCATCTTTTACAGTGATATAAGTATCAGCCTGGATATTTTCATTTGTAACAATACTACCGAGTTGGTGGCTGCTATTTGAACTTACCTCTAAATAACCCATCCCGATGGAACTAGCCAAAATTACCTTATACTCTCCAGCGGGTATGTCCTTGCCGACTTTGTACATGCCATCTTTATATAATCTATCCTTTGGGATTATGGATAGTTCCGAGGCTACTGGATGCATTTCTCCTCCAGTCATTTTGAAATATTCACCATCTCGAAGAGTGACATATGAGTGGGAGTCGTCCATGAGATTATCGTTAAAGATTATGCTGTACAGACCTCTGGCGCTATCTTTTGCGCTATCGATATATGTCATGTCATCAGATAAAGCCGGATATTCTCTAACAGGTATTTCAGATCTCACTTTGTACGTACTCAGTTTTATCTTGTTAGCATCTGCTTCAGCTATTATTTAGTGGCTTCTTCTAGCTTTTAGTCAGCAGCTGCCTTTTCATCTGCATCCTTCTTATCTAATTCAACTTTCTATTCATCTGTGAATTCGGGCTCTTTTTCAACCTTATCGATAACCTATTTTGCAGGACCTGACACTTCAACCTTTTTGAGTTTTCCTCACCCGTTCGAATCTCTTCTATATAAGTGATTTAATAGGGTGGCCCACAAAATCTCTTTATCCTATGGATTATTCGCTTTCTATTTCATTACTTTTTTAAAAACTATTCAGATGTGTGTTGTTCGTCTTTGTGTCTGACGCAGGTACCTCTTTTTAATTGAAAAGGAATTAGAATAGAAAGATGTTTAATTTCTAATGATGAGGAAGGAATGAGATAGTGCACTTTGGTACAGTAGAAATAGAAAAGGAAACTATTTTAAATAAGACTTGTATTTCATGAGATAGAATGGTATATTTATTAAGTTGCTTTTGCGACATAATGAAAACAACGAAAATAGAAAGTGAAATTAGTTGTTGACACGAACTGAACGAAATGTTATGATATAAAAGTTGTCGCAGAAAACAACGATAACTAAAGACGAAGGGTGCAAGTTGATCCTTCCGACATGAACCTTGAAAACTGAACAGCAAAACATCAATGAAATACAGCTTAAGTGCTAACGCACTAAAGCAAAACGTTTCTAACTAAGCTAGCTTCGGTTGGTTGAATGGAAACACACATAAGAATCTTCGGATTCGAGTCAGCAAGAAATGAGCTATTCGATTTCTTTATGGAAAACTACTTCTTTATAGAAGTAGTTCTTATGGAGAGTTTGATCCTGGCTCAGGACGAACGCTGGCGGCATGCCTAATACATGCAAGTCGAGCGAAAGTTAGAGAGCTTGCTCTCTAACTTTAGCGGCGGACGGGTGAGTAACACGTGGGCAACCTGCCCTACAGATGGGGATAACTCCGGGAAACCGGGGCTAATACCGAATAATCAGTTTGT